>JABFXA010000098.1 GCA_013361955.1 Nocardioidaceae bacterium
GACCTCGGTCCCGAGCTCGACCGGCTGCTGGCGACCGCGCTGGGGGGCGGCGGCGGGGCGGGCGCCGACTTCGCCGTACGCCTGCAGCAGACCTGGGGACCGGTGATGGCCAAGGCCGTCGAGGACACCGCGTACTACCGCTGGCACCGGCTGGTCGCGCTCAACGAGGTGGGCGGCGACCCCGGCCTCCTCGACGACGCCTCGGCCGACGGGCTGCACGCGTGGGCCGACCACCAGCAGGCTCACTGGCCGCTGGGCATGACCACGCTGAGCACCCACGACACCAAGCGCAGCGAGGACGTGCGGGCCCGGCTGCTCGCGCTGGCCGGCGACGCGGAGTCGTGGGAGCGCTGCTCGGAGGAGTTCGCCGCGGCCGCGGCGGAGCGGGGCGTCGACGCGCCCACGGCCCACTTGCTCTGGCAGACGCTCGCCGGGGTCGGCCACGTCGCGGAGGAGCGGCTGACCGGCTACCTGACCAAGGCGATGCGGGAGTCCAAGCAGCGTACGTCGTGGCTCGACCCCGACCTCGACTACGAGGGCAAGGTGCTCGACCTGGCCCGCGCCGCGCTCCGGCCCGGCGTGCTGCGTGCGCTGGTCGACACCGCGGTGGACCACAACGTCGACGGCATCCGCACGATCGTGCTCGGCCAGAAGCTGCTGCAGCTGACCGTGCCCGGGGTCCCGGACACCTACCAGGGCTGTGAGGTCGTGGACCTGTCGCTGGTCGACCCGGACAACCGACGCTCGGTCGACTACGACGACCGCCGCGAGCGGCTCGCCCACCTCAGCGACGGTGGCGCGCCCCGCGACCTCGACGACGAGAAGCTGCTGGTCACCGCCAGCGCGCTGCACCTGCGCCGGGAGCTGCCGGAGGACTTCGGCGACCAGGGTGGCTACGAGCCGCTGCAGTCGACCTCGCGGCACCTGGTCGGGTTCGTCCGGGGCGGCGAGGTCGCGGTGCTGGCCACCCGGGCCCCGAAGCGGCTGGAGGCCATGGGCGGCTGGCGCACCGAGACCGTGACGCTGCCCGAGGGGCTGTGGCGCGACGAGCTGACCGAGGAGCTGCACGGCGGCGGCGTGAACGACTGCGTCGGCCTGCTCGCGACGTACCCGGTGGCGCTGCTGCGCAAGGTGCACACATGAGGGTCTGGGCACCGCACGCCGACCGGGTCGTCCTGGTCACGGTCTCCGGACGCTCGCCGATGGCGCCGGACGGCGGCGGCTGGTGGACCGCCGATGTCGAGCTCCGCGACGGCGACCGCTACGCGTTCTCGCTCGACGGCGGCGACCCCCGGCCCGACCCGCGCGGGCTCTGGCTGCCCGACGGCCCGCACGGGTGGACCGCGCACCACGACCCGGCCGGGTACGCGTGGACCGACCAGGACTGGCGGGGCCGCGCCCTGGAGGGGGCGGTGGTCTACGAGACGCACGTCGGCACGTTCACCCCCGAGGGCACCCTGGACGCGGCCGCCGAGCGGCTGCCGTACCTCGCCGACCTCGGCGTCGACGTCGTCGAGCTGCTGCCGGTCGCGACGTTCCCCGGCCGGCACAACTGGGGGTACGACGGCGTGGCGCCGTACTCCGTGCACGACGCGTACGGCGGCCCGCCGGCGCTGCAGCGCTTCGTCGACGCCGCGCACCGGCACGGGCTGGCGGTCTGCCTCGACGTCGTCTACAACCACCTCGGCCCTGACGGCAACTACCTCGCCGAGCTCGGGCCCTACTTCGACGACGCCTACGTCACGCCGTGGGGCCAGGCGGTCAACCTCGACGGCCCCGACAGCGACGAGGTGCGCCGCTGGGTGCTCGACAACGTGCGCCAGTGGCTGCTCGACTTCCACGTCGACGGGCTGCGGCTCGACGCGGTCCACGAGCTGCACGACGACTCGGCGCTGCCGATCCTCGAGGAGATGTCCCGCGAGGTCGACGCGCTCGCCGAGCAGACCGGCCGGCGGCTGTGGCTGGTGGCCGAGTCCGACCGCAACGACCCGCGCACGGTGACCCCGCGCGGGGAGGGGTCCGCGGTCGCCGGGCTCGGCGTGCACGGCCAGTGGGCCGACGACGTGCACCACGCGCTGCACGTCGCCCTCACCGGCGAGACCCAGGGCTACTACGCGGACTTCGCCGACCCGGAGGCGCTCGCGAAGGTGCTGCGCACGCCGTTCTTCCACGACGGCACCTGGTCGTCGTTCCGCGGTCGCCGGCACGGACGCCCGGTCGACCGGTGCACGGTGCCGGGCTGGCGGTTCGTCGCGTCGCTGCAGACCCACGACCAGGTCGGCAACCGGGCCCGCGGCGACCGGCTCTCCCAGCTCGTCGACCCCGGGCTGCTGGCCTGCGGCGCGGCGCTGCTGCTGACCGCGCCGTACACCCCGATGCTGTTCATGGGCGAGGAGTGGGGCGCCTCGACGCCGTGGCAGTTCTTCACCGACCACACCGACCCCGGTGTCGCCGCGGCCACCGCCGAGGGCCGGGCCGCCGAGTTCGCCGCGCACGGCTGGGCGCCCGGCGACGTACCCGACCCGCAGGACCCGGCCACCTTCGAGCGGTCCCGGCTGGACTGGGCGGAGCGCGACAGGGAGCCGCACGCCCGGCTGCTGGCCTGGTACCGCGACCTGCTCCGGCTGCGCCGCGAGGTTCCCGACCTGCGCGACCCCGACCTGGCCGCCGCCGACGTGACCTGGTGCGACCGGCACCTCACCAGCCGCCGGGGCGGGCACCTGCTGCTGGCCAACCTGGCCGACGAGCCGTGGGCCGCCGGGGTGCCCGGCGAGGTGCTGCTCGCCTGGGAGGAGTACGCGGACGGGGTGCTGCGCCCGCGCTCGGCGGTGCTGCTGCGAACCTGAGCGCCGCTCAGCGGTGACGGGCGCCGCCGGTCATGCTTTCCTCTTCCTTGCATCAACCAAGGTGCACTCATTTTCCCGGGAAGGTCACTCCATGACTTCACGCTCCACCGCCGACGGCACGACACCGACCGTGCGCCGCCGCCGGCTGCCCGCGGCCGTCCTCACCGTGGTGGCCGTCGCCGGCCTCGCGCTGGTCGGCTCGCAGTCCTCCGCGCTGTCGCGCGCGTTCCAGCCGGTGCCCGCGCCGCCGGCGAACCCCACGAGCTCCAACCAGATCCAGAACATCGACCAGGTCCGCACCGCGATCAAGGGGTACTACGGCGACACCCCGACCGCCCGCCTCGACCCGGTCGACGGCACCACCACGCTGCACGAGGCCTCGCCGGACAGCGCCTACGCCAAGGAGGTCGGCCGCCTCGAGAAGTCCGCCTCCGGCTACCTGACCGGCGCGCACGCCGCCCAGGGCACCAAGAAGGCGGTCCTGCTCGACGTCGACGACACCTCGCTGCTGACCTACGACTACGAGATCTACAGCAACTTCGCGTTCAACCCGACCACCAACGCCGCCTTCGTGAACAAGGCGGTGTTCCCCGCGGTGTTCGGGATGCCGCAGCTCGTGCAGCGGGTGGAGCAGCAGGGTTACACGGTCTTCTTCCTGACCGGCCGGTCGGAGGGCCAGCGGGCCGGCACCGAGAAGAACCTCACCGACCAGGGCTACCCGGTCCACCAGGCGGCCGTGGGCAAGAACGTCGACAACGTGTTCCTCAAGGACGTCACGCACCCGTGGTCGACCTGCGACACCACCGGTGACAACGTCTGCACGACGATCGAGCTGAAGTCGGAGACCCGGCGCTACATCGAGTCGCTCGGCTACGACATCAAGGCCAACTTCGGCGACCAGTTCAGCGACCTGAAGGGCGGCTCGGCGGACAAGACCTTCAAGCTGCCGAACCCGATGTACTTCCTGCCCTGACCCCTCGGCACCAGGACCTCGACGGCGGTCACCCCGACGGGTGGCCGCCGTCGTGCCGTCCGGGCGCGACGAGCGCCACCGTCCAGTCGACCGCGCGCAGCCCGCACGACTCGTAGGCCCGCACGGCCGCCTCGTTGGACGCCGGCGTGTGCACCCGCACCCCGCCCGCGCCGGCCCGGGCGAGCGCACCCAGCACCGCGAGGTTGGCCCGCCGGCCGTAGCCCCGGCGCTGGTGGTCGGCGTGGGTGCCGACCGGTTCGAGGATCGCGCACCGGCCGGTCCCGGCGAACCACCCGGTCGCGGCCGCCGCCGGCTCCCCGTCGGGCGTCCAGGTGAGCATCTCGAAGCGCGGGTCGTACGTCGGTCCGTCGGCCATCCGGCGCCACAGCTCGGGCGTGAACGTCGAGCCGGGCGCGAAGGCGGAGCGCTGCACGGCCACCCGGGCCGCCACGTCGTCCGGGCCGTCGAGTGGCCGGGTCGCCGGGTCGTCCGGCGGCGCGTCGCGCTCGGTCAGCGGCCGGTGCAGCAGCACCCAGGGGTCGGGGTCGGCCGACCAGCCGCGCCGCAGCAGCTCGTCGCGGAGCGCGGTGCCGGCCGACGCGTCGACGTACCCGAGGCCGGCGCAGCCGTCGGCCACGACCGTCGCCAGCGCCTCGTCGTGGCGGTGCGCCGGGGCGACCGAGGTGCGCAGCACCCCACCGTCGAGCAGCCCGGCGGCGGCGAGCCCGCCGTCCACCTCCCAGCCCAGGAACGCGCCGTCGAGGGCCTCGTCGTCGTGCCGCAGGTGCCAGCCCACGTCGCCGGAGTGCAGGTCGATGGAGAACGGCTGCTCGGCCACCCAGCGGTCCAGGTGCGCGACCAGCTCGGGGGCGAGCGACCGGCCGCCGGTGCGGATGCGCGGGGGCATGCGGCGACCGTAGCGGGGTGTCCGGACCGGAGCACCGGGTTTCGCCCTGCTTGCGACACTGGGTCGGATGCACGTGCACGCCGTCGTCCGCACCGCCGTCCTCGCGTCGGCGGCGCTGCTGGTGACCGCGTGCGGGCCGGACCGTGACGCCGCGCCCAGCCCGGCCGAGCACCGCTCCGGCGTGCTGTCCACCTCACCCACCGGAACGGGGGGCAC
>JABFXA010000141.1 GCA_013361955.1 Nocardioidaceae bacterium
GTCCGCCAGGACGCCTACGCCGCCCGCTCGCACGCCCGCGCGGTCGCGACCCGCGACGCCGGTGGGTACGCCGACGAGCTCGTCGCGGTCGGCGGTGTCTCCCGGGACGAGCGGCCCCGTGCCATCACCGTCGACCGGCTGGCGCGGCTGCGGCCCGCGTTCCGGCCGGCGGCCGAGGGTGGCACCGTCACCGCCGGGAACGCCTGCGGCGTCAACGACGGGGCGGCGGCGGTCGCGCTCGTCGACGCCGCGACGTACCGCCGTCTCGACGTACCGGGACTGCGGGTGCTGGCCACCGCGACCGCCGGCGTCGACCCGCAGCTCCCCGGTCTCGGCCTGGTGCCCTCCGCCCGGCAGGCGCTCGACGCGGCCGGCCGCACCCTGGACGACGTCGACGTGGTCGAGCTCAACGAGGCGTTCGCCGGCCAGGTGCTCGCCTGCTGCGACGCGCTCGGCCTCGACCCGGCCCGGGTGTGCCCCGAGGGCGGCGCGCTCGCGCTCGGTCACCCGTGGGGCGCATCCGGCGCGGTGCTGCTGGTGCGCCTGTTCACCCAGCTGGTACGCCGCAACGCCGGCCGGACCGGGCTGGCCGCGATCGCCGTCGGCGGCGGCCAGGGCGTCGCGATGGTGGTCGAGCGATGCCCGTGATCGAGGTGCGCGGCGTCTCGCACGCGTACGACGAGCGGCGCGTGGTGCTCGACGAGGTCGACGTCCGCGTCGCGGAGCAGCGGGTCGGCGTGGTCGGCGCGAACGGGTCCGGCAAGTCGACGTTCGCGCGGCTGCTCAACGGGCTGGTCCTGCCGACCAGCGGCACGGTCACCGTCGACGGCCTGGACACCCGTCGCGACGGTCGCGCGGTGCGCCGGCGGGTCGGGTTCTGCTTCACCGACCCGGACGCGCAGATCGTGATGCCGACGGTGGCGGAGGACGTCGCGTTCGGGCTGCGCCGGCGTGGGCTCTCCCAACGGGAGGTGGACGAACGGGTCGCCGCCACGCTCGCGGCGTACGGGCTCGACGGGCACGCCGACCACCCCGCACACCTGCTGTCCGGCGGCCAGAAGCAGCTGCTCGCGCTCGCGTCCGTGCTGGTCACCGAGCCGGACCTGCTGGTGATGGACGAGCCGACCACGCTGCTCGACCTGCGCAACGCGACCCGGATCGCCGAGGTGGTCGCCGGGCTGCCGCAGCAGGTGCTGCTGGTCACCCACCACCTCGACCTGCTCGCCGGGTTCGACCGGGTGCTGGTCTTCGACGAGGGCCGGCTGGTGTGCGACGACGTACCGGAGCCGGCGGTCGCCTACTACCGGAAGCTGATGGCGTGAGCACGCTCGGCCTGTACCGCCCCGGTACGTCGTGGCTGCACCGCGTCCCCGCCGGGGCCAAGCTCGGCGGCCTGGTGCTGGCCGGCATCGGGTCGGTGCTGCTCGACGAGCCCTGGCAGGTGGCGGTCGCGCTCGCCGTGGCTGGGATGCTGTACCTGTCCGCCGGCCTGCCCCTGGCCGCCGCCGGGCGCCAGCTCCGGCCGCTGCTGTGGATCGGGCTGGTCACCGCGGGCTTCCACCTCGTCGTCACCGGCTGGCAGCGCGCGGTGGTGGTGGTCGGCGTGATCGCGGTGCTGGTGCTGCTGGCCGCGCTGGTCACGCTGACCACCCGCACCACCGACCTGGTCGGGGCGGTGGTGCGCGCGGCCGGCCCGCTGCGGGTGCTCCGCGTCGACCCCGAGCGGCTCGGCCTGATGATCGCGCTCGCCATCCGCTGCGTGCCGGTCGTGGTCGGGCTGGCCGAGGAGGTCCGCGACGCGCAGCGCGCACGGGGGCTGACCGCGAGCCCGCGGGCGTTCGCCGTACCCCTGCTGGTCCGGTCGCTGCGGCACGCGGACGCGCTGGGCGAGGCGCTGGCCGCCCGCGGCGTCGACGACTGAGCGGCTTTTTACCTAGACCGCTGATACGCCGTGAGACGCGTGGGTACTCCTACCAACGCAGATGGCAGTCGGGGCCAACGACGAACCATCGTCGCATTCACGCCATCGGAAGCAGACGTCCACGTGCTCCCGAGGAGACCGTTCATGAAGAAGCTCGCCGTACTCGCCCTGTCCACCGCCGCCCTCGCGCTCACCCTCAACGGCGGCGCCTCGCTCGCGTCGTCCGGGTCCGGCTCGAGTGGTGGAGGAGGCAGCACCAGCACCGCGTCCGGCACCTGGAACCAAACCACCTACCCGCTGCCGCTGAGCCCCGGCCACATCATCTCGCAGAGCTCCTCGCGGGCCTCGGTGCGCTCCACCGACACGGTGGCCACCGTGATGCGCAAGCTGGACTACATGTACGTGACCCAACGGCACTGCACGCTGCACGTCCTGGTCAACAAGCCCGCCGACTACGTGTGCGGTACCCACGAGGTGTACTTCACCTTCGCCGCCCTGGACCCGAAGCCGACCGACGCGTCGCGCTCGCAGACCAACGCGTTCAAGGTGCGCTGACCCGGGAGGCTCACGCGTCGTACCCGATGTCGGACCGTTTTCAGTGACCCCTCGGTCACTGAAACCGCTCCGATATCGGGTCGTTCGCGTGACGCGCCGCCGCCTCCCGCTCCGTACGCCGCATCGCCTGCCAGCGCGCGCGGAGGTCGGGGTCGGTGTGGACCAGGTACACCGCGGGACAGTCCTCGGGGCCGCTCGCGCCGGGCTCGCACAACGTGCACGCCTCACCCGGCCGCAACGGGCAGCGGGGTGTCGGGGCGGGGCGGCTCACGGCTCGACGGTAGGTGCGCGCAGGGCCGCCGCGCCGCGGCCGACGGTCCCGTGCGGCGGTGACCTGCGGCCGCCCGGTTCGGGACCTTGGTCTCTGCTCGGCGGGACGTTGTCGGCACGAAGGTGGAACCGACAACAGAACACCGCACCGAGAGAAGGACACCCCATGCGACGCCGCACCTTCGACGCCCTGATGACCACCGCCGGCCTGGTGCTGGCGGGTGTGCTCGCGATCGGGGGCGGGCTGCTGCTCTGGGCGCACGGCTTCGTGCAGGACCAGGTCACCAGCCAGCTCACCGCGCAGCAGATCTACTTCCCCGCCCCGGGCAGCGAGGCCCTCCAGGACCCCGCCGTCAAACCGTACCTGAGCCAGTACGCCGGCCAGCAGCTGACCACCGGCGCGCAGGCCAAAGCGTACGCCGACCACTTCATCGCCGTGCACATCGACGAGATGACCCAGGGCCGGACCTACGCCGAGCTCAGCGCGAAGGCGCAGGCGAACCCGGACGACCAGGAGCTCGCCGGCCTCGTCGCCACCGTGTTCAAGGGCGAGACGCTGCGCGGGATGCTGCTGAACGCGTACGCGTTCGGACAGATGGCCGTCATCGCGCTCTGGGGCGCGGTGGCCGCGTTCACCGGCGCCGGGCTGCTGCTGGTGCTCAGCCTCGCGGGCGCCGCGCACCTGCGACGGACGCCGGCCGAGGCGGAGGTGCGCATCGGGCTCGGGACCCGGGCGGCCACCGCCTGAGCCCACCGCAGCACCGGGGAGCCCGCACGAGCCAGGCGGGCTCCCCGTTCGCTGCGTCAGTCCGGCTCCTCGACGCGGACGCTGACCGAGCCCGCGTCGAGCACCGCCTGCTCGAGCACCGCCCGCCGCGGATCGGGCACCGGGAGCCAGGGCTCGGTGCGGACCGCCGCCACCAGCCGCAGCCGCGGGTCGGAGAGCACCGCCTCGACCGCGGTCCGGTCGCCCCCGCACACCAGCGCCTCGACCCCGGCCAGCACCCGGACGGCGTGCTCGGCCGCCGCCTCGTAGGCCTGCCGCGCCTGGTTGTTCCGGCGCCGCGCGAACCGCTGCTGGCTCTGCCCGCCGGCCTTCGTGCGGCCTTGCACGTGCCGCTGCCCCACCTTCGAGTCCACCACCGCGCCGTCGCGCAGGCCGGCCACGGCGAAGCCGCCCTTGCGCACGAGCAGCACGCCCCACCGGTGCGGGGCGGTCACGGCGTCCGCGAACGCCGCCGGGTCGGCCGTCCCGGCGTACGGCCGGGTGAACGGCAGCGTGGCCTCGGCGTGCGCGCCGTCGGGGGCGGTGGCGGCGAGCCGGCCGGCGGCCACGACGTACGTCGGGTCGCCGTGCCGTCCCGCGAAGTTCTCGAACCAGCGGACGACCCGCTCGCGCGGCACGAGGAGGGTGCGCGGGCTGGTCACCGCCTCACCATAGGTGGCCGGGAGGGCAGAGGCGGAGTAGCGCTCAGACGTTGAAGCCGAGGGCGCGCAGCATCTCGCGCCCGTCGTCGGTGATCTTGTCCGGACCCCACGGCGGCATCCAGACCCAGTTGATCGTGACGTCGTTGACCAGCCCCTCGAGGGCCTGGCTGGTCTGGTCCTGGATCACGTCCGTGAGCGGGCACGCCGCGGACGTCAGCGTCATGTCCAGCACGACGTCCTTGGTGTCGTCGTCGACGTGCACGCCGTAGACGAGGCCGAGGTCGACCACGTTGATCCCGAGCTCGGGGTCGACGACGTCCTTCATCGCCTCGGTGACCTCGTCGACGGTCAGCGTGGCGGTGCCGCCGGTGGTGTCCACCTCGGGCAGGTCGCTGTGGTCGGGCGTGTGGGTGGTCATCGCGTCTCCTCCGTCACCGGGGTTGCGGTCTGGTCGAGGGCCTGGGACGTGGCGTCCTTCCACGCCATCCAGGACAGCAGCGCGCACTTCACGCGCGCCGGGAACTTGGCGACCCCGGCGAAGGCGATGCCGTCCTCGAGCACGTCCTCGTCGGGCTCCACGGCGCCGCGGCCCTGCATCAGGGCCAGGAAGGTCTCGTGCACCGACATCGCCTCGGCGAGCGGCTTGCCGATCACCAGGTCGGTCATCACGGACGCCGCCGCCTGGCTGATCGAGCAGCCCTCGGCGTCGTACGACACGTCCTCGACGACCGCGTCCTCCCCCGCACCGGACACGTGCACGCGCAGGGTGACCTCGTCACCGCACGTGGGGTTGACGTGGTGCACCTCCGCCTCGTAGGGCTCGCGGAGCCCCTTGTGGTGGGGGTTCTTGTAGTGGTCCAGGATGATCTCCTGGTACAGGGCGTCGAGATCCATCAGCTCACCTTGAAGTACTTCTTGGTGTACTCCAACCCGTCGACGAGGGCGTCTATTTCGGCCGGCGTGGTGTACAGGTACGACGACATCCGCGTCGAGCTCTGCACGCCGAACCGCTTGTGCGCCGGCTTCGCGCAGTGGTGGCCGGCCCGCACCGCGATGCCGCGGCTGTCCAGCACCTGCGCCACGTCGTGCGGGTGCACGCCGTCGAGCTCGAACGAGATCGCACCGCCGCGCAGCTCGGCGCGCTGGGGGCCGAGCACGGTCAGCCCCGAGACGCTCGCGAGGCCCTGCAGCGCGTACGCCGTGATCGCCTCCTCGTGCGCGCGCACGTTGTCCATGCCGAGCGCGGCGAGGTAGTCGACCGCAGCGCCGAGACCGACCGCCTCGACGATCGGCGGGGTGCCGGCCTCGAACTTGTGCGGCACCGGCGCGTACGTCGACCGGGCCATCGTCACCGTCTCGATCATCTCGCCGCCGCCGAGGAACGGGGGCAGCTGGTCGAGCACCTCGCGGCGTCCCCACAGCACGCCGATGCCGGTCGGGCCGGTGACCTTGTGGCCGGTGAACGCCAGCAGGTCGATGTCCGCGGCCTGCACGTCGACGGGCATCTGCGGGACCGCCTGCGCGCCGTCGACCACCACGATCGCACCCACCTCGTGCGCCCGGCGGGCGATGTCGGCGACCGGGTTGACGGTGCCCAGCATGTTGGACACCCAGGTCAGCGAGACCACCTTGGTGCGCTCGGTGATCAGGTCGTCGACGTCGGACAGGTCCAGCCGGCCGTCGTCGGTGATGCCGAACCAGCGCAGCGTCGCGCCGGTGCGCTCGGTGAGCAGCTGCCACGGGACGATGTTCGAGTGGTGCTCCATCTCGGTGATCAGCACCTCGTCACCGGGGCCGACCTGCAGCGGGCCGTTCCAGGCGAGGGTGTTGGCGACCAGGTTGATCGCCTCCGAGGCGTTCTTGGTGAACACCACCTCGTCGCGCGACGGCGCGTTGACGAACGCCGCGACCTTGTCCCGGGCGCTCTCGAACCCCTCCGTCGACTCGGCTCCCAGCGTGTGCATCGCGCGGGCGACGTTGGCGTTGTGCCGCTCGAGGTGGTCGACCATCGCGTCGATCACCACCTGCGGCTTCTGCGAGGTGTTCGCGCTGTCGAGGTAGACCAGCGGGTTCCCCCCGGCCACCGTGCGGCCGAGGATGGGGAAGTCCGCGCGCACCAGGTCGAGCCCGGGCAGCAGCCCGGGCAGTGCGTGCCGGGTGTCCGTGACGGTCATGCCCTCTCCTGTTCCTCTTCGCTGGTCGAGCTCGCTCGCACCTCAGCCAGCGGCGGTGGTGCCCGCCTTGACGTACTTGTCGTAGCCCTCGGCCTCGAGCTGCTCGGCGAGCTCCGGGCCGCCCTCCTCGGCGATCCGGCCGTCCACGAACACGTGCACGAAGTCGGGGGTGATGTAGCGCAGGATCCGGGTGTAGTGCGTGATCAGCAGCACGCCGCGGTCACCCTGCTCGCGGTACCGGTTCACGCCCTCCGCCACGATCTTCAGCGCGTCGATGTCGAGGCCGGAGTCGGTCTCGTCGAGCACCGCGACCTTGGGGTTGAGCAGCTCGAGCTGGACGATCTCGTGCCGCTTCTTCTCGCCGCCCGAGAAGCCCTCGTTGACCGAGCGCTGCGCGAACGTCGGGTCCATCTTCATCTGCGCCATCGCGCCGTTGACGTCCTTGACCCAGGTACGCAGCTTCGGGGCCTCGCCGTCGATCGCGGTCTTCGCGGTGCGCAGGAAGTTCGCCACCGAGACGCCCGGCACCTCGACGGGGTACTGCATGGCCAGGAACAGGCCCGCGCGGGCCCGCTCGTCGACCTTCATCGCCAGCACGTCCTCGCCGTCGAGCGTGACGCTGCCGCGGGTCACGGTGTACTTCGGGTGCCCGGCGATGGAGTACGCCAGGGTCGACTTGCCGGACCCGTTCGGGCCCATGATCGCGTGGGTCTGGCCGTCCTTGATGGTCAGGTCGACGCCCTTGAGGATCTCCTTGGGGCCGTCCTCGGTGTCCACCGTGACGTGCAGGTCGCGGATCTCCAGGGTTGCCATCTGTGTTCTCTCTCTTCTGCTCGTCGGTCAGACGTCGTTCAGGGGGGTGGTCACGTCGACGAGGACGTCGTCGCCCTCGACCTTGACCGGGAAGATCGGGACCGGCTCCGTCGCCGGCAGCCCGGTCGGCTTGCCGGTGCGGAGGTCGAAGCGCGAGCCGTGCAGCCAGCACTCGACCTCGCAGCCCTCCACGTCGCCCTCGGACAGCGGGATCGCGGCGTGCGAGCACTCGTCCTGCACGGCGTACCAGTCGTCGCCGTCGCGCAGCACCGCCACCGGCACGCCGGACGGGGTGTCCAGCGGGGTCGCCAGCGCCTCGCCCGGCTTCACGTCGTCGACGCCGCAGGCCCGCTCGAAGCTCATGCGGAGACCGGCTTCCCGACGTTCTTCTCCAGCTCCGCCTCGACGGTGGCCAGCAGGCCCTCCTCGATGGCAGGGACGCCGATCTTGCGGATGATGTCGGCGAAGAAGCCGTGCACGACCAGCCGGCGCGCCTCGTCCTCCTCGATGCCGCGCGACTGCAGGTAGAACAGCTGCAGGTCGTCGAACCGGCCGGTGGTCGACGCGTGGCCGGCCCCCTCGATCTCGCCGGTCTCGATCTCGAGGTTCGGCACCGAGTCGGCCTGGCAGCCGTCGGTGAGCACCAGGTTGCGGTTCGACTCGTAGGTCTCGATGCCCTCGGCGACCTTGCGGATCAGCACGTCGCCGATCCAGACCGCGTGCGCGCCCTCGCCCTGCAGCGCGCCCTTGTAGTCGACGTTGCTGCGGGTCTTGGGCGCGTTGTGGTCGACGAACAGCCGGTGCTCGAGGTGCTGGCCGGCGTCGGCGAAGTACAGGCCGAGCATCTGCGCCTCGCCGCCCGGGCCGTCGTACGCCACGGAGGCGTTCAGCCGCACCAGGTCGCCGCCGAACGACACGGCGACGTGCCGCAGCGTCGCGTCGCGACCGACCTTCGCGTGCTGGGTGCTGTGGTGCACCGCGTCGTCGGCCCAGTCCTGCACCGAGACCACGGTCAGGTGCGCACCGTCGCCGACCACGATCTCGATGTTGTCGGCGACCACCGCCGAGCCTTCGAAGCGCAGCACCACGGTCGCCTTGCTGTGCGCCTCGGCCACCACCACGGCGTGGCCGGCGGACGCGCCGTCCATCGACGTACCGGTGTGCGTGACCACGACCGGCGCCTCGACCATCGCCTCGGCCGGCACCGTCACCACGGTCGCCCCCGGGGCGGCCGCCCACGCCCGGGCGCTGACCCGGTCGGTGGGCAGGTGCCCGCTGGAGCCGCGGGCGGCGTCGTCGGCCGCGACGGTGCGCACCGTCACGCCCTCGGGCGCGTCCACGTGCACGCTCAGGTTGTCGGCCCCGAACGGCGCCGTGGCGTCGTCCTGGTGCAGGCCCTTCAGCCGGCGCAGCGGGGTGAACCGCCAGATCTCCTCGCGCCCGGTGGGCACCGGGTGGTCGTCCAGGTCGAACGACCCCAGCGGGTGCAGGTGGGAGGCCACCCGGTCGGAGGTCTCCACGGCCCGCGCCACGGCAGGGCTGTCTGTCACAGTCACGTCTTCGCTCTCGTCCTAGCTCGGCAAGCGGTCGTCGGGGCAGGCGGTCAGCCGACCGCGCCCTCCATCTGGAGCTCGATCAGGCGGTTCAGCTCGAGGGCGTACTCCATCGGCAGCTCCTTGGCGATCGGCTCCACGAAGCCGCGCACGATCATCGCCATCGCCTCGTCCTCCTCCATGCCCCGGCTCATCAGGTAGAAGAGCTGGTCGTCGGAGACCTTCGAGACGGTCGCCTCGTGCGCCATCGACACGTCGTCCTCCCGCACGTCGACGTACGGGTACGTGTCGGAGCGCGAGACCTGGTCGACCAGGAGCGCGTCGCACTTCACGATGCTCGAGGAGTGGTGCGCGCCCTCGTTGACCTGCACCAGGCCGCGGTACGACGTACGCCCGCCGCCGCGCGCCACCGACTTGCTGATGATCGACGACGAGGTGTGCGGCGCGGCGTGCACCATCTTGGCGCCGGCGTCCTGGTGCTGGCTCTCGCCGGCAAACGCGATCGACAGGGTCTCGCCGCGCGCGTGCTCGCCCATCAGGTAGACCGCCGGGTACTTCATCGTCACCTTCGAGCCGATGTTGCCGTCGATCCACTCCATGGTGGCGCCGGCCTCGCAGGTGGCCCGCTTGGTGACCAGGTTGTACACGTTGTTCGACCAGTTCTGGATGGTCGTGTAGCGGCAGCGGGCGCCCTTCTTCACCACGATCTCGACGACGGCGGAGTGCAGCGAGTCGGAGCTGTAGATCGGCGCGGTGCAGCCCTCGACGTAGTGCACGTAGGCGTCCTCGTCGACGATGATCAGGGTCCGCTCGAACTGGCCCATGTTCTCGGTGTTGATCCGGAAGTAGGCCTGCAGCGGGATGTCGACGTGCACGCCCTTCGGGACGTAGATGAACGACCCGCCGGACCACACCGAGGTGTTCAGCGCGGCGAACTTGTTGTCGCCGACCGGGATCACCGTGCCGAAGTACTCCTTGAACAGCTCCGGGTGCTCACGCAGCGCGGTGTCGGTGTCGAGGAACAGCACGCCCTGCTCCTCGAGGTCCTCGCGGATCTTGTGGTAGACGACCTCGGACTCGTACTGCGCGGCGACACCCGCGATCAGCCGCTGCTTCTCCGCCTCGGGGATGCCCAGCTTGTCGTAGGTGTTCTTGATGTCCGCGGGCAGCTCGTCCCACGTGGTCGCCTGCTTCTCGGTGGAGCGGACGAAGTACTTGATGTTGTCGAAGTCGATGCCGTTGAGCTCGGCGCCCCAGGTGGGCATCGGCTTGCGACCGAAGAGCTTCAGGCCCTTCAGCCGCAGGTCGAGCATCCACTCGGGCTCGTCCTTCTTCGTGGAGATGTCCCGCACGACGGCCTCGTTGAGACCGCGCTGTGCGCTCGAACCGGCGGTGTCCTCGTCGGCCCAGCCGTACTCGTAGCGGCCGAGGCCGGCGAGCTCGGGGTTCATCTGCTCGATGGTCGTCATCAGCTGCTCAACCTTTCGGGGGTGCGGGAAGCCTTGCGGGTGCTTGCCTTGCGCGTAGACGTGGGTGCGGACGTGGGGATGCAGGTGGTGCAGACGCCGTCGCCGTGCGCGATCGTCGCCAGCCGCTGGACGTGCCGGCCGAGCACGGTCGAGATCAGCTCGGTCTCGGCCTCGCACAGCTGCGGGAACTCGTGCGCGACGTGCGAGACCGGGCAGTGCTGCTGGCACAGCTGCTGGCCGACCGGTCCCTGGCGCACCGAGGCGGCGTACCCGCCCCGGGTGAGTGCCCGGGCCAGCGCCTCCTCGGCCGGCAGGCCGGGCTCGGTGGCGAGGATCTCCGCGACCTGGGTCTCCAGGCCCGCGACCCGGCGCCGCGCGAACGCCAGCACCGCGTCGTCTCCCCCGGTCTCCCGGAGGAACCTCAGCGCGTCGACCGCCAGGTCGTCGTACTGCTGGTCGAACCGGTCACGGCCCGCCTCGGTCAGCGCGAAGACCTTCGCCGGACGACCCCGGCCACGGCTGCCGTAGCTCCGCGGCTCCCGCGGCTCCACGGCCCCCTCCTCGACCAGGTGGTCGAGGTGGCGCCGCACGGCTGCGGGCGTCAGGGCGAGCCGGTCCGCGAGCGCGGCCGCGGTGCTCGGGCCGAGCTCGAGGATCGACCGCGCTACGCGCTCCCGGGTGGGAGCGTCGGCGTCGGCACGTCGCTCGTGCATTTCCACAACATCATTGTGTCTTTATTGCGGTGGGGGTTTCAAATAAGGCGAGCCTAACTTTGCGCTCGCTCCGCTCCGCGTGTCCGCCGCCCGGAAGATCCTGTCTTCCCTCGTCGCGCGGACGGCTCCCCCGCTGCGCTCCTCCGCCGCCCGCGCTCCTCAGTCCAGAACAGGATCACGGCGGACGAAACTCCTACGACTGGGCGTCGTGCCCCACCGCCCCCGCTGGGTACGACGCTGAGGGGTGGGGGTGCCGTCCGCCGCCGATCGGCGATGCAGGGAGAAGAACGCGAGGCGGAGCCGAGCGAGACAACACGTGGGATGGGTCACCTGTTGCGACGACCGCGTCCCGAGGGGGCCGGGTCCTTCCTACACTCGTGGGCGTGAGCGAGTCCCCCGCCGTGGAGGTCGAGGACCTCCGCATGGCGTACGGCGCCACGGTGGCCGTCGACAGGCTGAGCCTGACCGTCGACCGGGGCACGATCACGGCGGTGCTGGGGCCGAACGGGGCGGGCAAGACCACGACGCTGGAGACCTGCGAGGGGTACCGCGCCGCGCAGTCCGGGTCGGTCCGGGTGCTCGGGTTCGACCCGCAGCGGCAGCGACGCGACCTGCTCCCCCGGATCGGCGTGATGCTGCAGGACGGCGGCGCCTGGTCGGGGGTCCGGGCGGTCGAGATGCTGCGGCACGTCGCCGCGCTGCACGCGAACCCGCTCGAGGTGCCGATGCTCGTCGACCGGCTCGGCCTGGCCTCGTGCGGGCGGACGCCGTACCGGCGGCTGTCCGGCGGCCAGCAGCAGCGGCTCAAGCTCGCACTCGCGGTGGTCGGCCGGCCCGAGCTCGTGTTCGTCGACGAGCCCACCGCCGGCATGGACCCGCAGGCGCGGCGCACCACCTGGGAGCTGCTGCAGGAGCTCCGCACCGACGGCGTCACCGTGGTGCTCACCACGCACTACATGGACGAGGCCGAGCGGCTCGCCGACCGGGTGCACGTGATCGACCACGGCCGGATGGTCGCCTCCGGGCGGCCCGAGGAGCTGACCCGCAGCGGCACCAGCACCATCAAGCTCGTGGTCACCGAGCCGTTCCCGCCGACCGCGCCGGCCTCGCTGCAGGCCGCGCTCGGCGCCGGCACCGAGGTGCAGGCGGTCGGTGCGCACAGCCTGCTGATCACCGGTCCCGCCGACGCCGGCACGCTCGCGAAGGTGTCCGCCTGGTGCGAGGAGAACGGGGTGCTGCCGGAGTCGCTGACCCTGGGCCAGCGCACCCTGGAGGACGTGTTCCTGCAGCTCACCGGCCGCGAGCTGGCGCCGTGACGTTCACCCCGATGCCCGGCGCCGCCCCGCTGCCCCGGATGGTGGCGGCGCAGGCCCGCATGGAGACCCGGCTGCTGCTCCGCAACGGCGAGCAGGTGCTCCTCGCGGTGGTGATCCCGCTGATCGTGCTCGTCGGCGGCATCGAGGCGGCCCGGCACTTCGACCTCACCGAGCGGCCCGCCGTCGACGTGCTCACCCCCGGCGTGCTCGCGCTCGCGGTGATGTCCACCAGCTTCACGTCGCTGGCGATCGCCACCGGTTTCGAGCGCCGCTACGGCGTGCTCAAGCGGCTCGGGTCGTCGCCGCTCCCGCGGGCCGGCCTGCTCGCCGGCAAGGTCGGCTCGCTGCTGGTCGTCGAGGCGCTGCAGGTGCTGGTGATCGGCACGGTGGCCGCGTTCCTGGGCTGGCAGCCGAAGCCCTCCGGCGTGGTCGGCGCGGTGCTGTGCGTGCTGCTCGGCACCGGGGCGTTCGCGTCGCTCGGGCTGTTCCTGGCCGGCGCCCTCCGCGCGGAGGCGACGCTCGCGGTCGCGAACCTGGTCTACCTGCTGCTGCTGGCCGCCGGCGCGGTGGTCCTCCCGGCCGAGGCGTACGGCGGCGCGGCCGACGTGGTCTCGCTGCTGCCGTCGGGCGCGCTCGGCGCCGGGATGCGCGACGCCTTGCTCGACGGCGGCCTGCCCGTCGTACCCCTGCTGGTGCTCGCCGCGTGGACCGCGGTCGGCACCGCCCTGACCGCGAGGACCTTCACGTGGGAGTGACCACCCAGCCCGTCACCGCTGCCGCCCCGTCGGCCTGGGCCCAGCGCTGGATGCGCCCGGCGGCGCTCGCGTCGCTGGTCGTCAACGTGCTGATCGTGGTCACCGGCGGCGTGGTCCGGCTCACCGGCTCGGGGCTCGGCTGCCCGAACTGGCCGCGCTGCACCGACCAGTCGTTCGTGCCGCACCGGGCGATGGGCATCCACAGCGCGATCGAGTTCGGCAACCGGATGCTCACCTTCGTGCTGGTCGCGGTGGCCGTCGCGACGTTCGTGGTGGCGCTCGGCTACGCGCGCCGCTCCGTGATCTGGATGTCGGTGGTGCTCGCGCTCGGCGTGCCCGCGCAGGCGGTCATCGGCGGCGTCTCGGTGCTCACCGACCTGAACCCCTGGGTGGTCTCCCTGCACCTGCTGGTCTCCCTGGCGATGGTCGGCCTCGCGGTGGTGCTGCTGCGACGCCTCGACGAGGGCGACGGCCCGGCCGAGCTGGTGGTGCCGCCCGGGGTGGCCTGGCTGGCGCGAGCGGCGTTCGTGGTCGGTTGGGCGGTGCTGTACGTCGGCACCGTGGTCACCGGCAGCGGCCCGCACGCCGGCGACGCGAGCTCGGCGCGCAACGGGCTCGACCCGGAGCGGCTCAGCCAGCTGCACACCGACCTGGTGTTCCTGCTGCTCGGGCTGACCGTCGCCGCGGTGGTGATGCTCCGCACGCTGGGCTCCTCTCCGCTCGCGCTGCGCGCCGCCACCACGCTGCTGGTCGTGGAGCTCGCGCAGGGCGTGGTCGGCTTCGTGCAGTACTTCACCGGCCTGCCGGTCGCGGTCGTCGTGCTGCACCTGCTCGGGGCCGCGCTGGTGTCCGCGGCGATGACCTGGCTCCTGGTCACGGTGCGAGTCCGGACATAGCTCGCCCGCGTCTCACGACGACGCGACGCGCAGCCGGGCGAACTCGTCGGCCAGTGCCTCGGCGCCGTAGTGCGCGTTGAGCCCGCTCGGGTTGGGCAGCACCCAGACCCGGGTGTCGCCCACCGTGACCTCCTGCCGGCCGACCCGCGCGGCCGGGTCGGCGAACGCGGTCCGGTACGCCGTGACGCCGACCACCGCCAGCCAGCCGGGACGCAGCCGGCGTACCTTCGCGCGGAGCAGGTCGCCGCCCTCGCGGACCTCGGCGGTGCTGAGCTCGTCGGCACGAGCCGTCGCCCGCGCGCACACGTTGGTGATGCCCAGCCCCAGGTCGAGCAGCTCGTCCTGCTCGGCGGGCAGCAGCAGCCTCGGGGTGAACCCGGAGCGGTGCAGCGCCGGCCAGAACCGGTTGCCGGGGCGGGCGAAGTGGTGCCCGGTCCAGGCGGAGAGCAGGCCCGGGTTGATCCCTGAGAACAGCACCCGCAGCCCCGGAGCGGCGACGTCGGGCAGCAGCCGGTCGCGGGCGGACTCCAGCTCCTCCCGGGTCGGCACTACCGCTTGAGCAGCGGGTCGATCGCGACCGCGAGGAACAGCAGGGTGAGGTACATGTTCGACCAGTGGAACAGCCGCATCGGCCGCAGCGCGACCACGTCGTCGGTGCCCCGCGAGCGGGCCAGCAGCCGGTGCGCCTCGACCAGGAACGCGCCGCCGAGCAGCACCGCGGCCCCGACGTAGAACGCGCCCATGTCGGCGACCGGCCAGAGGAGCAGCGAGGTGGCCACCATCAGGTAGGAGTAGCCGACGATCTGGCGGGCCACCGCGCGGGCGCCGGCCACCACCGGCAGCATCGGCACGTCGGCGGCGGCGTAGTCCTCGCGGTAGCGGATCGCCAGCGCCCAGAAGTGCGGCGGCGTCCAGAAGAACACCACCAGGAACAGCACCACCGGCGCCCAGGCCAGCTCGTCACGGACCGCGGTCCACCCGATCAGCGCGGGGAAGCAGCCGGCGGCACCGCCCCACACGATGTTCTGGGTGGTGCGGCGCTTGAGGATCATCGTGTAGCCGACGACGTAGAACACGTTGGCGGCCAGCGCGAGGGCGGCGGAGAGCCAGTTCACCAGCAGGCCCAGCCACAGCGTGGACCCGACACCGAGCGCCAGGCCGAAGACGAGGGCGGACCGGGCCGACACGATGTGCCGGGGCAGCGCCCGGCGCCGGGTGCGCCGCATCCGCTCGTCGATGTCGGCGTCGTAGACGCAGTTCAGGGCGTTGGCGCTGCCCGCGGACAGGGTGCCGCCGAGCACCGTGGCGACCACCAGGCCCAGCGACGGCACGCCCTGCTGGGCGAGGAACATCACCGGGACGGTGGTGAGCAGCAGCAGCTCGATGATCCGCGGCTTCATCAGCCCGACGTACGCCGCGACGACGTCGCGCGCGGACGCGGGCGCCGTCGCGGGAGCACCGGTCCGTGCGACGGACACGTGCGGGTCGACGGCGGTCAAGAAAACCTCGCGGGCTGGACGCTGGCTGGCTGGTCCGACGGGCGTTTACCGGCACGCCCGACGGGCACCCGAGAGTCTAGTGGCCCCGCGCGTCCCAGGGCTCATCGGGCGACGCCGAGACGGTGTGCCACTGCTCACCCGCCCTGAGTAGGCTCAGGGACGACCCACCCGCATCCTCCGAGAGGACCGAGCGTCAACATGAGCAAGCTCGAGTGGACCGACCTCGACCAGCGTGCCGTCGACACCGTCCGGGTGCTCGCGATGGACGCCGTGCAGAAGGTCGGCAACGGCCACCCCGGGACGGCGATGAGCCTCGCGCCCGCGGCGTACCTGCTCTTCCAGAAGGTGATGCGGCACAACCCGGCCAACCCCGACTGGGTGGGCCGCGACCGGTTCGTGCTGTCGGCCGGGCACTCCAGCCTCACCCTCTACATCCAGCTCTTCCTCGGCGGCTGGGGCCTCGAGCTCGACGACCTCAAGTCGCTGCGCACCTGGGGCAGCAAGACCCCGGGGCACCCGGAGTACGGCTACACCGCCGGCGTCGAGACGACCACCGGCCCGCTCGGCCAGGGCGTCGGCAACGCCGTCGGGATGGCGATGGCGGCCCGCCGCGAGCGCGGCCTGTTCGACCCCGACGCGCCGGCCGGCGAGTCGCCGTTCGACCACCACATCTACGCGATCGCCAGCGACGGCGACCTCGAGGAGGGCGTGAGCGGCGAGGCGTCCTCGCTCGCCGGCCACCAGCAGCTCGGCAACCTGACGCTGATCTACGACGACAACAAGATCTCCATCGAGGACGACACCAACGTGGCGTTCTCCGAGGACGTCTCGGCCCGCTACAAGGCCTACGGCTGGCACGTGCAGAACGTCGACTTCACGCACGGCGGCACCGGCTACGAGGAGGACGTCCAGGCGCTCTGGGACGCCCTCCAGAAGGCCGACCGGGTCACCGACAGGCCCAGCTTCATCAACCTGCGCACGATCATCGCCTGGCCCGCGCCCAACGCGCAGAACACCGGCAAGGCGCACGGCTCCGCCCTCGGCGAGGCCGAGGTGGCGGCCACCAAGGAGGTGCTCGGGTTCGACCCGGCGCAGACCTTCGAGGTGGCCCCCGACGTGATCGAGCACACCCGCGCGCTCATCGAGACCGGCAAGGCGGCCGAGGCGGAGTGGACCGAGTCGTTCGACGCCTGGGCGAAGCGCTTCCGGCAGCGCAAGGAGCTCTTCGACCGGATGCGCACCCGCACCCTGCCCGCGGGTTGGGACGCCGCGCTCCCGTCGTTCCCGGCCGACCCCAAGGGGATGGCCACCCGGAAGGCGTCCGGCGAGGTGATCAACGCGATCACCCCGCACCTGCCCGAGCTCTGGGGCGGCTCCGCCGACCTGGCCGAGTCGAACAACACCACCCCCAAGGGCGAGCCGTCCTTCCTGCCCGAGGAGCACTCCACCAAGGAGTTCAGCGGGACCATCTACGGGCGGGTGCTGCACTTCGGCATCCGCGAGCACGCGATGGGCTCGATCATGAACGGCATCACGCTGCACGGCGGCACCCGCGTGTACGGCGGCACGTTCCTGACCTTCTCCGACTACATGCGGCCCGCGGTCCGGCTCGCCTCGATCATGGAGCTGCCGGTCACCTACGTGTGGACGCACGACTCGATCGGGCTCGGCGAGGACGGCCCGACGCACCAGCCGGTCGAGCACCTCGCGGCGCTGCGCGCGATCCCGCGGCTGCACGTCGTCCGGCCGGCCGACGCCAACGAGACGGTGGCCGCCTGGAAGGCGGTGCTGGAGAACACCAGCAACCCGGCCGGCATGATCCTGTCCCGGCAGAACCTCCCGGTGTTCCCGCGCGGCACCGACGGGTTCGCCGGCACCGACGACGTCGCCAAGGGCGGCTACGTGCTCCTCGACGCCGAGGGCGGCAGCCCCGACGTGGTGCTGATCGGCACCGGCTCCGAGGTGCAGCTCGCGGTGAGGGCACGCGAGCTGCTCGCCGAGAAGGGCATCCGTGCCCGCGTCGTGTCGATGCCGTGCCGCGAGTGGTTCGACGAGCAGCACGCGTCGTACCGCGACGCGGTGATCCCGCCGATCGTCAAGGCCCGGGTCAGCGTCGAGGCCGGCATCGCCCAGGGCTGGCGCGAGATCGTCGGCGCCACCGGCCGGATCGTCTCGCTGGAGCACTACGGCGCGTCCGCGGACTACCAGACCATCTACCGCGAGTTCGGGATCACGGCCGAGGCCGTCGCCCTCGCCGCCGAGGAGAGCATCGCCGACTCGCAGGGCTGACGCCCACCCCCACGCACGGAGCAACGACAACCGGGAGGACCCATGACCGATCGACTCAAGGCTCTGGCGGACGCCGGCGTCTCCATCTGGCTCGACGACCTGTCCCGCGAACGCATCGAGACCGGGAACCTCGCGGAGCTGGCCAAGAACTCCTTCGTCGTGGGTGTGACCACCAACCCGACCATCTTCGCGACGGCGCTCTCCGACGGTGAGCGCTACGACGACCAGGTGCGCGAGCTCGCCAAGGAGGGCGTCGACGTCGACGAGGCGATCTTCCGGATCACCACCAGCGACGTACGCGACGCCTGCGACGTGCTCAAGGACGCCTTCGAGGCCACCGGCGGGGTCGACGGCCGGGTCTCCATCGAGGTCGCTCCCGGCCTCGCCCACGACGAGCAGGCCACCATCGAGTCCGCGGTGCGGCTGTGGCGGGCCGTCGACCGCGAGAACCTGTTCATCAAGATCCCGGCGACCACCGAGGGCGCCCCGGCGATCAGCGCCGTGCTCGCCGAGGGGATCAGCGTCAACGTCACGCTGATCTTCGGGCTGGGTCGCTACGACGGCGTGATGGACGCCTACCTCGAGGGCCTCGAGAAGGCGAAGGCCACCGGCCACGACCGGTCGAAGATCCACTCGGTC
>JABFXA010000211.1 GCA_013361955.1 Nocardioidaceae bacterium
CCACCGCCAGGCCCGCCGGCGGCCACCAGGCCACCACCGCCGAGCCGGCGGGGACCAGCCGGCCCGCCACCAGCCCGAACGCGGAGACCCCCAGCAACACCAGCACGGCGGAGACCACCCAGGCCCCGCCGCCGGACCGCGGGTCCCAGCGGTGCCCGGACGTGGCGTCGTCGACGCCGAGGCGCCCGGGTCGCCCGGGTCGCGGCCGGGCAGAGGCGGCCGTCCGGTCCAGGCGCATCCGTTCGCCTCCCCTCGTCTGGCCGGTTCCCGTCGTCGCCCGTCCGGGCGCGCGCGCTCCCCCCGGCATCTTCACATCCCCGCGCTTCCGCCGCCCGGTGATCTGCGGACCGAGCATTCGGGCGCCCGATCGGGCATAGCGTGGTCAAGAAACGGGCCGATCTTGTTTCCGGCCCGATCGGAAATCAGGCGGAGAAGGGCACAGCCATGGGCAAAACCGGCTCGCAACCTCGCACAACCCGGGCACCGGAGTGTGCCCACTCGGGCTCGGTGATGCCCGAGCCCTCATGCAGACTGACGGCGTGGCACAGGTCACACGGCGACCGGCGGGAGGTGACCCGGTGAAGGCGGACGAGCGACAGCGGCAGATCCTGAGCCGCGCCCGCGCGGACGGCCGGGTCGACGTGGTCAGCCTCGCCGCCGACCTCGACGTGGCCGCCGAGACGGTACGCCGCGACCTGCGCGAGCTCGTCGACCGCGGCGTGCTGCAGCGGGTCCACGGCGGCGCCTACCCGGTCGAGAGCGCCGGGTTCGAGAGCAACATCAAGCACCGCTCGACCTCGCTGGTCGCGGAGAAGCGCCGGATCGCCGTGGCGGCCGCGGAGCGGCTGCACGGCGCCGAGACCGTGTACGTCGACGAGGGGGTCACGCCGCAGTTCGTCGCCGAGGCCCTGCGCCCCGAAGGGCCGCTGACCGTCGTCACCGCCTCGTTGCTCGCGGCAGGCGCGCTGGCCGAGAACCCGAACGTCACCGTGCTGCTGCTCGGCGGCCGGCTGCGCGGCCGCACGCTCGCCACCGTCGACCACTGGGCGTTGCGGATGCTCGACGACCTGGTGCTCGACCTGGCGTTCCTCGGCGCCAACGGCATCTCCCGCGACCACGGCCTGACCACCCCCGACCCGGCGGTCGCGGCGGTCAAGGGCCGGGTCGTGCAGCGGGCCCGGCGGCGGGTGTTCGTCGGCCTGCACACCAAGTTCGGGGCGGCCAGCTTCTGCCGCTTCGCGGAGATCTCGGACTTCGAGGTCCTCGTCACCGACACCGGGCTGAGCCCCAGCGAGGCGCGGCGGTTCTCGGTTCTCGGGCCCCAGGTGGTGCGCGCCTGAGGCGCCGCCGCCGAGAGCTCACCAGCAACACGGCACGACCCAGACATCGAGCACAGGGCTCGACTGCAACCGGAGGTAACGATGGGTTCAAGGTCCAGCAGAAGGATCGCGATGGCGCTGGCACTGCCAGCGGTGGCGGGACTGGCGTTGTCCGGTTGCGCCGGCGCGGGTGGCGGCGGTGGCGGCGGCAACGGCGGGGGCGGTGACGACAAGTCCATCAACGTGCTGATGGTCGGCAACCCGCAGATGGTGGACATCGAGAAGCTGACGAAGGACACGTTCACCAAGGACACCGGCATCAAGGTGAACTACACGATCCTTCCCGAGAACGAGCTGCGCGACAAGGTCACGCAGGACGTCGCCACCGGCGCCGGCCAGTACGACGTCGCCACCGTCGGCGCCTACGAGGTGCCGATCTGGGCGAAGAACGACTGGCTGAACCCGGTCGACTCCTACGCCGACGACGACTCGTCGTACGACAAGAGCGACCTGCTCGACCAGATGGTGAAGTCGCTGTCCGGCGAGGACGGCAAGCTGTACGGCCTGCCGTTCTACGGCGAGTCGTCGTTCCTGATGTACCGCAAGGACATCTTCGCGAAGAAGGGCCTGACGATGCCCGAGCGGCCGACCTGGCAGCAGGTCGCCGCCCTCGCCGCGAAGGCCGACGGCGCCGAGCCCGGCATGAAGGGCATCTGCCTGCGCGGCCTGCCCGGCTGGGGTGAGCAGTTCGCCCCGCTGACCACGGTCGTGAACACCTTCGGTGGCACCTGGTTCACCAAGGACTGGCAGGCCGAGGTCGACTCGCCGGAGTTCAAGCAGGCGGTGAACTTCTACGTCGACCTGATCAAGGCGCACGGCGAGCCCGGCGCCGCGTCGGCCGGCTTCACCGAGTGCCTCAACGCGATGAGCCAGAGCAAGGTCGCGATGTGGTACGACGCCACGTCGGCCGCGGGCTCGCTCGAGGACCCGAAGGTCAGCAAGGTCGCCGGCAAGGTCGGCTACGTGCAGGCACCGGTCGAGGAGACCAAGTCCTCCGGCTGGCTGTGGACCTGGGCGTTCGTGATGCCGAAGACCACGAAGAAGGCCGACTCGGCGTCGAAGTACATGCTCTGGGCGACCAGCAAGGACTACGAGAAGATCGTCGGCGAGAAGCTCGGCTGGTCCCGGGTGCCGGCCGGCAAGCGGGAGAGCACCTACTCGATCCCGGAGTACAAGAAGGCGGCCGCCGCCTTCGGCTCTCAGACGCTGCAGGCCATCGAGGAGGCCGACCCGGAGAACCCGGGCGTGCAGCCCCGGCCGACCGTCGGCGTCCAGTTCGTCGCGATCCCGGAGTTCCAGGACCTCGGCACCAAGGTGTCGCAGGACATCGCCGCGGCCATCGCCGGACGCGGGTCCGTCGACGACGCGCTGACCAAGGGTCAGTCGCTCGCCGAGGACGTCGCGAAGAACTACCAGTAGTCACCACGCTCCGGCGCGAGGCGGGCGGGCTCGTACGCCCGCCCCGCGCCGGGCACCACCCAGCAGCACCGAACTCCGGGAGTCACCATGAGTGCCACGGCACCACCCGCCCACTCCACCGATGCTCTCGTCGCACCCGCCCACACGATGTCCCGCGGGGAGCGCTGGCGCCGGCGCGGCCCGCTGATGCCGGCGCTGGTCTTCACGATCATCGTCACGCAGATCCCGTTCCTGCTGACCATCGCCATCTCGACGCTGCACTGGAACGTGCTGCAGCCCGGCGAGAAGAACTTCCTCGGCCTGGGGAACTACAGCGCGTTCGCCGGCCTCGACAACTACGTCACGGTGTTCACCGACACCCGGCTGCGCAACGCGGTGGTCAACACCGTCGTGCTCACGGCCTCGGTGGTGGTGATCAGCCTGCTGCTCGGGCTGCTGCTCGCGGTGCTGCTGGACAAGAAGTTCCCCGGCCGCGGCATCGCCCGGACGCTGCTGATCGCGCCGTTCCTGGTGATGCCGGTGGCGTCCGCGCTGCTGTGGAAGCACGCGCTGTACAACCCCGACTACGGCCTGCTGAACGGCGCGCTCAACTGGCTCTGGCAGCTGTTCGGCGCCGACCAGGGGCCCACCATCGACTTCGTCTCGAAGTTCCCGATGCCGGCCGTGATCGCGGCGCTCGTGTGGCAGTGGACGCCGTTCATGATGCTGATCCTGCTGGCCGGCCTGCAGTCGCAGCCCGGTGACGTGCTCGAGGCGGCGAAGATCGACCGGGCAAGCGGCGCGCAGACCTTCCGGTTCATCACGCTCCCGCACCTGCGGCAGTACCTCGAGCTCTCCGCGCTGCTCGGCTCCATCTACGTGCTGCAGACCTTCGACGCGATCTACACGATCACCCAGGGCGGCCCGGGCTCGGCGACCACGAACCTGCCGTACGAGATCTACCTGACCATGTTCCGCAAGTACGAGTACGGCGAAGCCGCAGCCGCCGGAGTGGTCGTCGTGGTCGGAACCATCATCGTCGCGACGTTCGCCCTCCGGACCATCTCCTCTCTCTTCCAGGCGGAGGGCAACCGATGAACAGCACCCAGCGCCCACCCGTCGTCGTGGGCACACTCCACCGAACGGCGACCTTCGCCCTCCGGACCGTCTCCTCTCCCTTCCAGGCGGAGGGCAACCGATGAACAGCACCCAGCGCCCACCCGTCGTCGTGGGCACACTCCTCCGAACGGCGACCTTCGCCCTCCGGGCCATCTCCTCTCTCTTCCAGGCGGAGGGCAACCGATGAGCACCGAGACCGTCGACACCAGCGTCAACCCGTTCGCCCCGGCACCGGAGCAGGAACCCGGCGTCACCCGGCGTCGCCGCAAGGCCAAGGACGACGCGGCCGCGACCGCCGGGCCCGGCTGGTCCCTGCTCGCGTGGGTGCTGACCCTGCTGTTCTTCGCACCGGTCGCGTGGATGGTGCTGACCTCGCTGCACACCGAGGCCGATGCCGCGACCAACCCGCCGTCGATCTTCGCCGGGCTCACGCTCGACAACTACGCCGCGGTGTTCGACCGGGGCATCGCGACGTTCCTGATCAACTCCGCGACAGCCAGCATCGTGTCCACGCTGCTGGTGCTGGCGCTGGCGATCCCGGCGGCGTACGCGCTGTCGATCAAGCCGGTGGAGAAGTGGACCGACGTGATGTTCTTCTTCCTGTCCACGAAGTTCCTGCCGCCGATCGCGGCGCTGCTGCCGATCTACCTGATCGTCAAGCAGGTCGGGATGCTCGACAACGTCTACACGCTGGTGCTGCTGTACACGTCGATGAACCTGCCGATCGCGGTGTGGATGATGCAGTCGTTCCTCGCCGAGGTGCCCAAGGAGATCCTCGAGGCGGCGCAGGTCGACGGGGCCGGGCTGAGCCGGATCCTGATCAGTATCGTCGCCCCGGTGACCGCACCCGGCATCGCCGCGACCAGCCTGATCTGCTTCATCTTCAGCTGGAACGAGTTCATGTTCGCGGTGAACCTCACCGCCACCCGAGCGTCGACCGCGCCGATCTTCCTGGTCGGCTTCATCTCCAGCCAGGGCCTGTTCCTCGCCAAGCTGTGCGCCGCCGCGACCGTGGTGTCCCTCCCGGTGCTGATCGCCGGCTTCGCGGCGCAGGACAAGCTGGTTCGCGGCCTCTCCCTGGGGGCGGTCAAGTGACGAAGCTGTCCACGGCCACGCTCGCCGAGCTCGGGTCCGGGATCGCCGTCCCCTCCTACGACCGCGCCGCGGTCCGGTCCGGGATCGTGCACTTCGGTGTCGGCGGCTTCCACCGCGCGCACCAGGCGATGTACGTCGACACCCTGATGAACGCCGGCGAGGCGCTCGACTGGGGCATCACCGGCGTCGGGGTGCTCCCCGGCGACCGGCTGATGGCCGACGCCCTGCACGCGCAGGACTGCCTGTACACGCTGGTGGTCAAGGACCCCGACGGCACCATGCACCCGCGGGTCGTGGGGTCGCTGGTGGACTTCCTGTTCGCTCCCGACGACCCTGAGGCGGTGCTGGCCGCGCTCACCGACCCGGCCACCCGGATCGTGTCGCTGACGGTGACCGAGGGCGGCTACCACGTGAACCAGGCGACCGGAGAGTTCGACGCCGACGACCCGTCGATCCAGGCGGACCTGCGCGACGGCGCGGTGCCGAGCACCATGTTCGGCTTCGTGACCGAGGCGCTCGCCCGGCGGCGGACCGCCGGCACCGAGCCGTTCACGGTGATGTCGTGCGACAACATCCAGGGCAACGGCGAGGTCGCGCACCGGATGGTCGGTGCGTTCGCGCGGCTCAAGGACCCCGACCTGGCGGCCTGGATCGAGGCGCACGTGGTGTTCCCGAACTCGATGGTCGACCGGATCACCCCGGTCACCACCGACCACGACCGCGACGTGCTCGCCGACTCCTTCGGCATCGAGGACGAGTGGCCGGTGGTCTGCGAGCCGTTCACGCAGTGGGCGCTCGAGGACCGGTTCCCCACCGGCCGGCCGCCCTACGAGGACGCCGGCGTGCAGCTGGTCCCGGAGGTCGAGCCCTACGAGCTGATGAAGCTGCGGCTGCTCAACGCCAGCCACCAGGCGCTGTGCTACCTCGGCTACCTGGCCGGCTACCGCTACGCCCACGAGGTGTGCGCCGACCCGCTGTTCACCGGTTTCCTGCTCGGCTACATGGACGACGAAGCGACGCCGACCCTCGCGCCCGTGCCGGGCGTCGACCTGACGACGTACAAGCAGCAGCTGATCGAGCGGTTCGCCAACCCGGAGATCCGCGACACGCTGGCGCGGCTGTGTGCGGAGAGCTCCGACCGGATCCCGAAGTGGCTGATCCCGGTGGTGCGCCACGAGCTCGACGCCGGCGGCCCGGTACGCCGCTCCGCGCTCGTGGTCGCCGCGTGGGCGCGGTACGCCGAGGGCGTCGACGAGGACGGCGCGCCGATCGACGTCGTCGACCGGCGCAAGGAGGCGCTGATGGCGCGGGCTGCGGAGCAGGCCACCGACCGGCTCGCGTTCCTGCGCGACCCCGACCTGTTCGGCGACCTGGTCCACGACGAGCGCTTCACCACCGAGTACGTCGCCGCGCTCGACTCCCTCCACGAGCACGGCGCCCGGGCCACCCTCGAGGCGTGGGAGAAGCAGGCGTGATGCGCGGCGTCGTGCTGCCCGGCGACAGCACGGTCCGCCACGTCGAGCAGGAGGTGCCGACGCCGGGGCACGGCCAGGTGCTGCTGGCGATGAAGGCGTCGTCGATCTGCGGCAGCGACATACGGGCGATCTACCGCGAGCACCTCGGCCACGGGCCCGAGGCCTACCAGGGCGTGATCGCCGGGCACGAGCCGTGCGGCCAGGTGGTCGCGGTCGGCCCGGGCTGCACGCGGTTGCGCGAGGGCGACCGGGTGGTCGTCTACCACATCGCCGGCTGCGGCCAGTGCGACGAGTGCCGCGCCGGGTACCTGATCGGCTGCACGGCGCCGACCCGTGCGGCGTACGGCTGGCAGCGAGACGGCGGCCACGCCGACTACCTGCTCGCCGAGGAGCGCACCTGCCTGGCCCTGCCGGACTCGCTGTCGTACGTCGACGGCGCGCTGGTCTCGTGCGGGTTCGGCACGGCGTACGAGGCGCTGCTCCGGCTGGACGTCTCGGGCCGCGACAGCCTGCTGGTCACCGGCCTCGGCCCGGTCGGCCTGGCCGCCGCGATGCTGGCGCGGGCGATGGGCGCCGCGCCGGTCGTCGGCACCGACGTGTCCGCCGAGCGGCGTGCGCTGGCGGTCGACCTGGGCATCGTCGACGAGGCGGTGGACGCCGCCGAGGCGTCGTTCGCACCCACCTTCACGACCACCCTGGACGCCTCCGGCAACGCGACGGCACGACAGCTCGCGCTGGCCAGCACGGCGACGTGGGGCCGGTGCGCGTTCGTCGGCGAGGGCGGGCAGGTGTCCTTCGACGTGTCGCAGCAGCTGATCCACCGCCAGGTCACCTTGTACGGCTCGTGGGTCACCTCGATCGGGCACATGGCCGACCTGCTGCACCATCTCGACCGGTGGGCCCTGCACCCGGACCGGATCGTCACCGACACCTTCACGCTCGACGACGCGGCTGCGGCGTACGAGCTCGCCGACCGCGGGACGTCGGGAAAGGTCTGTCTCACCTTGGGTTGAGGCCCTAGCGTGTGCGGCATGCACCCACTGCGACGCACTGCCTGCTGCCTGCTCGGCGTCGCGGCCCTCGTCCTGAGCACCGCCCCGGCCGACGCCGCGGCCGGGGCGGAGAAGGCCCAGCGGCGGCTCAACCAGCTCGGTTGCAACGCCGGCCCCGCCGACGGCCGGATCGAGACGCACACCCGCACCGCGATCACCCGCTTCCAGTCGGCCAACGGGCTCGCCCAGTCGGGCAGGCTCACCGACCGCACCAAGCGCCGGCTGTACGCCGCGCAGCAGGTGCGCTGCGACCGCAGGCCGGTGCCGGCGCGCTCGGCCACCGGCCGGCGGATCGTGGTCAGCCAGCGGCAGAACTACGTGTGGCTGGTCCGCGCCGACGGCAGCGTGGCCCGGCAGGGCCCGACCGTCGACAACCCGTCCGCGCTGCGCCCCGGCACCTACCGCGCCGGCCCGAAGTGCGGCCGCGCGGCGAAGATCCGCGACAACAGCGACGCCAGCGGGCGGCTTCGGCTGCAGAACTTCGTGCGCTTCGCACCGTGCGGCATCGGCTTCCACCGGGTCCCGCAGTACCGCTCCAACGGCGTACAGATCCATCCGGACTGGTACCTCGGCACCAACGCCAAGGAGTCGCACGGCTGCCTGCGGGTGAGCCGGTCGATGTCGTTCGCGATCTGGGGCTTCACCTCCCGCGGCACCCGGGTGGTGGTGAAGGGGTAACCGCGTCGGCGGGTGGGGTAGAACGACACCATGAGCTTCGCGTTGAGCAGGTTGATGTCCACCGCCACGGCCACGTACGGCGTCTATGCGCTGGCCAACCCGCGGCACCTCGGCACCGCCGTCGACGCGAAGCACGCCGAGGACTACGACCTCCTGGCGCAGATCTTCGGCGTCCGCGACCTGGCCATCAGCAGCTTCGGGGTGACCGGCCGCTCCGAGCACACGGTGGCCACCGCGATGCGGATCCGGATCATCTGCGACGTCGGCGACGCCGTGCTGCTGTCGGCACGGGCCCGCGACGACGAGGCCCGGGCCATGGTCCTCGGCGTCACGCTCGGCTGGGCCGCCCTCAACTTCCTCGCCCTGCGCCTCGACCGACGTCGGGCCAAGCGCGGCTAGCGGCACCGCGTGGACTGGGGGTTCGTCCTCGTCGTCCTCGCTGCCGGCTTCGGCGCGGGCTTCGTGATGACGGCCGCCGGCGCGGGGTCGCTGGTCAGCTTCCCGCTGCTGGTCGCCGCCGGCCTGCCGCCGCTGGTCGCGAACACCTCGACCAACGTCGGCCTGGTGCCCGGCGGCCTGGCCGGCTCGTTCGGGTTCCGCCGCGAGCTCGCCGAGCACCCGGCCCTGGTCACCCGGGTCGCGGTCACCAGCGCCGCCGGCGCGCTCGCCGGCGGCGTGCTGCTGCTGGTGCTGCCGGCGTCGTCGTTCGACGTCGTGGTCCCGTACCTGGTGCTGGTCGCGGCCACCCTCGTCGGCCTCGGCCCGCTGATCTCCCGCGCGCTGACCCGTCGGGCGCTCCGCCGCGGCATCGAGCCGGGCCCCGACCGGGTGTCGATGGGCCCCCGCCTCACCGGCGCCTCCACCGTCGTCGGCGTGTACGGCGGCTACTTCGGCGCCGCGCAGGGCGTGCTCCTCGTCGCCCTGCTCGCGCTGACCCTCGACGTACCCCTGACGACCGTGAACGGCCTGAAGAGCATCGCCATCGTCTCCGCCAACCTCGCCGCCACCGTCGTCTTCGTGCTCTTCGCACCGCTCGACTGGGCCGCGGTCGGCCTGATCGCCGTCGGCTCGGTGACCGGCGCCTGGCTCGGCGCGCACGTCGGTCGGCGGCTGCCACCCTCGGTGTTCCGGGCGCTGGTGGTCGTGTTCGGCTGGGTCGTCGGCGTCCGGCTGCTGCTGACCTGAACCGATTTCACCCGCGACGGGGGCGCGGGCTAGACTCTGCGAGGCCCACGACGGGCCCGGCGCCTGTAGCTCAACGGATAGAGCATCTGACTACGGATCAGAAGGTTAGGGGTTCGAATCCCTTCAGGCGCGCAACGCGACCTTCTCAGCACGAGACCCCAGGTGACCCCAGGTGACCTGGGGTTCCTTGTATCTGACGGCGAGCCTGGAGAGGGGCGCCCAGCGGTCCAGCCGGATCTGACAGCAACCGTTGACGGCAACCCGCCGCCTCGCATCATCCCGGGTCGCCTTGAGCAGCGTCCGCACCTCGTCGACGCCGAGTGGCGTCCGCTCCTCCTTCGCCGGCCGCGGCACTCGAGCTGAATGCGTTCGCTCGCCAGGTGCAGGTGGACCGACACGAGGTAGCCGTGTCCGGCGTTCCCCCGGTGATCGGCAACGTCGAAGGGTTCATCGGTCTGGACGGTGATCTCCGGCGGGTCCGATGCCCGCTCTCGCCCCGCCTCTGTAGCCGTTCGTCGCTCGTCCCGTCTACGCCGCGCGCGTGGTGGTTGTCGGGGGTGTCATCCGGGTATGACCCAGCCTGGGCGCACACGTTCGCTGCCACCGAGCAGTCGACGCCTCATCGGGACGGTCCGAGGCCGAGATGGGAAAGGGATCGGCTGGCAATGAGCAGCGACCAGCACAGTTCGGCCGCGTTCTTCGCGGCTGTCAGCAAGGACCTGATGCAGCCAGGCGAGGCTGGACTGACCTTCGATCTGGTCGCCAAGGAAGCGATCGAGGTGGTTCCGGCGTGTGACCACTGCGCGTTCTCGCTCCGCACCCGGTGAGGTCAGGTGTCCACGGTCGCGTCCAGCTCCCCGTCGGCGCGGCGCTGGGACGAGCTCCAGCACACCCTGCAACAGGGGCCCTGCGTCGACGCCGTCTGGGCGGACGACACCTACCTGGCCAAGGACCTGGCGCACGACCCGCGCTGGCCCCAGTGGAGCCCCCGCGTCGCGGCCCAAGGCGCCGGCTCGGTGCTGGCGATCCGACTCGCCTCCCCGGACGAGACCCTCGGCGCACTCAACATGTACGCCGACCGGGCCAACGCCTTCACCGCCGACGACGTCGACCTCGCGCTGATCTACGCCTCGCACGCCGCGGACGCGATGAGCACCGCCAAGCTGCTGACCGGCCTGCGGATCGCGGTGAAGAGCCGGCACCACATCGGCATCGCCCAAGGCATCCTGATGCTCCGCTACGACCTCTCCCAGGAGCAGGCGTTCGACACGCTCCGCCGCTACTCCAGTCAGACCAACATCAAGATCCGCGACCTCGCCGAGCTGGTCATCGAGACTCGTGGACTGCCCGACCTCGAGATCTTGGAGCGAGGCGACCCGACCCGCGATCACGACGCGGATCTTCCCGACAGCTCGGCCCAGGAGTCCACCTCCACGGGCTGAGCCACCCGCCGGAGGTGAGGACAGCTCGCGACGCCTCGACCAGTTCGTCGACGACGAGGTACGCGGCTCATCAACGACCAGCCGGCCACCGCACTGCGGGTGATGAGCTCACCCCGAACCGAGTCGACGGTGACGGTCCTCACCCCCGTTCGGGTCGGGTAAGCGGCGGTATCTTGACCTCGGTTCTCTTGGGGTCAGACCTTGCCCTGGCTCGGCGGCCCCACGTAGTCGGCTGCCTGACCGGAGAGGTGAGATGCGCGTGGAACGTGCCGTGTCGCTGTCCGCTGGGTTCGCTGTTGCGTGGTTGGCGCTGCTCGGCTTGCTCAGCTTTGTCGTGCCGCCGGACATTCACCTCGACGCGCTGGTCGCGCTAGCGCCCATGGCGGCGTGCGCTGCGCTGTCTGTGCGGGCGACGGCGGGGTTCGCGGTGGCGGCGCTCGTGCTGACCGTGTGGCTGGGCGCGCAGAACGGCGCGTGGGGGACCGGACAGCAGTGGGTCCGTCTGTTCGACGCCGTCGCGGTGAGCGCGGCCGCAGTCGTGATCGCGACGGTCCGCTCGCGGCGTGAGCGGCAGTTGAACCGGCTCACGAACATCTCGCAGATCGCTCAACAGGCGGTGCTTCCGGTCGTTCCCGCACAGGTCCCCGGCGTGGCCGTCGCGTCCCGGTACGAGTCCGCGTCGGAGGACGCGTTCGTCGGGGGTGACCTCTATGACTGTTCGTGGACGGAGGGCTACACCCGGTTCATCATCGGCGACGTACGCGGCAAGGGCATCGCCGCACTCGGGCAGGCAGCCCGCGTGATCCGATCGTTCCGGCAGGCCGCCGCGACCAAGGAGACCCTGCCCGAGGTCGTCGCGGACATGGACACCTACCTGCAGTCGTTCTTCGGGCCCGAAGACTTCGTCACCGCGGTCGTGGTCGACGTGACGACGCCGGACCAGCTGAAGATCGTCTCCTGCGGGCACCAGCCGGCGCTCCTCGTCCGGGCGAACGGGGACGCCGAGTTCCTGGATGCGCCGGCCGGGCTTCCGCTCGGGATCGGACACGACTCGGACCCGGTCACCATCCGCTGGGCCCCAGGAGACCGGCTGCTGCTCTACACCGACGGGATGAGCGAGGCCCGCGACCGGGCGGGTGCCTTCTTCCCGCTGCGGGCCCAGGCCGCACTGCTGCGCGAGGGCAGCCTCGAGGATGCATTGGACGCACTCCTGGAGCGCCTGTTCGGCCACGTTCCCAGCGGGCAGCTCGGAGACGACCTCGCGGCCGTCCTGTTGGAGAACGTCCCGACGTCCGTGTCCGGGCGCAGCAGCGGTGATGCGCTCACCGCCCTCCGGGACGACCCCCGGCTGGTTCCGTAGGCCCGCCGCTGCGACCGCCGCACCAGGCAAGGAGCCCGTCGTGCCCCGTCGCAGGACAGGCGCGTCAGCCCGGCGAGCCCTGTCGCAGCCCCCGCCCGGTGAGGGCTGCCGTGCGTACCTCCACGCGCGTCCCGCATTGACCGCAGTTCTGACTCGCCGCACGTCGCCGTTGGGGTTCTCTGCATTTTTGATGAGGTTGGGTCCCTTTCCTCGGGGTAACCACCTATCTGAGCAGGCTGGAGAAGACGGCGTGCAACTCCCCCTCGTCGGGAGCAGCGATGTCCGAGCTCTCTGCCACGCCCAGCCGTGAGGCGAGCCCGCCCACCGACTCCCGGCGCAGCACGATCACGCACCGGAACCTCACGAAGGCCCACCACACCCCACCCGGCGCACGGCGAGAGCGGATCCTCGACGAGGTGGTGGCCGTGAACCTGCCGCTGGCGCGCTCCATCGCGCACCGGTACCAACGTCGCGGTGTCGATCTCGACGACCTGGAGCAGGTGGCCGCGGTCGGGCTGGTCTACGCCGTACGGCACTTCGACCTGGAACGGGAGAAGGACTTCTTGTCCTACGCGGTCCCCACCATCCGGGGACACGTCCGCAAGCACTTCCGCGATGCCGGCTGGTCGGTGCGCCCACCGCGCCGGCTGCAGGACCTCGAGAGACAGATCTCGATCACCGTCGAGCAGCTCACCCAGGAGCACGGTCGCTCCCCGCGGCCGCGCGAGATCGCCGACCGCCTCGGGGTCGAGGTCGACGACGTGGTCGAGGCGCTCACCGTGAACGACCGCGGCTGCTTCACCCCCACCCATTACGACGCCCCGCTGACCAACCCGGCCTCGGGCTCGACGGACTCGGGCCGGCTGAGCGACACCATCCCGGACGACGGACCGGACGACCGCGACGCCGCCGAGGCCCGGCTGCTGCTGGCCCCCGCCGTCAGGTCCCTGCCCGAGCGGGACCGCATCATCGTGCGGATGCGGTTCTTCGAGGGCCGGACCCAGTCCGAGATCGGCCAGGAGATCGGCGTCACACAGATGCAGGTCTCCCGGCTCATCACCCGCATCCTCAACGAGCTGCGAACCAAGATCGACGACGCACCGCGGGCCTGACCTGACGTCGCCGCCCTCCCCTCGGTGCCGGCCGGCTCATCGACCCGCACGGATGCTAGGGCCTCGGCTCGATCGTCACGTTGATGACAGCGTCCATCCCCGTCATCCTCATCACCCGGGCCACGGGCCCTTCGGTACAAGCGGCGGAGAGGCTGCCGCCTCGGCTGACGAGGTAGCGGCGCGCTGCCACGAGAGTGCCAAGCGCGTACGAATCCATGAACGAGACGGCCCGCAGGTCGAGTGTCACCTTCGATCCAGCAAGCAGGGTCGGCCCGAAGATGACGCTCCGCAAGCGAGGTGCGGTCGACAGATCGAGCTCGCCCGTGACGCGAACACGCGGCTCACCACTCGTGCTGCCGTGGACCTCGACGTTGAAGGGCGGCTCTCGGTGGTCCGTTGCGTCTCGGGTCCCTGTGGTCGGTTCGGTCACGTCAGCCTCCGCCTGCGGCCGATCGGCCGTCATGGAACGGCGCATGGCTGGACCGTCTACCACACGGTATCTGTGGGTGACGCGAGCCGGAACATTTCGCACGACAAAGTTCCGACGGGACGCGCTCGCGCTGGCGGCGGGGGTCTTGTCGAGTGGACGTGGCGCGCAGCCTGGGCACGACGAAGGGTCCGGCCCTGGTTGCACGGCACCCCGACCCAGCGGCACCTCGCGCAGGGCGCCGTCGAGGTGCTCCTGGTCCCATCCGGTCCATACCAGCCATCCGGTGGCCGCGCTTGAAAGTCGAAGCGCTGGGCATAGACGGCTGGACACAGCACGTGGGAGGGATTCGGTATGGGTATCGGTTTAGGGATCGTCCTGGTGATCCTCGGGTTGATCCTGACGTTGAACGTCGTGAACGTCGACATCGGTTTCGTCGACGACAGCGCGCTCGGTTGGATCCTGCTGATCGTCGGAATCGTCGCTCTGGTCCTGTCGCTGGTGATGAACCGTCAGCGCCGGACCACACATCACGTGGAGGAGCGGCGCATCGATGGTCCCCCGCGGGCATGACCTTCGCGCCCCTCTCGGTCACACGGCTCCACGGGACCTGGCGGGTCGTGTCGGTGTCACTGCGCGTCATTCCCGGAGGAGCCGTCCAGCTGAGCCTTGTCCGGCGACCGAGGGGCTCCGGTTCGCGGTCGCTCGCACGGCGCCACTGGCCGACCCTCGCGCGAGGTGTCTGGGCTGATGACTGAGTTCAGCCAGTCGGTGCTCGTCGTCCTGGGGACCATCGCCGCGGTCGGCGCGCTGTTGTTCGTGATGGCGGCGCTGGAGCCGCGATCGCGCCCGCGGCACTCCTCCAGGTCGGTTCCCGGCGGCTTGACCGCGTGGTGGCAGGGGACATCGGAGCGGCTCCAGAGGACGTTGCACGGCCGGCGCCCCAAGAACCCGCTGGAGTGATCGGCCCGGACTGAGCCGGGTGGGGCCTCCCCCGTTCAGGCGGGAGTCCTTCTGGGTGCCGTCCGTGGTCCTGACCTTGTCCACGCGGCGGGCCCGGGTCACGCCTGCCGTGGGAGACTGGGAAGGAGGCTGCCATGCACATCGTCATCCCACCGGGGCAGACCCTTTCAGATGTGTCGGTCGAGATCACCATCCTGCGCACCGAAGCGGCCGAGCTGCGCGACGCCCTGGACCGCGTGCTCGCGACGAACGACTCGAGCTGGCAGGTCACCACGACCTGGGCCGAGCAAGAGACCGACGTCAGGATGAGACTCATCTTGCAGCCACCCCTTCGCCGGCAATCGCGGAGACGTCATCGCGAGCACCGTTGAGCGGAAGCCCTGACCGTCCCGCCTGCTCCGCGTGCAGACGACGAGCGGGCGCCGGACACTGGGTCCGGCGCCCGCTCTCTCGCGCTCGGGGTCGGCTACAGCCGCAGCTGCCCGAGGATCTGGTTCAGCAGATCGGTGATCTGCGTGAGCAGCCCGGACAGCGGCGTGCCGTCCAGCAGCCCCGCCACGGCGCAGAGCAGGTTGCCGAGCAGGTTGCCGGGGCCCGGGACCGCGACGATGTCGAGCACGACGCGGTTCAGGTGCACGGTGAGGCCGAGCAGGTTCAGGTCCAGCGGACCGAGCACCAGGTTCAAGATGTCGCACGACGCGGCTGCGGCGCCGGCGAGACCACGTCCGCCGACCGCGGAGACGGCCGAGCTCCCGTTGGCCCGCTTCACCGGGATGCTGACCTCCTGGGAGGCCGTGCGCAGTGTGCCACCCTTGCGCACCACCGCGTCGATCACGCCGTCGGCCATCAGCTTGCCGCCCTGCGTGCTGAACGACGTGGGTGTGAAGGTGCCGGTGACCCGGTGACCGTTGCTGGCCATGCCGACGATGCGAGACTTCACCAGCCCCTGCTCATTCTGCATGACCACCTTGCTCGCCGCAGAGTGCTTGGCAGCGCGTGAGGCCGTGGTGGCGCCGCTGGACGCGCCCGGTGACGACAGCACCAGCGCCAGCGCTATCAGGGTGGTGACCCCCAGCGCCATCGTTCTCTTCCCCAGTCGGAACATGACGTTCCCTCCCATACAAGCTCGCCGACCCGATGCCAGCGAATTCCCATGGCCGTGTCCACGCGGCTGGGTCCCAAACGGCGTCAACGCTGAAAACGTTTCCTACCTTCGGTATGAGAACACGTTGCTGCGGGTGGAGCGGACCGCGCTCACCCGGCTGGTTGGCGGTGGTTGACCGAGAAGGGGCCTTTGCCCGTAACCTGCTCCCCGCCGCTGGAGGGCGGTGTGGAGGGTGATGCGGGACTTCGAGTCGGTGCTCGCGGCCGCTCGGGACGGTGACGAGGCCGCGTTCGTCGCGCTGTTCCGGTCGGTCCAGCCTGCGCTGCTGCGCTACCTCACGACGCTGGGTGGTCCGGTCGCGGAGGACGCCGCGGCAGAGACCTGGGTGTCCGTCGTGAAGGGGCTGACCCGCTTCGCCGGTGACGAGCACGGCTTCCGGGCCTGGGTGTTCACGATCGGCCACGCACGCCTCCGGGACGCCCAGCGAACTGCCTACCGGGCGCCGGTCCCGGTCGACGCGCACACCGAGCTCGCTGACCGGCCGTCGGCGGACGACGTGCTCGAGTCGGTCGGCGAGCTGCTCACCACCGAGGCCGCGCTCCGGCTGATCGCGAGGCTGCCGCGCGACCAGGCCGAGGCGGTGCTGCTGCGGCACGTGGCCGGCCTGGACGTGGCTCGCGTCGCCGAGGTGATGGGCAAGCGTCCAGGTGCGGTCCGGGTCGCGACCCACCGCGGTCTGCGCCGCCTGGCTGCGCTCTACGAGCACGTGGGTCCGGCGCAACCAGCCGAAGGGCCGGATGCGGGATGTAACGCCCTGGGGACGCGGATCGATGACTGAGGTGACATGGTGAGCCAGCAGAACGACGACCGCGACGTACGCGTCGAGTCCATCGAACGGGATCTTCGGGTCCGCGCGGTTCTCGCTGCGGCTGCGGCGCCGACCGAGCCAGGTCCGGTGCCCGGTGAGCACGAGGCGTTGGCCGCCTTCCGCGCCGTCAACCCTCGCAGGAGGATCTTCATGCGTTCGCCCGTCCCCCGCGTCCGAGCAGCCGTGGCCGCGACACTCGGCGCCGGTGTGCTGCTCGCCGCCGGCACTGGTGCCGCAGCCGCCGGAGTGCTCCCCGGCGCCGCCCAGGACACCGCCCGCACCGTCCTCGACCGGGTCGGCATCGAGGTGCCCGGCTCGAACGAGCACTCGGCGGGCCACGCCGACCAGCGCGGCCACTCCACTCAGGCCCCGGGTCTCACCAAGGTCGGCGACGCCGCGAAGGCGAAGCCGGCGGGGACCGCCGACAAGGACCTGCCCGAGGCCTCCGAGCACGGACAGACCGTCTCCTCCACCGCGCGGAACACCGACGCGGAGGGCGCCGACCACGGCGAGGAGGTCTCCGGCGTCGCGTCTGACGGGCGCGCCCGCGGCGGCGGCGAGGCCGACGAGCACGCGCACCGCCCACCCGCCACGCAGCCTCCGGCCGCACAGCCCGAAGACCCCGGCGCCGCCGGAAGGGCCAAGGCGGACGCGGCCGGCACCGACGGCAGAGCCAACGCCGACGACGCCGGCGAGGGCCACCGGACCCAGGGAGGGACCGGGCGTCCCTGAGCCCGATCCTTCAGCACCTGGACGCGCGGGCCCACGGCTCCGACCCGTGGGCCCGCGCTTGTCAGGCTTCGCTCCGCGAGATTCCACGGCGCGCGTGACCAGCGGCGCAGAGGCCCGGCGCGCCCGTCAGCTCCCGTGCGTCAGCCCGGGTGGTGCGCGGGGCCTCCGGCGCCCACTCCTCGAGCACCGGAGGTCCCGACCCCCGACCCCCCGGAGGGGGACAGTATTCGCGCACCACTGTGCACGGCAATGCCCCGATGGGACCCTTCAGGTCCCCTTCCGCCGTTTCCGGGGTGGTACCGGCGCTCCCGCGCCGCCGTCGGAGGGTAGCCGTGGAGACGCGGGAGCTGCCCAGATCGTCCCACTATGTCGTGGCGTTCGCAGCCCCCGGCACGGATCCGGTCTAAGGCGGTGGCGAGGGCGCTGGCGTTGAGGTTTCCGGTTGCGGTGACGACGCCGACGAGGTGGCGGTGCTCGGGTCTGGCGGAGGCTCTGCGCTCGACGGCGTCGTGCTCGGAGCGTCGGAGGTGGTGGGATCGGGCGCCGGCGTACTCGACGGCGACCCCGCGGGCCCCGTACCGGGTGGGTCGGTGGAGGGGGAGCCGGCCGCCGTCTCGTCGGGCGTGACGGTCCCCGTGGACTGGGTGTCGGAAGGAGCCGGTGTCGAGGTGGAGGCGGTCGGTGCCGACGGCTCGTCGTCGAGGATGGCGATGATCTCCGTCTTGAAGCCGTCGAGCTGGGCGGAGATCTCGGTCAGCGTGTACGTCGTGATGTGGTGACCGAACTGGATCAGGCGGTCCCAGACATCCGCTAGAGCGGTCAGCTGTTCCTGTCCAGGGGTGTTCTCGACGGAGAGCACGAGCTGGCTGGCGATCGCGGCGGTGATGCACTGGTAGCAGTCGTAGTTGGCGGCCACGGAGAGGTTCTGTGGGATCACCACGTGGGCGTCGTCCATGATCAGCACGACCTGGAAGGCGACGGCGACCGTCACGCAGTTCGAGCACGAGGCGTAGGCATGGGCCTCGTTGACGTTGTCGACCTCGTCGCCGGTGGCCCACACGAGCGCGAAGGCGACGTCGTAGACCACGGAGTCGTCGGTGGTGTTGAACGCCCCCGCCTGGTTGTCCCCCTCGGCGGGCGGTAGTGGCTTGTCGAACGGGAAGACCCACGGTTCGGTCGAGTCACCCGCGGATCCAGGCTGATTCGGCGCACGCGTCTGACCGCTGACCTCGGCCGTACGCGGGACGAGGACCATGGCAAGCCGTGGGTGGGACTTGGTCGGCAGTGCCCGCCCCTGCTGGAACGTCGCCTGCAGCTGTGACCCCGCGGTCAGCCGGCCCGCTGCGGAGCCCCCCGCGGTCAGGTCGCGCTCAGCGGGAAGGGCCTGCGCGCGCAACGCCTGTGCCGGCTCAGCATCGGCGGGCTCCGCCGCGCCGGCGAGGACCGCGGTGAGCAGGCCTTTCTCGTCCGGCCCGATGGGTCGGTAGCTGCCCGGTCGCGGCGCCCAGGCCCAGGACAGCGCCGTTGCCACGGCTGCCACCAGGCCGACGGCGACGACCCGCTTGGTCACGGAGCCGCGGCTCCAGCGGACGAGCCCGTAGGTCCACCGTCGCCCGAGGCGTCCCAGGATGAGGAACCCCGCGAGCACCGGCAGGGCGACCGCCAGGACCTGCAGCGCGTGGCCGGTCACGTCCAGGAGAGTCCCGGTGCGCCACGCGTCGTGGACCGCGGCCGCGTCCTCCCGCCCGGCGGCCCACGCCGTCCCCACCACCCGCGGCAGCGAGGTCACCAGAGCGAGGAGCATGAACGCCATCAGCGGGATCGTGATGAGGACCCACGCGGTGATCACGCCGCGGGCCCAGGGCTTGAGGATCCGGTTCTCCGGGCGCGACCACCGGTGCGGCAGGAGACCCAGCAGGGTCGGACGGATCCGGTGGTAGAGATCGGGTACGCCGGTGAGGTCGGCGAGCAGGTGGTAGCCGTCGAAGCGCAGCAGCGGCATCAGCTGTTGCACCATCTGCAGGGTCTGGGTCGCCACCAGCAGGAGCACGGCGTCCCACCGCGTCGCGTACCAGCACAGGAACGTCAGGACGACCACGACGGCGTTGAAGTACAGACCGCCGAGGTCGGTGCGGACGCGTCCGCCTCTTCCCAGCCGGTAGCTGTCGGTCACGTCGGTGTAGAACGCCGGCCACACCAGGTAGAGGCCGGCTCCGATCACCCCGGGGTCGGCGCCACCGTAGCGGGCCGCCGCGGCGTGCCCGAACTCGTGGAAGCCGCCGGAGAGCACGGTCACCACGAACACCAGGACCAGCAGGTGCGGCCGCTGGAAGGCGTCGTACGCGGCGGGGCCGAGGCCTTGGCGGAAGAAGACCCACCACGTGACCGCCAGGAAGCCGACGACCACCCCGAACACGAGGGCCGGTCTGAAGAGCACCCGGAACGGGTCGGTCAGCCGACGTGTGGCGTGCGGATCGGTAACGGCGAACTTCAGCCGCAGCGCCAGCAGCGGGTTGGACTTCTTGACGGGTGGCTGGGACCCATCAGGCAGCCGGAGCAGGCCCAACGGTCGCAGGTGCTGGTCGACCAGCCCAGCCACCGTCTCCGGTGAGACCTGTCGGCGCATCGTCGCGCTGACGGTGCTCGCGATCTCCGCGCACGTCCGATCGCCGTCCACGGCCTCCAGCACCCGGTACAGCAGCGGGGTCAGCTGCAGGGTCTGCCCGTCGCTGCGACGAACCAGGGCCGGTGGGGTCCGGTAGCCGGACCCCACCATCGTGCCGAGGAGCTGGAGGTCGTCGGCACGCCGGGGCGCGTCGACGATCGTGGTCACTGCGGTGCGGTGTCAGTGCCCGGCTCGACCGCCGCCTCGCCGGTCGCCGTCGGCTGCGTGCCCGGCTCGGGGGCCGCCTCCGTCGTCGGCGGAGCGGGCGTCGGGGCCGGGTCGTCCGCCGACGCGGTGTCGGTGTCAGGCGGCGCGACCGATCCCTGGTCGATGGCCGACGTCTGGTCGGAGGTGGCCACCGCGCTCCCGGTGATCGACTGGTTGATGATGGCGTCCTGCTGCGAGATGGCAGTCGCCGACGAGTCGTCCGAGAGGATGTTGGCGGAGACCGCGGCGTCGATCGGCGCCGCGACGTTGGCGTTGGCCGCGACCGCACCGTTGATGGGAGCAGCCAGATCGGCGTCCAGGTCGACGTTGACGTCCACGTTGAGCAGGTCGCCCTTCAGCAGGTCGCCGGTGTCGAGCCCGCCGACCGTGTCCGTGACGTCGTCGACGATGTCGCCGACGGTCCCGATCACGTGCCCGGCGGCGTCGAGGACCTGTCCGGTCAGCGGGTCGAGCGCCCCGACCACGTTGCCGGCCGCATCCACGACGTTGCCCGTCGCGCCGTCCAGGACGCCCACCACGTTGCCGGCCGCGTCCACGACGGTGGTGCCGTCGACCAGGTCGGTCACGGTGCCGAGCACGTCGCCCACCTGGTTCAGTACCTGACCCGTCAGCGGGTCCAGCACGCCGACGACGTTGCCGGAAGCGTCGACGACGTTCCCGGTCGCCCCGTTCAGGACCCCGATCACGTCGCCTGTCGAGTCGACGACAGAGGCGCCGTCGACCAGGTTCGTCACGCTGCCGACGATGGCGCCCGTCGAGTCGAGGACCAGACCCGTGGTCTCGTTGAGTGTCCCCACGACATTGCCGGCCGAGTCGACGACGGTGCCCGTGGAGTCGTCCAACGTGCCGAGGATGTGGCCCGTGGAGTCCACCACCACGGTGCCGTCCACCGGGTCGGCCGCTGCGGCGTCCGCTACGGCTGCAGGAGCGTCGGTCGCTGCCATCAACGACGGATGCTCGGCGGCGGCGGCGGCGGGTGCCGGGTCGGCGGTCCCGTCGGTCGTCGTGTCGGACTGGTCGATGTGGCTGTCCTGGAGGCCGGTGGCGATCGCGTCGGCTGTGACGGTCTGGTTGACGGCGACACCCTGGTCGGCCAGGGCCTGGGAGGTCGAGCCGTCGGACAACAGGTTGGCACTGACCGCCGCGTCGATCGGAGCCACGATGTTGGCGTTCAGGGCGACGGCGAGGTCGATCGGGGCCGCCCCGTCGATCGCCAGGTCCACGTCCGCCGCAAGATCCAGGATCGAGACGACTTCCTTGTCCGGCAGTGCAGTCGCGCCCTCGCTTGCCAGCTCCTCAGGCGTGAGCGGGGCGAAGTCTTCGGTGCTCAACGGGGTCTCCCTCCCTCGCACCCAGAACTCGTCCTGGGTGCGGACGTGCCCTCGGGACATCGCCTCCCGAGCAACATGCCGCGATCGGTACCCAGCTATGGCCGCGATCACACTCGGTAGCCACCACGCCAGTCGGTTCACCATCAGTTACAGACGACCGCACCGATGATTCCGCCCGCACCGGCCCCCGTCGCTTCCGAACGTTCGGCGGATCGGTCTAGACAGCGGTCGCACCCGGCAGGACCTCCACGGTGGTGCCGGCTTCGACGCGGCTCGCTCCAGAGCCGCGACGCTGGACCGACTACTGTCCTCGACCGACGGAGAACCGTCCGCCTCTGCTCCTGTTCAGAGGAACCCGTAGAGCCGGCGGATGAGGTCCATGCTCGGATACTCCGCCCCACGAACCTTCTCGAACAGCACGCTCGTGTACTCGTCGACCTCGTCGTCCCGCACGATCGCTTCGATCGCGTCCAGCATCGTCGCCGACGGGTACGCATCCTCCTGGACTCGCTCGAGCAGATACTCGAGCATCTGACCGCGCAGATCGCTCTTCGATGATCGCGCCATGAGCTGACCTCCCTCGAGGGTCAACCCGACGTTACGCCGCCGAACGGGAGACCAGGCAGTACGAATGTCACCGCCGGACGTGGATGCACGTCTCTGCCCGGCGAAGGCGCACGCTTCTAGCGTCAGAGGCATGACCCAGACCTCCACAGCAGCAGCGGCTGCGACAAGCTCCCGAGGCCGTTCCGACCACGGTGTGGTCGTGCTGACGACCGCCGACCTGGCCTCCGGGCTGGGGCTCGCCGGCCTCCACCTCGTCGTCGGCTCGGCCGTGGTCCTCGGTGCGTTCTGGACCCGTCGGCGCGGCGTAGCGTGAGCGTCGTGTGGAGGGCGGCCGGCGCGAGGTGGCAGCGCAACATCTCCGTACTGATCTGGTCACCGGTGCTGCTCCTGGGGCCGTTGCTCACGCTCGGCAGTGGCTGGCGCGCGGTCTTCCAGCTCGCGCTGGTCGTGGTCATCGGCGGGTCCGCCCTGGTCATCGGTCTCACCGCGAGCCCCGACGGGCGTGACCCGCGACCCTACGTCGCGCTGACCATCCTGGTGGCGGCGGCCTTCGCCGGCGCGACCCACGCCGACGAGCAGTGGCTGCCCGTCTGGGTGCTGGTCGGCAACGCGGTGCCGGTCGTGCTCCGCGGTCGCCGGCTGTCGATGGCCGCGGCGGTGGTCGTGGGCGGCTCCGCCTGGGCCGCCTGGTACGTCGTGCCGCACCAGGCCTCGCGGGTCTGGACGGAGGCCTTCGTCGTGCTGCTCGCGATCCTGGCCAACACCGCGTTCACCCGCCTGCTCGAGACGGTCGCCGAGCTTCGCCGCACCCGCGCCGAGCTGGCCCGGGTCGCGGTCGCCGAGGAGCGGGAGCGGTTCTCCCGCGATCTCCACGACCTGCTCGGGCACACCCTCTCGGTGATGGTGGTCAAGGCCCAGGCGGTCCGCCGGTTGGCGGCCACCGATCCCGAGGCCGCGGCCGCGCACGCCGCCGACATCGAGCACGTCGGCCGCACCGCCCTGCTCGACGTACGCCAGACCGTGGACGCGATGCGCGCCCCCAGCCTCGCCGAGGAGCTGGCCGGCGCCCGCGACGCCCTCGAGGCGGCAGGGATCCGCGCGGTCGTCGACGCCGACGCCACGGACGTTCCGGAGGACGTCGGCGCCGTGCTGGCCTGGGCGCTGCGCGAAGCGGTCACTAACGTGCTGCGCCACTCGGGGGCGAGCAGCTGCACCATCACGGTCGCCGGCCGGGCCGACCGCACGGAGCTCGTGGTCGTCGACGACGGGGTGGGTGGGCCGGCCCGGCCGGCCGAGGGGGCACCGGCACGGGCCGGCGGGCTGGACGGGCTCCGTGACCGGGTCAGCGCGGCCGGCGGCTGGGTGGACGCCGCCTCCACCGGCGAAGGCTTCCGGCTGGTGGCCGGCGTGCCGGCTCGCGTGGGGGTCCGGCCGTGATCCGCATCCTGCTCGCCGAGGATCAGGCGATGATGCGCGGCGCGTTGTCGATCCTGCTCGGGCTCGAGCCCGACCTCGAGGTGGTGGCTGAGGTGGCGGACGGTGCGGACATCGTGCCGACCGCGCTGCGGCAGCACCCCGACGTGGCGCTGCTCGACATCGAGATGCCCCACGTCTCGGGCCTCGACGCCGCGGAGACGCTGGCGCGGGCCCTGCCGGAGTGCCGGGTGGTCATCGTGACCACCTTCGGCCGGCCGGGGTACCTGCAACGCGCGATGGCCAGCGGCGTCAGCGGTTTCCTGGTCAAGGACCAGCCCGCCGAGACGCTGGCCGACTCGATCCGCCGGGTCGCCTCGGGCGCCACCGTGGTCGACCCCGAGCTGGCCGGTTCGGCGCTGCGGTCGGCCGTCAACCCGCTGACCGCCCGCGAGCGCGACGTGCTCGCCGCGGCCGAGGACGGGTCGACGGTCGTCGACATCGCCCACCGGCTCTTCCTCAGTGACCGCACCGTGCGCAACTACCTCTCGGCCGCCATCGGCAAGACCGGCACCCGCAACAAGACCGAGGCCGCTCTCGTGGCGCGCAACAACGGCTGGCTCTAGCTCGACGACTCATACGAGTCGGGTGATGTCGGCGTCCGGTGATCGCACGATGTTGCGCACAACGGCCGGTGGGATCCACCACTTCGGCCCCATCGAAAGGGTCCCTCATGTTCAACGACAACGGTTCGTTCCTTCTGGCCCTGTTTGAGTTCTTCCTCTTCTTTGCCTGGTTCATGTGCCTGTTCTGGGTCCTCAGCGACATCTTCCGGAGCAGGGACCTGGGCGGGTTGGGCAAGACACTCTGGGTGATCTTCGTGATCGTCATCCCGTGGCTGGGCATCCTGATCTACCTCATCGTCAGGGGGCACGGCATGCAGGAGCGTCAGCTGGAGCAGGCCAAGGAGGCCCAGGCGGCTCAGGCGGAGTACATCAAGTCCGTCGCCGGGCCGTCGTCGGGCGACGCCTCGAGCCAGATCGAGAAGGCCAAGGGCCTGCTCGACAGCGGAGCGATCACCCAGGCTGAGTTCGACCAGATCAAGTCGAAGGCGCTCGCGGCCTGACGTCCGTCCGCCGAGCTCGAGAGTGAGGCAGTGGCGGTCACCGGCATCGAGACTCGTCCCGTGGGTCCGGATGACCTGGCGGGCCTGGCCGCGCTCTTCGAGGCCTACCGGAACACCCGCCGGTGCTGGTGCATGTCGTTCTGCCTGAGCCGCACCGAGTTCGCGCTCGGCTGGCTGACCGGCGGCAACCGGCGCCGTTTCGAGGCCGCGACCGCCGAGGGGGTGACGATGGGGCTCCTGGCCTCGGTGTCGGGCGAGACCGTCGGGTGGTGTGCCTGCGGCCCGAGGTCCCGGTACGCCGGAGCCGGTGCCGCCCGGCCGCAGCTGCTGCGCGAGCACGATCCCGACGACGACGACGTGGTCTGGCTGGTGCCGTGCCTCTTCGTGCGAGCCGACCACCGGTCCCGAGGGATCACCCACACGCTCGTGCGCGCCGCGGTCGACGAGGCACGCCGCGAGGGCGCCGTGGCTGTCGAGGGCTGGCCCGTCACCGGTCCTGAGCGCGGCCTCGCGGACGCCCACCTCGGCCGGGAGAGCACGTTCGCGAGCCTCGGCTTCCGGTGCGTGTCGCGGCCGACGCCGAGCCGCGCGATCATGCGGCTCCCGCTCGTCGAGGAGCCGTAGGCCGATCGCCGGGCCCGACGCACGAGGCCCCCTCGCACCGGGCGCCGCGCGGGGTCCGGTGCGAGGGGCCTCGTGGCAGCGTCAGCGGCACAGGAAGCGCTGCAGCCCGTCGAGGTCGTCGGTGTTGATCTGGTCGACACCGACCTGGACCAGCTTCGACCACAGCCGGTCACGCGCCGGGCCGGCCTGGTCCGGGGTCTCCCAGAAGCGCACCCGGTAGCCGTGGTCGTGCGCCTTGGCCACGATGTCCCGCAGCTTCTTCTCCTGGTCGGCCGGCATGTCGCCGGTCCCGTCCCAGGTGAAGCTCTTGGTCCAGTTGTCGCTGACCAGCGGCATGAACGACGACGGCAGGTTGCCGTCGAGGTCGCCGAGCCGGCCGTCGTACCCGGCGTACCGCTCGGGCTGCGCCAGCATCGCGGCCTTGTCCCGGTTGCCGCTGATCACGGCGGTGACCGCGCCGTCGTGCCTCTCCGAGGGGGTGAACGTCGTCATCAGCGTCGGGTGCTCGCGCAGCACCTGGTCGATGGCCTGCCAGGTCGGGCCGGCCGCCGACTTCACGTCGACGAGGAGCTGGAAGGTGCCGCCCCAGCCCGGGTACTCGGTCCCGCCGTTCATCCGCCTGCGCGCCTCGAGGGGGGACAGGTAGAGCTTCTCGAGGGTGCGGCCGTGCGTGGTCTGCGTGCAGTCGTGGGTGACGAGGAGCTGCCCGTCCTCGAGGCACACGTCGGCCTCGACGCTCGTGAAGCCGTGGTCGAGCGCGTCCTGCAGCGGCCGCCTGTGCTCGTAGTCGTTGTGCGCGTGGGCCTGCTGCAGCGGGGTGGCCTGCGCCGGCGTGCCGTGGGCCACGGGCAGCTGGTAGCCGCGGTCGGCGAGCACCCGGCGGAGCCGGTCGGGGTAGTCGGTGATGAGGCCGTCGACACCGTCGTCGATGAGCTTGTTCATGGTCGGCTCGTCGTCGACGGTCCACGGGATCACCGTGATGCCGTGGCGGTGCGCTTCGTCGACCATCGAGCTGGTGACGTACGGCTGGTAGCCCGAGTCGGAGACCTTGCCGTTCTGCGGGAACCCGTGCACGGGCGAGAACGCGTCGGCGCCGAAGCTGTCGATCGCCTTGATCGGGTCGCCGCCGAAGTCGTCGATGTCGAGGCCCCCGAGCCACGGGGACCTGCCGGGCTTGCCGGTCTCGAGGAAGTCGTAGTTGGTCAGCGCGACCAGGGGCAGCCGCGGGTCGACCTGGCTCATCCGCATCAGCGAGCCCCAGTCGAAGCTCTGGATGGTGACCTGGGGCGCGATGTCGGCGGCCCGGATCTCGCGGTCGACGACCTGGACGAACTGCTCGCGGGGTGCGGTCTCGCTCGGTGCGCCCGCCTCGACCTTGGTCTCGACGTTCAGCTTCAGCGACCTGGCGTGGTAGGCCTTCACCAGGTCGAAGACCTCGCTGAGCAGCGGCATCCGCTCGCCGGGCGCGGTCTCCTGGCCCGGGAAGCCGGACTGGGCCTGGCTGCCGCAGTCGAGGGTGCGGACCTGGGCCAACGACAGCGTGTTGACGTACTTGCCGACGTACGGGTAGTCCGGGTCACCCGCCGTCGCGGGGTGGGTGTCCTGGCACTTGGTGCCGTTCACCTTGCGGTCGTGGGTGACCACGGCCTGGCCGTCCTGGGTGATCTGGACGTCGAGCTCGAGGGTGCTCACGCCGAGCCGGATGGCCTTGTCGAACGACGCGAGCGTGCTCTCGACGGTCAGGCCGATCCCGCCGCGGTGCGCCTGCAGGTCGAAGGTGGGCTTCTCGGTCGCCGCTTGCGCGGGGACCGACTGGACGGGCGCGACCGCGAGGGCCGCGCCGGTGAGGAGCGTGGCCACACCGGCCACGAGATTCCGAGACATCATGCGTCAGACCCTGGGCGCGGCGTCGTACGCCGAGGTGAATCAGGTACGACGTCCCGTCGACCGGCAGCCGCCAACTCTGTGGAGGGGCCCCGTCACCGGCTCTTCCGAGACCGGCAGCCGCAGGGATTGGTCGGCGATCGCGTGGGCACCGGGAGAGTGGTGTCGGTCAGCACGAGACCAGTCGTGCACCGGTCGCAGGCGGCCGGGTGGACACCCGGTGGGGAGGGAGCAGCAGATGTTCGAGATCAAGAGCCGGTTGGGCTCTGTGACGGACCAGCAGGCGTGGGCCGCGCGGGGTGCGTCGTTCATGGCCAAGGTGAAGGCCACCAAGCTGGTGTGGTTCCCGCCCGGACCCACCGCGGCGGGCGCGTCGGCGTCCTCGACGGCCACGAAGGCGACGAAGCGGACGACCGGTGCCGCGAAGAGGACGACGGGTGCCGCCAAGAAGTCGGCCGGCGCCAAGGCGACCGGTGCCACCAAGAAAGCCTCCGGTGGCGCCACGAAGGTGACCAAGGCGGCCCGCGGCAAGAAGTGACGCCGGCGGCCCGCCAGCGGGTCAACGCGTGGTCGAGCGCGCCTTCGCGACAGCCGCGACCACCAGGATGCTCAGGAGGAACACCAGCAGCAGGACCGGGGACAGCACGAGCAGCAACACCATGCCGACCACAGCGGCGACGATGGCGGCCCGAACCGCGGCACTCCCTCCCGACCACGCGCCCTTGAGGGCGGCCCACAGGGGGTTCTTTCCGCGCACGCCTGCCGCCGCCCCCTCGACGACCGCCCGTTGCTTCGCGGTCCCGGACGCCACGTCGTCGAGGCGGTCGGTCCACCCGTCGACGGTGCTCGACAGCGAGGCCGTGGCGCCCCCGAGCGCGTTGCTCAGCGTGTCGGTGAACAACGCTCCGGAGCGAGGTCTCCTGCCGGATGCAGCATCGGTCAGCATCGCCATCTCATCACTCCACGTGGGTCGGCCGGGCCGGGGAGGTGCGCCTCCTCAGCCCGGCCGACACTAGCCCGATCGGTTCGCCGCGTCGGCGGGATCCCCTGCCCGCGCCGTTTGATACGGTTCCGCGCGTTGGAGGGGAGTACTCCCGCGTCCGGCCGTCGTCATCACGGACAGCCCTGCTGTCCCGGCGCCGGAGCCGACACCCGTCGGCGGAGGAGACCTCCGGAGGTCGACACTGCTCCGGAGGCATGGCTTGATCAGCTCGGTCCCCCCGTCCGCCTGGATCGCGACGCTCGTGCTGCTGGCGGCGATCGTGTTCGTCGACCTGCGCGTCATCGCGCGGCGCGACGGGCAGCTGAGCCTGACGCAGTCGGTGCGCTGGGTCGCGTTCTACGTCGCGCTCGCGCTGGCCTTCGGTGCCGTCCTGGCGCTGGCTGTGGGAGGGCGCTCCGGCGCGGAGTTCTTCTCCGGCTACCTCACGGAGTACAGCCTCTCCGTGGACAACCTGTTCGTGTTCGTGATCATCATGACCAGGTTCGCCGTACCCACCCCGGCCCAGGACAAGGTCCTCTACCTGGGCATCGTGCTCTCGATGCTGATGCGGGCCGCGTTCATCTTCGCCGGCGCCGCCCTCATCGCGGCCGCCTCCTGGACCTTCTACCTGTTCGGCCTGCTGCTCATCTACACCGCGGTGACGCTGCTCCGGGAGGACGACGAGCCCGACTTCCAGGAGTACCGCCTGCTCCGGCTGCTCCGGCGGTTCCTGCCGATGACCCACGACTACCACCACGACCGCCTGTCCGTGCACATCGAGGGCCGCCGGCACTGGACGCCGCTGGTGATAGCAGTCGCTGCCATCGGCCTGGCGAACGTCATCTTCGCCTTGGACTCGATCCCGGCCATCTTCGGCCTGACCCAGGACGCGTTCGTCATCCTCACCGCCAACGCGTTCGCGTTGATGGGCCTCCGCCAGCTCTACTTCCTCGTCGGTGGTCTCCTCGACCGGCTGATCTACCTGAACGTCGGGCTGTCCGTGATCCTGGCCTTCATCGGGGTGAAGCTGATCGTCGAGGCGCTGCACGGGTCCCACATCGACCACGTCGGCTCGATCCCGCTGCCCGAGATCGGGATCATCACGTCCCTCGCGTTCATCGTCTGCGTGCTGCTCGCCGCCGCGGTGGCGAGCCTCGCCAAGACGTGGGCCGACTCGCGGAGCTCGGCCTGACGACACCCGGAGCGGTGCGTACCACCCCGAACGGGTGATCCCGCCGAGGGAGCGAGCGGGCAGATTGGCGTCGACCGGGCGACTCGGGCGCCACGTACGCGACGCGCGAGCGAGGTCCTGCGATGGCACAGAGGGTTGAGGTCCGACGAGTGACGGGAGCGCTCGCCGATGCGACCGGCAGGTCGGACGACGAGCTGCGACTGGCGTTCACGCTGGCGGTGGTCGTGGCGGGCTTCTTCACGGCGCTCCGGCTCCTGACGTTCCTGGGCGACCTGGGCGCCGGGGTGTTCGGTCGCTCCTGAGGATGTGCGGCGGCGGGTCCACCGAATCGACTGCGGCGATCCCCGACCCGACCTAGCCTCTCCGCATGGGGATGTTCTCGCGGAGGCGGTCGGCGGCGCCGTGGGAGCACTCCGGCCCGGCGTCCTCGGCCGAGGAACGACCCGTGACGCATGCCCACCTGCGCTGCATCTCCCGGGACGAGGACCACGCCGGGACCCTCCTCCTCACCACGGAGCAGCTGATCTGGCGCGTCACCGACCCGGGGTTCCCGGACGCCGCGGGGTTCGCGGTCCCGCTCACCGACGTCAAGGGCGTCGACGACGTCGGGTCCGCCAGCTCCGGGGCGTTCTCCCTCGGCCTGCTCCTCGACGGCCACCTGGATGCGGTGCTGTTCCTCCCCCAGCGGCCCGACGACGCCGAGTCGGTCTCGGCGGCCAGCCAGATGCGCGCAGCCATCGAAGGTGCGCGGAGCGCCTGGTCGTAGGTCGCCTCAGGCCCCGGTGAGCGGTGGGTCCAGGCACTGCTCGCCGCGGTGCACGCGCCGGATCGACTCGATCACCAGGTCGAGGGGTCGGTCCTTCAGCAGGTAGCCGGACGCGCCGGCGTCCATCGCCGCACGGTAGGTCGCCGTGCGGCTGTCGGCGGAGAGCACCAGGACGTGCGTCTCCTGGTGCCCGGCGCGGATCAGCCGGGTGGCCGCGATGCCGTCGAGCACCGGCATGCCCACGTCCATCAGGACCACGTCGGGGTCCAATTCGTCGACCAGCCTGATGGCGACAGCGCCGTCCTCGGCGGTTCCGCACACCTCGATGTCGGCGTCGGACGACAGCAGCTCGGCCAGCGTGCGGCGTACGACGTCGTGGTCGTCGACCACGAGCACCCGCACGGGACTGGGGGGATGCGATGCCGCCACCGGCCACTCCTCTCCCGAGCCGGGTCGACTCAGGGAGCGACCTGGTGCACCGGCGGGCGGAGGCGTCGGTCGACAGCCGGGTCGGCGGCAGCCAGCCCGAGGGCGGCGTCGATCTGGCTCGCGGTCAGCGGGCCGGCGGCGTCCGAGCAGGCGATGATCAGGTCGGTGAGGATGAACACCTCGTCCAGCAGCTCCTGGTCGTGCAGCGGCACGTCGAAGGGATCGTTCATCGTGACCCCACACCCGCTCCAGCTCAGGGTGTCGCGCCCCCGACCGGTGAAGAGGACGCCCGTCCGCTCAGGTTAATCCGGCCCCCGTCGGGATCCGATGGCCCGATGAGGTGATTGTTGGCTCCCCCACACTCGCCCGGACGATGCCCCGCTCGGACCGGCGGCCAGGCTGGACCACTGGGGCAGCCGACGTTCGTCGTGGCCGGTCTGGGGGAACTGTCCGGTATGCCGAGCTCCGCTGGGCACCGCAGCCCACCCTCGGGAGCGGTCCGGGTCAGCCCCGCCTGGGCGTTCGCCCTCGCCTGCGGCTACGGCACCCGCACGGGCGTCCAGGTCGGCCAGATGGTCTGCCCGGACTGCGAGACGAGCTGGAACGCCAGCACGGACGGCGGGACCTGCTGGTGCTGTGGCGAGCCAGGCGAGGACGGCACCCTCCACGACCTGCTGTGGGTGCCACCCGAGGTCCGCAACCCGCTGCGGATCCGCGCCGAGTACGACGAGCACGTGCCCATCGCCGGCCCTACCTCACACGCCGCCATCCGCGCGGCCTCCGACCCCGCGGACACCGAGGCGAGCTGACCACCGCCGTACGACGGAGGGCCGTTTGGGGCGCGGGCGCCCGGGAACCGCGCTCGGATGAGGAAGCACCCGAAGCGCCACGACGACCAGTCGGACACCGGTCGTGACGCCCGCGCCGAGAGCACGGAGCAGCGTCTCGAGGAGTCCGGGCCGGAGAGCCCGACCGACCTGACCAAGCGGTCCTGGATGTACGTCCTGCGCAAGACCGCCCGCGAGTTCAGCGGCGACCAGTGCACCGACCTGGCCGCGGCGCTCACCTACTACGCCGTCCTGGCGCTGTTCCCGGCGATGATCGCGCTCCTGTCGCTGGTCGGCCTGGTCGACCAGGGACCCTCCACGGTCACGACGCTGCTGGACATCCTCCGGCAGGTCGGCGCCGGGTCCGCCGCCGACACCCTCGAGCCCACGCTCCGGTCGCTGGCCGCCGCCCAGAACGCCGCCGGGTTCGCCTTCGTGGTGGGCCTCGCGACCGCCCTCTGGTCGGCGTCCGGGTACGTCGGCGCGTTCGGCCGGGCGATGAACCGCATGTACGAGATCCGCGAGGGTCGGCCGATCTGGAAGCTGCGACCGCTGCAGCTGCTGGTCACCCTGGTCGCGCTGGTGCTCGCCGCGGCCGTCGCCATCGCGCTCGTCGTCAGCGGCCCCGCGGCCGACGCCGTCGGCAACGCGCTGGGCGTGGGCTCGACGGCGGTCGTGGTCTGGAACATCGCCAAGTGGCCGGTGATCCTGGTCGCGGTGATCGCGATCGTCGCGGTCCTCTACTACGCGACCCCGAACGTCGCCCAGCCGAAGTTCCGCTGGCTCAGCGTCGGCGCGGTGGTCGCGATCGTCACCTGGATCGTGGCCTCGGCCCTGTTCGGCTTCTACGTCGCCACGTTCTCGTCGTACAACAAGACCTACGGTGCGCTCGCCGGTGTCGTCGTCTTCCTGCTCTGGCTGTGGATCACCAACCTCGCGCTGCTGTTCGGGGCGGAGCTCGACGCCGAGCTCGAGCGGGGCCGCGAGCTGCAGGCCGGGCTGCCCGCCGAGGAGTCCATCCAGCTGCCGCCCCGCGACACCCGGAACATCGAGAAGGCCGACGCCAGGGAGGCCGAGGACATCGAGCGCGCCCGCCAGATCCGTGAGCTGCACGAGCCCGAACCGAGCCGAGGAGGACGCAACGATGACTGAGTCGCCCGTCGACGAGGAGCTCTGGCAGGAGTTCCACACGGTGGTCAACATGACCTCGCGCGAGCTCGGCGACTGGCTCCGCGAGAGCCGCGCCGGGACCGACACCGAGGCACTCCCGGACCGGGCGGGACCGCCCGTGGGGCGGCAGGTGCTGGCGATCCTCGGGAAGCGTCGCGCCGACCTCACCCGGGAGGACGTCGAGGTGATGGCCGGCGTCGTCGACCGGGTTCGCAGCCAACGCGGCGAGGAGCCCGAGCCCACGTCCGGCAACGCCGCCTGGCGCCACCACCTGATGGACCTCGGGCACGACCCGCTGAAGCCCGTCTGACGGCGCTCGTGCCGGCCGGTCGACCGCATGCCGACGACGGCGTGGGGTACGTCCAGGCCCGGCCGACACCGACCAGGAGATGTGGATGAGCAACGACGCGATCGTGCTGCTGCGCAACGACCACAAGGAGATCCGCAAGGTCTTCAAGGAGTTCCAGGCAGCCGGGGAGAACGCCACGGCCACCAAGCAGCGCCTGGTGGACAAGATGATCGAGCTGCTGACCGTGCACACCTACATCGAGAACGAGGTGATGTACCCGCAGGTCCGCGAGGCGCTGCCGGACCTCGAGGACGACGTCCTGGAGTCCTACGAGGAGCACCATGTGGCCGACGTCCTGGTCGTCGAGCTCGCCGCGATGGACGCCACCGACGAGAGGTTCACCGCCAAGACGACGGTGCTAATCGAGAACGTGACGCACCACATGGACGAGGAGGAGCAGGAGTGGTTCCCGCAGGTCCGCTCGGGCCTCGGCCGCAAGCGCCTCCAGGAGCTCGGCGAGGAGATGCTCGCCGCCAAGGAACGCGCCCCGCGGCGCCCGTCGCAGCCGAGCGCGTTGAAGAAGACCGTCGACGCGCTGATCTCCTGACGGCGGGGCTCCGCGTCGGCTGAGCGACGTCCCTGCCCGGCGGTACCGGGCGCTTCCGCGCCGGTGTTACGGTGTCCTGCCGGACGCTCAAGACGCGGTCGTTTCGGATGTCTTCGGAACGAGGACCGATGCAGGACAACACCACCTGGCGTGCTGACGACGGGCACGTGTCGTGACCCCTGACCGGGTGATGCGGGCGAGCGCGGCAGCCGCGCTGGTGTGGCTGGTCCTCGTCCAGGTGGCGGACGCCCTGCTGCCCGGCGACGTGGTGCTCGACCCGCTCGTCGCGGTGTCCCCCCTGATCGCCTGCGCCGTGCTCTCCCCCAGGACGACGGCGCTGTTCGGAGCCGCGGCGGTTGCGGTGACGGTCGTGTCGGGCTTCGTCCACGACGCCTGGGGCACCGGCCAGCAGTGGGTGCTGCTGGCGGACGTCTGCGTCATCTCCGCCGCGGCCGTGGCGATCTGCGTGGCCCGGGTGCGCCGGGAGCGGAAGCTCGCGCGCGTCTCGCGGATCGCCGAGGTGGCCCAGCGCGCGGTGCTCCCGGTCGTCCCGGCCTTCGTCCAGGGGCTGGCGATCTCCACCCGGTACCTGTCCGCGACGGAGGACTCCGTCGTCGGCGGCGACCTCTACGACTGCTCCCTGACCGAGGGGTACACCCGGTTCATCGTCGGCGACGTGCGAGGGAAGGGCCTCGCGGCCGTGGAGCAGGCCGCCCGCGTGATCCGGGCGTTCCGCCAGGCGGCCGCCACCAAGGAGAGCCTCCCCGAGGTCGTCGAGGACATGGACTCCTACCTGCGGTTGTTCTTCAGCGACGAGGAGTTCGTGACCGCCGTGGTCATCGACGCCAGCACCCCGGGCGTGCTCACGCTGGCGAACTGCGGCCACCAGCCCGCGCTGCTGCTCCGCGCGAACGGGGACACCGAGCTGCTCGACGTGCCGCCCGCGGTGCCGCTCGGCCTGGGGTCCAGGCCGACCACGCGCACGTACCCCTGGGACGAGGGCGACCGGCTGCTCCTGTACACCGACGGCCTCACCGAGGCCCGCGACCAGCACCGCGCCTTCTTCCCGCTGCTCGACCACACCGACGTGCTGCGCGACGACAGCGTCGAGGACGCCCTGGAGGGGCTGATGGAACGGCTGCGCACGTTCGTGCCGGGGGGGCACCTCAACGACGACCTCGCCGCCATGCTCATGGAGCGGGTCCCCGCGCGGGTCGGGTCGACCCCGGTGACCCCGGACGGGACCGCCGGCTTCGCTCCCGTCAGCTGATCGCCGTCGTCGCGACCCCTGCGTCGCGGTCAGGGTGTCGTCAGGTCGGCCGCCTAGCGTGGTCCCAGGTGGCTCCTCCGTCCTGAGGTCGTACCGCAGGGGAGCCACCGCTCCACCGCCGCCGGACGCCGAGGCCTGTCGGCGTCGCACGGCCGGAACTAGGCTGAGGGTCGCTGGCGATGCGAGGTGCTCTGGTGCTGGTGCAGTCGATGGACGACGCGCGGCCGGGTCAGCACCTGTGTCAGATGTACGACGACGAGCAGGAGCTGCGCGCGGCCGTCTGCGCGTTCGTCCGCGCCGGCCTGGCCGCGGACGAGCTGGTCCTCTACGTCACCGGCTCCGACGCCGCGACCGTCACGGCGTACCTCGCCGACGGGGGCGTCGACGGTGACACGGCGTACCGGCGCGGACAGATCCGGGTCGTGAGCGTGGCCGAGGACGACGTCGACGCCGCCGGGTCCCGCGCCGGCGGCGTCGTGGACCGGCTGACGGCGATCCTGGCGGAGCGTCAGGCGCAGGGGTTCGCCGCGGCCCGGATGGCCTCGGAGGTCGACCTCCTCTTCGGCGAAGAGACGCAGGAGGAGATGGTCGAGAGGGAGCGACTCGGGGGCGGCCTGGTCGCGGCGCACCCGGTGGCCGGGCTGTGCCTCTACGACCGACGGCGGCACGAGACGGACTTCCTCGTGCGGGCGGCGGCCGTGCACGCCGGGCAGGTGGTGCCCGAGGGCGACTACTACCGCGACGACGTGCTGGCCATCGGCCGTCTCGACGGCGGGGACGGCCTGCGGGTGTCCGGCCAGGTGGACCTGTCCAACCGGGGCGCGCTCGAGGACGCGCTCGCGGCGACGGTCCTGTCCGGCACGGGTGAGATCGTGGTGGACCTGGCCGGGGCGTCGTTCCTCGACGTCGGCGCGATCCGGGTGCTGGCCGAGTCGGCCTGGCGGCACCCGGGGCGCCGGGTGGTGCTGCGCGCGCCGGCGACGTCGATCCAGCGGTCGCTGCGGCTGGTCGGCTGGGACCAGCTGCCCAACATGGTGGTGGACGGGGGTGACGGCAGCCATGGGCGTACGACATGACGCGCTGGTGTTCTCCAGCGAAGACGAGCTGGTCGACGGTACCCACGACCTGATCGAGCAGGGGCTGCAGGCCGGGGACCTGGTGGTGGTGCACGGGGGTGACGCCGGCGTCGGCGTGCTGCGCCGCGCGTGGGACGACGACCCGCGGATCACCTTCGCCGACCATGCCCGGCTCTACGACCGGCCGATGCGCACGATCGGCGAGTTCCAGCGGATGCTGGACCACGAGAGCGCGGCCGGCCGCCGGGTCCGGGTCACCGGGCCGGTGCCGTTCGGTGAGGAGCCGAGGACGCGGCACGCCTGGATGAGCTACGAGGCGCTGGTCGACCGGGCGCTGGCTCCCTACGAGTTCGTGTCGCTGTGCCAGTACGACACCCGGGTGCTGGCCGCCGACCTGCTGGCCCACGCCCGGGCCACCCATGACCGGGTGGTCACCGCGGCCGGCGTGGAGGTCGGCGGACAGCGGCGGGCCGCGGTGCTCGCCGAGCTCGCCGGCGCGGACGGTCCGGACCCGCTGGAGTCCGAGCCGCCGGCGTACGACGGTGTGCTCACCGCCGCCGAGGACCTGCCCGTGCTGCGCGACGCCTTCCGTACGGCGCCGGACGACCTCGTCATCGCGGTCAACGAGATCGTCACCAACGCGCTCCAGCACGCCCGTCCACCGGTCACCGTCCGGCTGCACCGCGGCCCCGACCGGTGGCTGTGCGTGGTCACCGACGACGGCCCCGGCCTCCCGGACCCCTTCCAGGGCGTCGACTCCCCGCTCCCCGGGAACCCCGACGCCGGCGGGCACGGGCTCTGGGTCGCGCGGCAGCTGTGCGACGACCTCACGATCGCCTCCGATCCCGGCCGCGGCGGCACCACGGTCCGGCTCGTGCACCGGGCCTGAGCGGGTCGACGCATCGCCCCCCACGCGCCGCGAGTCCTAGGATGAGCGCGAGCGGCCCGTCACGGGTGAGCGATCCGCAGCAGCCGCTCGGTAGCGTGCAAGGCCGTCCAGAGCGCCGGCCCGGGCGGCCTCGTCGTTGACGAGGGGAGCCCGGATGAGTGCGGACCGCAAGACCCCGGCAGTCGACGGAGCGGCCGCCTCGGCCCTCCTGAGCATGGGCCGCTACTTCACCCGGTGGGAGGAGTCCGACGACGGTCGCGTGGTGTACCGCGAGGGCGGCCGCGCGGGCGACGTGTTCTACCGCGACCGGTGGAGCCACGACAAGGTGGTGCGCTCGACCCACGGCGTGAACTGCACCGGCTCCTGCTCGTGGAAGGTGTACGTCAAGGACGGCATCATCACCTGGGAGAGCCAGCAGACCGACTACCCCTCGGTGGGACCCGACCGGCCGGAGTACGAGCCGCGCGGCTGCCCGCGCGGGGCGGCGTTCTCCTGGTACACCTACTCGCCGACGCGGGTGCGCCACCCGTACGTGCGCGGGGTGCTCCTCGACATGTACCGCGAGGCCAAGGGTCGCCTCGGCGACCCGGTGCTGGCCTGGGCGGAGATCACCGGCGACCCGGACCGCCGGCGGCGCTACCAGCGGGCTCGCGGCAAGGGCGGGCTGGTGCGCGCGTCGTGGAACGAGGCGGTCGAGATCGCCGCCGCCGCGCACGTGCACACGATCAAGACCTACGGCCCGGACCGGTGCGCCGGCTTCTCCCCGATCCCGGCGATGTCCATGGTCTCGCACTGCGTGGGCACCCGGTTCGTGCAGCTCATCGGCGGGGTGATGACCTCCTTCTACGACTGGTACGCCGACCTGCCGGTGGCCAGCCCGCAGATGTTCGGCGACCAGACCGACGTCCCCGAGTCGGGCGACTGGTGGGACGCGACGTACCTGGTGCTGTGGGGATCGAACGTCCCGGTGACCCGCACGCCCGACGCGCACTGGATGGCCGAGGTCCGCTACCGCGGCACCAAGGTCGTCACGGTGAGCCCGGACTACGCCGACAACACCAAGTTCGCCGACGAGTGGGTGCCCGCACACGCCGGCACCGACGCAGCGCTCGCGATGGCGATGGGCCACGTCGTGCTCAAGGAGCACTTCGTCGACCGGCAGACGCCGTTCTTCGTCGACTACGTGCGCCGCTACACCGACCTGCCGTTCCTGGTCCGGCTGGACCCGCACGGCGAGGACGGCGCGTACGTGCCCGGCAAGTTCCTGACCGCGGCCGACCTGCCCGGTCACGAGGCACCCGAGGACGCGTGGAAGACGGTGCTGCTCGATGCGGCCACGGGCCGGCCGGTGGTGCCGAACGGCTCGATGGGCTTCCGGTACGCCGAGTCGGGCAAGGGCCGCTGGAACCTCGACCTGGAGGGCGTCACCCCGGCGCTCAGCGCGAGCCGGCCGGACGCGGAGCCGGTCGAGGTGCTGCTGCCGGCGTTCGTCGCGCCCGACGGCTCCGGCTCGGTGCTGCGCCGCAGCGTGCCGGCCCGCCGCGTCGGCGAGCACCTGGTCACCACCGTGCTCGACCTGATGCTCGCCCAGTACGGCGTGGGCCGCGACCTGCCCGGCGAGTGGCCGAGCGGGTACGACGACGCGTCGACGCCGTACACCCCGGCGTGGCAGGCCGAGGTCACCGGCGTACCCGCGGAGCAGTGCACCCGCATCGCCCGCGAGCTCGCGGCCAACGCCGAGGAGTCCGGCGGCCGGACGATGATCGTGATGGGCGCCGGCATCTGCCAGTGGTTCCACGGCGACGCGACGTACCGGGCGATCCTCGCGCTGCTGGCGATCACCGGCAGCATGGGCCGCAACGGCGGCGGCTGGGCGCACTACGTCGGGCAGGAGAAGTGCCGCCCGATCACCGGCTGGATCTCGCTGGCCAACGCGCTGGACTGGTCGCGGCCGCCGCGCACGATGACCGGGACGTCGTACTGGTACATGCACACCGACCAGTGGCGCACCGACGGCTACTCGGCCGACTCGCTGACCTCGCCGCTCGCGAAGGGGCACCTCGCCGGCAAGCACACCGCCGACACCATCGCGCAGTCCGCGCGGCTCGGCTGGATGCCGTTCTACCCGCAGTTCACCACCAACCCGATGCAGGTCGCCGAGGACGCCGAGGCCGCGGTCGCCGAGGGACGCGCCACCGACCCGGCCGGCTACGTCGCGCAGGCGCTGCACGACGGCACGCTGCGCCCGGCCATCGAGGACGTCGACGCCCCGGAGAGCTGGCCGCGCACGCTCGTGGTGTGGCGGTCCAACCTGATGGGCTCCTCGGCCAAGGGCAACGAGTACTTCCTCAAGCACCTGCTCGGCACCCACTCCAACGTGCTCGGCAGCGAGAACCCGGAGGCGCCGCGGCCGGAAGAGGTGGCCTGGCACGACGAGGCGCCGGAGGGCAAGCTGGACCTGCTCGTCTCCGCCGACTTCCGGATGACCTCGACCACGCTGCTCTCCGACGTGGTGCTGCCGGCCGCGACCTGGTACGAGAAGCACGACCTGTCCTCCACCGACATGCACCCGTTCGTGCACGCGTTCTCGCCGGCCATCGACCCGCCGTGGGAGGCGAAGACCGACTTCGAGGCCTTCCACCTGCTGGCCCGGCGGCTCTCCGACCTGGCCCGCACCCACCTCGGGGTGCGCAAGGACCTGGTCAGCGTGCCGCTGCAGCACGACACCCCGGGTGAGACCGCCCAGCCGGGCGGTCGCGTCGACGACTGGCGCGCGAACGGCGCGGCCGGCACCCCGGGCCGCAACCTGCCGGTGTTCACCGTCGTCGAGCGCGACTACACGACCATCGCCGACAGGCTGGCCAGCGTGGGCCCGCTCGCGGACCGCCTCGGCTTCACCGTCAAGAACGTCACCTACCGGCTCGAGGAGCAGACCGCGCGGCTGGCCCGCGCCAACGGCGTGATGCTCGGCGGCGCCGGCGACGGCCGCCCCGCGATCGACACCGACGCCAAGCTCGCCGAGGCGATCCTGACCTTCTCCGGTACGACGAACGGCGAGCTCGCCGTGCAGGGCTTCCGGACGCTCGAGGAACGGGTCGGCAAGCCGCTGGTCGACCTGGCGGAGGGGTCGGAGGAGAAGCGGATCAGCTTCGCCGACACCCAGGTCGCGCCGGTGCCGGTGATCACCTCGCCGGAGTGGTCCGGGTCGGAGACCGGCGGCCGACGCTACGCGCCGTTCACGGTGAACATCGAGCGGCTGAAGCCGTTCCACACGCTCACCGGGCGGATGCAGCTCTACCTCGACCACGACTGGATGCTCGACCTCGGCGAGGGGCTGCCGACGTACCGGCCGCCGCTGGACATGCACCGGCTCTTCGGCGAGCCGCGCATCGGGCCCGACGGCGCGCGGCAGGTCACCGTCCGCTACCTGACGCCGCACTCCAAGTGGTCGATCCACTCGGAGTACCAGGACAACCTGCTGATGCTGTCGCTGTCGCGCGGCGGGCCGACGGTGTGGATGAGCCCGGACGACGCGGGGTCGATCGACGTCTCCGACAACGACTGGGTCGAGTGCACCAACGCCAACGGCGTGCTCGTCGCCCGCGCGATCGTGTCGCACCGGATGCCGGCCGGCGTCGTGTACGTCTACCACGCGCAGGAGCGCACCATCGACGTACCGAAGTCCGAGGCGACCGGCCGGCGCGGCGGCATCCACAACTCGGTCACGCGGCTGCTGGTCAAGCCGACGCACCTGATCGGCGGCTACGCCCAGCTGTCCTACACGTTCAACTACCTCGGTCCCACCGGCAACCAGCGCGACATGGTCTCCACGATCCGCAAGCGGTCCCAGGAGGTGACCTACTGATGAGGGTGATGGCGCAGGTCGGCATGGTGATGAACCTCGACAAGTGCATCGGCTGCCACACCTGCTCGGTCACCTGCAAGCAGGCGTGGACCAACCGGGCCGGCACGGAGTACGTCTGGTTCAACAACGTCGAGACCAGGCCCGGCCAGGGGTACCCGCGTCGCTACGAGGACCAGGAGACCTGGAAGGGCGGCTGGGAGCTCGACCGGCGCGGTCGGCTGCGGCTCAAGGCCGGGAGCCGGGTGAAGAAGCTGCTCGGCATCTTCGCGAGCCCGGTGCAGCCGGAGCTCTCCGACTACTACGAGCCGTGGACCTACGACTACCGGACCCTCGTCGAGGCGCCGCTCGGCGACGACTTCCCGGTGGCCCGGCCGAAGTCGCTGATCACCGGCGAGGACACCAAGATCACCTGGTCGGCCAACTGGGACGACGACCTCGGCGGCACCACCGAGCTCGGCCACCTCGACCCACTCGTGGAGAAGGTCCGGCGCGAGTCGGAGGACCGGATCCGGTTCGAGCTCGAGCAGACCTTCATGTTCTACCTGCCGCGGATCTGCGAGCACTGCCTGAACCCGTCGTGCATGGCGTCCTGCCCGTCCGGCGCGATCTACAAGCGCACCGAGGACGGCATCGTGCTCGTCGACCAGGAGCGCTGCCGCGGCTGGCGGCAGTGCATCACCGGCTGCCCCTACAAGAAGATCTACTTCAACCACAAGTCCGGCAAGGCCGAGAAGTGCACGCTCTGCTACCCCCGCGTGGAGGTCGGACTGCCCACGGTCTGCGCGGAGACGTGCGTGGGCCGGCTGCGCTACCTCGGCATCTTCCTGTACGACGCCGACGCGGTCACCGCCGCCGCCTCCACCCCCGACCCGCAGGACCTGTACGACGCGCAGCTCGACCTGATGCTCGACCCGGACGATCCCGACGTCATCGCCGCCGCCAAGGCCGGCGGCATCCCCGACGACTGGGTCGCAGCCGCCCGCCGCTCGCCGGTCTACGCGCTCGCGAAGACGTACCGGGTGGCGCTGCCGCTGCACCCGGAGTACCGCACGATGCCGATGGTCTGGTACGTCCCGCCGCTCTCGCCGGTGGTCGACCTGCTCGCCGAGCAGGGCCACGACGCCGAGGACCGGGACACCCTCTTCGGCGCGATCGACGCGCTGCGGATCCCGGTCGAGTACCTCGCCGAGCTGTTCACCGCGGGCCGCAGCGAGACGGTCGCCGCCGTGCTCCGCAAGCTCGCCGCGATGCGCTCCTACATGCGCGGCGTCACCCTCGGCCGCGAGCCCGACGCGAGCATCCCGGCCTCGGTCGGGATGAGCGAGGAGTCGCTGTACGCGATGTACCGGCTGATGGCGATCGCGAAGTACGACGAGCGCTACGTGATCCCGACCGCGCACCTCGAGCAGGCCCACCAGCTCGAGGAGATCGGCTGCTCGCTCGACTACGACGAGGGCCCGGGCATGTACGAGTCCGGACCGTACGGCGAGGCCAGCGGCCGGCCCGCACCGGTCGCGGTGGAGACGTTCAACGCGCTCCGCCAACGGCAGACCTCCGACGCGACCACGTCGGCCGACGAGCTCCGCGGCCGGGTGAACCTGCTGAACTGGGACGGCAACGGGGCACCGCCGCAGGGGCTGTTCCCACCCCGCCACGACGTCGGCGGGGACCAGCCGTGAGGCGCCGGCGCGGCCCGTCCACGCGGGTGCTGCACCAGGTCGCCTCGTGGTGCCTCGACTACCCCGACGCCGACCTGCAGGCCGCGGTGCCGCGGCTGCGCGGCGCGCTCGCCGAGCAGCCGGAGGCGGAGCCCGTGCAGCAGCTCGGCCGGCTGGTCGAGCACCTGGCCCGCACTCCGCTGGCCGACCTGCAGCGGCACTACGTCGACGTGTTCGACCTGAGCCGCAAGCACGCCCTGCACCTGTCGTACTGGACCGACGGCGACACCAGGCGCCGCGGCGAGGTGCTGGCCCGGTTCAAGTCCGCCTACCGCGCGTCCGGGTTCCTCGTCGACACCGGCGGCGAGCTGCCCGACCACCTGCCGATGGTGCTCGAGTTCGCCGCTGTCGCCGACCCCGACGCCGGCATGCGGCTGCTCGAGGAGTACCGGCCCAGCGTCGAGCTGCTCCGCATCGCGCTCGACGAGATCGCGTCGCCGTACGTCGACGCGGTGCGCGCGGTCTGCGCGACCCTGCCCGGGCCGTCGCCGGCCGACCGCGCCGCGGTGATGGCGATGGCCGCACCGCCGGTCGAGATGGTCGGGCTGGAGCCGTTCGACCCGCGACTGCTGCCGCTGCAGGAGACCCGGCCATGAGCACCGTGCTGTGGGGCGTGCTGCCGTACCTGATGCTGGTGGTGCTGGTCGCCGGCAGCCTGTGGCGCTACCGCTACGACAAGTTCGGCTGGACCACCCGCTCCTCGCAGCTCTACGAGTCGCGGCTGCTGCGGATCGGCTCGCCACTGTTCCACTTCGGGATCCTGCTGGTCGTGGTCGGCCACCTCGGCGGGCTGGTCGTCCCGGAGTCGTGGACGGAGGCGGTCGGGGTCAGCGAGGGCGTCTACCACGTCAACGCGCTGCTGTTCGGCGGGCTGGCCGGCGTCTGCACGCTGGTCGGCATCCTGATCCTGGTCTACCGGCGGCGCACCACCGGCCCGGTGTTCATGGCCACCACCAGGAACGACAAGCTGATGTACGTCGTGCTGGTGGCCGCCATCGTGCTCGGGCTCTGGACCACGCTGGTCAGCGTCGGCGCCGGCAGCGAGGCGCACAACTACCGCGAGACGGTGTCGCCGTGGTTCCGCTCGCTGTTCGTGCTGCAGCCCGACGTCGACTCGATGGCCGCGGCACCCGCGCAGTTCCAGGTGCACACGCTGGTCGGCATGCTGCTCTTCGCGATCTGGCCGTTCACCCGGCTGGTGCACGCGTTCACGGCGCCGGTGCACTACCTGTTCCGCCCGTACATCGTCTACCGCAGCCGCGACCGGCGTACCGCACCCGGCAGCCGTGCGCGGGACCGGTGGGCACCGGTCGGCACCCACGACCGGGACCGCTGAGGAGGGTGCCGAGATGACCGAGACCACTGCCGCCCCGACGACCACGACGGGCCAGATGAAGAACCTGCTGCTGGCCACCGGGGCGTTCGCGATCTCCTTCTGGGCCTGGAACATGATCGCCCCGCTGGGCGTGCGCTACACCGAGCAGCTCGGGCTGAGCAGCAACCAGAAGTCGCTGCTGGTGGCGATCCCGGTGCTGGTCGGCTCGCTGGGCCGGGTCCCGGCCGGCGCGCTGACCGACCGGTTCGGCGGCCGGCTGATGTTCCCGGTGCTGATGCTGGTGTCGGTGCCGTTCGTGCTGCTGGTCGCGTTCGCCGGCAACCAGGACTCGTACGGGCTGCTGCTGCTGTTCGGGTTCTTCCTCGGCATCGCCGGCACCACGTTCGCGGTCGGCATCCCGTTCGTGAACGCATGGTTCGAACCGGCCCGGCGCGGCTTCGCGACCGGCCTGTTCGGCGCCGGCATGGGCGGCACCGCGCTGTCGGCCTTCTTCACGCCGCGCTTCGTCGAGTGGTTCGGCTACACGCAGACCCACGCGATCATCGCGGTCGCGCTCGCCGCCGTCGCGGTGCTGTGCTGGTTCACGATGCGCGACGCGCCTGCCTGGTCGCCCAGCACCGACCCGGTGGTGCCGAAGCTCGCGGCCGCGATGCGGCTCCCGGTCACCTGGCAGATGGCGTTCCTGTACGCCGTGGTGTTCGGCGGGTTCGTGGCGTTCTCGACGTACCTGCCGACGTACCTGAAGGACATCTACGACTTCGACCTGACCGCCGCCGGCACCCGCACCGCGGGCTTCGCGATCGCCGCCGTGGTCGCGCGGCCGATCGGCGGCGTGCTCTCCGACCGGGTCGGCCCCCGCACCGTGGTCGCGACCTCGCTGACCGGCACCGCGGTGCTCGCGGTCGTGGTCGCGCTGCAGCCGCCGCTCGAGCTCCCGGCCGGGCTGTCGTTCGTCACCCTGGCGTTCTTCCTCGGCCTCGGCACCGGCGGCGTGTTCGCCTGGGTCGCCCAGGCCGCACCGGCCGCGCGCGTCGGCAGCGTCACCGGGATCGTCGGCGCCGCCGGCGGCCTCGGCGGCTTCTTCCCGCCGCTGGTGATGGGCGCGACGTACACGCTGGTCTTCCCGGGCTACGGCCTCGGCCTCGCGCTGCTCGCGCTGGTGGCCTCGGGAGCGCTGGCCTCCACGCTCCTCGGCGTCCAACGGCACACACCGCAGCACGCGCGATGAGCGGCTACGCCACGAAGAGGCAGAACGGGTGCCCGGACGGGTCGACGAGGACGTAGAGCGGCTCGTCGGGGTCGTCGGTGCGGTCCAGCCGCAGCCGGGCGCCCAGGCCCTCCGCGCGCTCGCGCTGCCGCTGCAGCTCCTCGACCGTCGGGACGGTGAGGTCGAGGTGCATCTGCATCGGGACGTCGTGCTCCGGCCAGGTGGTCGGCTCGAGGCGCGGCACCTCCTGGAAGGCGAGCGTGCGGGTGCCGTCGGCGTCGGTCAGCACCAACCAGTCGGCGTCGTCCGAGGAGCCGTCGGCCGGCGGCTCGTCGCCGGGCCGGTACTGCAGGCCGAGGAGCTCGCGGTAGAACTCCGCCAGGCCGCGGCAGTCGGTGGTGTCGATCGCGGTGTGCAGCAGTCGTGGGTAGTCAGCCATGACCGCCACGCTGTCAGAAGCCACCGACCACCCGGGCGACCACGAACGGGTGGTCGCTGGTGCCGTCGTGCAGCGGCCCGCGGTCGACGGTGTAGTTGGTGAACCGGACCCCGCCGCGTCCGAAGATCCAGTCGATCTGCGCCCCCTGCGGCGGGTGGCAGCCGGGACCGCCACTGCCGCTCGCGGACTCGGCGAGGTTGCCGGCGGTGAGTGCGCAGTAGACGTCGTGGCGGTCGTTCATGTCACCGGTCAGGAACACCGGCGCGCCCTGGCGCGACAGCCGCTGCACCAGCGCGGCCTCGCGGGCCACCGCCTCCGCGCGCCACCGCCCCTGCGCGGGGAACCGCCGGGTGTCGGCCGGGTTGTGCACGTTGACGAACACCGCCTCCTGGCCCGAGTCGCGGTCGCGCAGCCGCACGATCGGCATGTGCCGCGGGTGCCCGTCGAAGTACGGCACCGGGAAGGTGCGGCCGCGGACGAAGGTCCAGCGGTCGCGGCGGTAGGCGATGGCGTTCTCGGTGTCGCCGTGTGCCGAGTACGTCGCGTACGTCGACCCGGCCAGCGTCGCGAGCGCTTGCCACTGCGGCCGCTGCAGCTCCTGGAGGCCGGCCACGTCGACGCCGTACCGGTCCAGCAGGTCGACGACACCCGCGGCGCGGGACCGTCCGGACGCCAGCCCGGGCGCCTTGCCGGAGGCGGAGGTGTGGCTGCCGCCGAGCACGTTGAAGGTGGCCAGCGTGAAGCCGGCCTCGCCGTCGCCGTTGAAGTCGACGGGCTGCGAGCCGACGTCCTCCCGGCCGACGTTCTCCGCCAGCCACGGGCTCGGGTCGACGCTGTCGCGGTAGATCGAGCCGCCCTGCGGGTGCACCTCGAAGTGCAGGTGGCAGCCGGTCGCGTTGCCGAGGTCGCCGACCTCGCCGATCTGCTGGCCGGCCCGGACGGTCTGCCCGGCGGTCACGTCGAGCGCGCGCATGTGGCCGTACCAGGTGGTGAGCTGGCCGACGCCGGTGCTGACCTGCACCAGCCAGTGCCCCGCCCACGGCTGGTCGGTGCGCACCACCACGGTGCCGGCGGTGGCCGCGAGGACCGGGGTGCCGCAGGCCACCGAGAGGTCGGTGCCGGTGTGCTCGCGCGACCACATCCCGCCGTGGTTGCCGAAGTTGTGGTTGTCGCGGAAGCCGGAGCCCTTCGGCAGCGGGTAGACGACCGGTCCGCGCGCGGCCACCCCGGCGACGCAGCCGGCCCCGGACGACGCCGCCCCCTGGAACGACGCCGCGCTGGTGGCCGCCGCCGAGCCGGACGAGCCGAGCAGCTGTCGCGCGAGCGCCTCGTCGTCGGCGTACGCGTCGGGGAACGCGGAGCGCTGCACCCGCTGGGCGGCCACGGTGACCGGCATCGACTGCCAGCCCGGTACGGCGAGCAGCGACTCGTAGAACTTGTGCGCCGACGTGGTCGGGTCCATCAGCTGGCTCATCGTGCCCCACCACGGCCACTGCTGCTGGAAGATGCCGATCGAGCCGTGGTCGCTGCCGACCGCCTCGTGCGGCAGCGAGAGCGAGCGCTCGATGCCGCGCTGGAGGAACGAGAGGTCGCCGCCGCGGCCGTCGTTCGCGTAGTTGGTGAACCCGGACTCCTGGCTGGCGGTGGCCAGCGCCACCACGATGCCCTGCACCGGCACCTGCATCCGCCGGCCCTCGGCGACCACCGCCTGCGCGTTCGCGAGCTGCGCCGGGGTGAGGTCGCCGACCTTGCGCCCCGCCCCGGCGACGGGCGCCGGGCCGGCGGGCACGGTGTCACAGCCGCCGGACTCGTCGCTCATCGACCCCATCAGCGCGGACAGCAGGAACAGCGACCCGACGAAGAGGCCGCCGAGCACGAGCAGGACGACGACCCCCACGGTCGGTGCGCGGCGCCCGCTCATCCGCGTCTAGGCCGCGTCATGGGCGTTCCGGGCCTCTCGGTCGTCGTCGGCCGGGCGGTAGACGGTGTAGACCTCCTCGCCGTCCACCCACTCCGGCTCGACCGGCGGCGGGGGGAGCGCCTCGGCCGCGCGCGGTGCAAGGTCGGCCTGCCAGCGATCGTCGTCCTGCACCGCGCGCGGGGTCTGGGGGGCTGCCGCCACCGGCGCGGCAGCGGC
>JABFXA010000251.1 GCA_013361955.1 Nocardioidaceae bacterium
AGCGGTCCGGTCTCGCCGGGTGCGGCCGGCGTGACCACGGCGGCGTACGGCGCGAGGGTGCGCAGCGCGTCGGCGGCCGCGTCGGCGGAGGTGAGCCGCGGCCTGAAGTTCGGGTCGTAGACGAAGGTCCGGGCCGCCTCGGCCGCGGCCCGCACCGCGCCGCGGGCGGACTCCGAGAGCGCGCAGGTGATGCCGCTGGCCAGGACGACGACGGCCCGGTCGAGCCGGGCGTCCTCGACGTCGCCGGCGTCGAGGGTCGACCCGGCACTTCCGGAGCGGAGGTACACGAACTCCCGGGCGCCGGCCGGGTCGGCGTGCACGAAGTACGCCGCCTGCTGGCCCGGCACCCGGCGGACCAGCGACGTGTCCACGCCGAGCTCGTGGAGCCGGGCCTCCACCACGTCGCCGAGCTCGTCGTCGGCGATCCGGGTGAGCAGCGCGGTGCGGGCCCCGGCGGCGGCCGCGGCCGCGGCGGCGTTCACGCAGTCGCCGGACACCCCGAGGGTGACCTCGCGGCCGGCCGCGAACGGCTCGTCGGAGGCGAGCTCGACGAGCACCTCGCCGAGCACCACGACATCGAGCTCGATCACTCCGCAGGCTCCTCGCGCGGCCGGGTGACCAGCTGGGTCGGGTTCACGTAGCGCAGCGCGATCACCAGCAGCACCAGCATCGACCCGGTGTAGATCGCCGCCATCGCGTCCACGGACTGGTTGGCGCGGATGCCGGCGGCGAACACCGCGTTGTAGAGCGCGACCACCAGCGTGGTGCTGCTCGGGCCGGCGGTCAGGAAGGTCAGCTCGAACATGCCGACGGTGCGCACCAGCACCAGGATGGACGCGGCGAGGATGCCGGGCACCAGCAGCGGGGTCAGCACGTGCAGGAAGATCGACCGGGTCGAGGCGCCGCACATCCGCGCCGCGGACTCGATCTTCGGGTCGATCTGCTCGATGAACGGGGTCATCGTGAGGATCACGAACGGCACCGCCGGCACCAGGTTCGCCAGGATCACCCCCGGCATCGAGCCGGCGAGGTGCAGCTTGTAGAGCAGCGTCGCCAGCGGGATGCCGTAGGTGATCGGCGGCACCAGGATCGGGAGCACGAACAGCACCATCACCAGCCGCTTGCCGGGGAACTCCCGCCGGGCCAGCGCGTACGACGCGGGCACCCCGATCAGCAGCGAGACGGCCACCACGACGACCGCCACCTCGAGCGTCACCAGCAGCACCGACGACAGCCCGAACTCACGCCACGCGTCGGAGTACCAGTGGAAGGTGAACGCCTCCGGCAGCCAGGTGCCGAACCACCGGGTGCCGAACGAGTCGACGACCACCGACGCCACCAGGGCGAGCAGGTTGAGGAAGAAGAACCCGACCACCAGCCAGACCGCGACCGCCCACCAGCGCGGCCGGGCCCGTCCCGAAGCGGGTCCCGCGATCGTGGTCGCCATCAGCCCTTGCCTCCCGTCGAACCGCGGTACAGCGTGGCCCGCCAGACCATCACCAGCGCGATGACGAGGAGCATCACCACGGCCATGATGATCGCGATGGCGCAGCCCATCGAGTAGTCGAACTTCTGGAACGCCGCGTCGTACGCCGCGATCGACAGCACCCGCGTCTGCCCCGCGGGCTTGCCGACCAGCTGGGCCGAGGGGAACACCGAGAACGCCAGCACGAACGACAGCGTGAAGGTGATCGCCAGCCCCGGCGCGAGCAGCGGCATCGTCACCCGCCGGAACCGCTCCCACGGCCCGGCGCCCAGCGTGGCCGCGGCCTTCTCCAGCGAGGGGTCGATGCCCGACAGGTACGACAGCGTGAGCAGGAACGCGAACGGGAAGCCGGTGATCACCAGGCTCAGGAACACGCCGGTCCAGTTGTGCACCAGCGGCAGCGGCTGGTCGGTGATGTGCAGGACGATGAGCAGCTTGTTCAGCCAGCCGGCCGGTCCGGCGTACATCAGCAGGCCCTGCGCGGTGAGCACCGTGCCGAGCGTGATCGGCACGACCAGGAGCGTGGTCAGGGTGCGTTTGCCGCGGACCTTGCCGCGCATCAGGTAGGCGATCGGCACCGAGGCGAGCACGTTGAGCAGCGCCGCCGGGAGGCCGAGACCGAGGGTCTTCCAGATGGTGTTGCGCAGGTACGGGTCGGAGAAGAACTCGCGGTAGTTCGCCAGCGCCCCGCCGCCCTCGGCCGGCGTGAACGAGAGCTGCAGGCCGTAGGCGAACGGGTAGATGAACAGCACCAGCACGAAGGCCAGCGCGGGGGCGAGCAGCAGCAGCGTGCGGTCGACGCCGCGCTCCGCGAGCCGGTGCCGGAGGCTGGTGGTGCGGGCGCGACCGCCCGCGGTGACGGCGACGGTCACGACGCCGCCGCCTCGGCGGTCCCGGCGGCCTCGTCGGCGCCGCCCGTGCCGAACACCAGCACCCGGTGCCGGGGCACGCCGAGCGTGAGCTCGTCGCCCGGCGCCACCCGCTCCTGGGTGCGGAAGTAGATCTTGGTGCCCGTCGACGTGGTCGCCTCGACGGACAGCTCGCGGCCGTGGTACTCCGCGATCTGCACGGTCACCGGCAGCGCGTTGCCGTCGACCTCGCCGACCACGAAGTCCTCGGGCCGGATCGCGGCGACCGCGCGGCCGGCGGTGACCTCGCCGCGGTTCGCCCCGACCACGCGAAGCCCGGGACCGGCGAGCACCACGTGCTCGGCGTCGGCCCGCTCCACGTCGAGGTGCAGCAGGTTGCGGTAGCCCATGAAGCCGGCGACGTACCCGTTGGCGGGCTGGTCGTAGACCTCCTCCGGGGTGCCGAACTGCTGCATCTCGCCCTCGCGCAGCACGACCAGCCGGTCGGCCATCGAGAGCGCCTCCTCCTGGTCATGGGTGACGTAGATCGTGGTCAGCCCGAGGTCCTGGTGCAGCCGCCGGATCTCCATGCGCATCTCGAGGCGCAGCTTGGCGTCGAGGTTCGACAGCGGCTCGTCCATCAGCACCACCGGCGGCTGCAGCGCGACGGCGCGGGCGATCGCCACCCGCTGCTGCTGGCCGCCGGAGAGCTGGCCGGGCCGCTTGTGCTGGTGCTCCTCGAGCTGCACCAGCGCGACCGCCTCGTCGATCCGCCGCGTCGCGTCGGCCTTGGACAGCTTGCGCATCCGCAGGCCGAAGCCGATGTTCTTGCGCACCGACATGTGCGGGAAGAGCGCGTAGTTCTGGAACACCATCCCGAAGCCGCGCTTCTCCGGCAGCACCGTGTCGATCCGGCGGTCGTCGAGGTGGATCGATCCCGCGGTGAGCGGCAGCAGACCGGCGACGCAGTTGAGCGCCGTCGACTTGCCGCACCCGGACGGGCCGAGCAGGGCGACGAACTCCGTGCCCTTGATGGACAGGGTGAGGTCGGCCAGCGCGTGATGCGCGCCGTACCGCCGGCTCACCCCCTCCAGCCGCAGCTCGTGGAAGCTCTGGTCGGTCATCTGCCTCTCCGCCCTGCTCGGTCGTGTCCGGGTCTTGATCCGTCGCTACTTCTGGCTGCCGACCAGCCGGTCCCACTTGTCGAACGCCTCGACCTGCTGGGGAGCGGGCAGCGACGTCTCGACCGGGTTGTCGGCGATCAGCGACTCGTACTCCGGACGGCCGTACTTCTTGATCGTGGCCTGGCTCTTCGCCGGCGCCATGTCGAGCGTCACGTCCTTCACGGCAGGGCCCGGGTAGAAGTAGCCGTCGTCGTAGGCGATCGCCTGCTGGTCGGGCTTGAGCATCCACTTGATCAGCTCGAGGTCGGCGGCCACCACGTCGTTCGAGACGCCCTTGGGGATCAGCACGTACTGCGCGTCACTCACCCAGGTCATCCCGTCGAACGCCGAGACCTTCATCTGCTCGGGCACCGTGCCCAGCGCCCGCGGGTTGATGTCCCAGCCGGTCGTCGTGAGGATGATGTCCGCGCTGCCGGAGGCGAGGTTCTTCATGGTGTCGCTGGTGCCCGCGGCGTAGTCACCGGTGTACTTGCCGAGCTCCTTCAGGTAGGCCCAGGTCTTGTCCCAGCCCTGGTCCGGGTCCTTCGGGTCCTGGTCGCCGAGCAGGTACGGCAGGCCCATCAGGAACGTGCGCCCGGGGCCGGAGTTCGCCGGCTCGGCGTACTGCACCTTGCCGGGGTGCGCCTTCGCGTAGGCGAGCAGCTCGTCGGGCGTGGTCGGCGGGTCGGAGACCTTCGCCGGGTTGTACTCCAGCAGCGGCCCGGACGGGTAGTAGACGACCGCGACCCCGTAGCCGTCGGCGAGCTTCTGCATGTCGGCCGCGGCCGGGATGTAGTTGCCCATCAGGCCGGGGAGCCGGTCGGAGAACTCCGGGGTGATCTTGGTCAGCAGCTTCTTCTGGATGCCGGCCGACAGCCCGTCGGTGCCGCTGAGCACCAGGCTCGTCGTGGAGCTGCCTCCTTGCTGCTCGGCCTGCAGCTTGCCGGCCATGCTCGGCGCCGGGGCGGTCGTGTAGGTGACCTTGTCGACCATGTCGGGGTTGGCCTTCTTGAAGTTCTCGATCATCCCCTTGGTCAGCTGGAGGTTCCCGGCGATGTCGAGGATGTTCAGCGTCACCGCCGACTTCGGCTTCTGGGGCACCTCGTCGGAGCTCGCCGACTTCGAGTCGTTCGTCGGCGCGCCGCACGCGGCGACGGTCAGCGCGAGCGCGGCGATGCCGCCGACGACGGCGACTCCCTTGCGTCGGATCCGGCCCATGGTCATCTCTCTCCTCGATCCCTAGGGGTTGTCCTGCTGTCTGCCCCCGTGCTCGCGCGGAAGGCGCGGGCCGCGTCGGTGATGCGGCCCCAGTCGGCCGCGGCGACGGCGTCGGGCGGCACGACGCCGGTGCCGGCGCTCACCGCCAGCGCGCCGGCGTCCAGGAACGCGCGGGCGTTCTCCGCCGTGA
>JABFXA010000367.1 GCA_013361955.1 Nocardioidaceae bacterium
GGCGGACGAGGTCGCGGCGGCCGAGCTGCGGCTGAAGTTCCGCACCGGCGGCACCGAGGCCGACGCGTTCCCCTCCGCCCGGCAGGTCGCGGGCTGGGTCGACGCCGCGCTCGACCGGGAGACACCGTTCAAGTGCACGGCGGGCCTGCACCGGGCTCTGCGGCACCGCGACCCGGACACCGGCTTCGAGCACCACGGGTTCCTGAACCTGATGGTGGCCACCGTGCAGCTCTTCGACGGTGGCTCGCTCGACGACGCGGTCGCGGTCGTCGACGAGGCCGACCCGGCGCGGATGATCGGCGCCGCGATCGACACCGAGCTCTGGCGGGCCCGTCGCTGGTTCACGTCGTTCGGCTCCTGCTCGGTGACCGAACCCCTCGAGTCGCTGATCGCGACCGGACTCCTGGAGGACCTGTGACCACTGCCCGCAGCACCTGGGTCCCCGGCGCCGCCGGCTCGCCGTACGACGTGGACAACCTGCCGTACGGCGTGTTCGTCCACGACGACGAGCCACCCCGCGTCGGCGTCCGCATCGGCGACCAGGTGGTCGACCTCGCCCCCGTCGCGGCCGGCGACATGCTCGAGATCGGGCACGTCTTCGAGGCGCCGTCGCTGAACCCGCTGCTCGAGCTCGGCCGGCCGGCCTGGCAGTCCGTGCGCACCTGGCTGACCGGGCTGCTCACGGACGAGGCCGAGCGTGACCTGGTCGAGCCGCACCTGGTGCCGGTCGAGGAGGTCACCCTGCGGATGCCGTTCGAGGTGGCCGACTACGTCGACTTCTACTGCTCGCTCGACCACGCCACCAACGTCGGCCGGATCTTCCGGCCCGACGACGAGCCGCTGAAGCCGAACTGGCGGCACCTCCCGGTCGGCTACCACGGCCGCGCCGGCACCGTCGTCGTCTCCGGCACCGCCGTGCGCCGGCCGCACGGCCAGCGACCGGAGAGCGGCGGGCCGCCGTCGTTCGGGCCGAGCCGGCGGCTCGACATCGAGGCCGAGGTGGGCTTCGTCGTAGGCGCCCCGACCACCATCGGCACGCCGGTCCCGGTCGACGGGTTCGCCGACCACGTCTTCGGGGTCACCCTGCTCAACGACTGGTCCGCGCGCGACATCCAGGCCTGGGAGTACGTCCCGCTCGGCCCGTTCCTGGGCAAGTCGTTCGCGACGTCGGTGAGCGGCTGGGTGACGCCGCTCGACGCCCTCGCCGCGGCCCGCGTCGACCTCCCCGGCCAGGACCCAGCCCCGCTCCCCTACCTCCAGGTCGGGCCCGGCGCCGGCCTCGACCTCGACATCGAGGTGCTGCTGAACGGCGAGACGGTCAGCCGGCCGCCGTACGCCTCGATGTACTGGTCGCCCGCCCAGATGCTCGCGCACCTGACCGTCAACGGCGCGTCGCTGCGCACCGGCGACCTGTTCGCCTCCGGCACCGTGAGCGGGCCGGAGCGGGCGCAGCGCGGGTCGTTCCTGGAGCTGTCCTGGGGCGGCCGGGAGCCGTTCGGCGACGGCCGCACCTTCCTCGAGGACGGTGACACGGTGACCCTGCGCGCCACCGCGCCCGGCACCAGCGGCGGCCGGATCGCGCTGGGCGAGGTCACCGGCACGGTGCTGCCTGCCTAGCCCGTTCTTGGCCCCTCTGGGCCATCGCGCAATCCGCGCACCACGAGCATCCTGGACAACTCGGCCAGGGCCGGGAACCTGGGGACGGGCTGGTGACTCGTCCTGGACGTCGGGGTGCGCGAGGGAGCGGGTGGTGGCGGACAGCGGCTACGTGCGGGAGGTCTACGAGGCGTCGTACCGGCGCCTCGTTGCGCAGGCGTACGCCGTGACCGGGGACCGGACGGAGGCGGAGGACGCAGTGCAGGAGGCGTTCGCGCGAGCGGTGGCCGCGGGCGACCGTTTCGGTCGCGTGGACAACCCGGAGGCGTGGCTGCGCACGGTCGCGCTCAACGTCGTGCGGCGCCGCTGGCGCCGCTCCCGGATGTTCAGGTCACTGGGCCCGCGGATCGCGTCACCGGCGGAGGTGCCGGGGATCTCCGAGGACCATGTCGCGGTCGTGCAGGCGATGCGGTCGCTGCCCTTCCAGCAGCGCGAGGTGCTGGCCCTGTTCTACGTCGCCGACCTGTCGGTGCAGGAGATCGCGACCATGCTCGGGGTCGCCTCCGGCACCGTGAAGTCGCGGCTGAACCGCGGCCGAGCGGCCCTCGGGGCGCTGGTCGGCGCGAACGTGGAGGCCGACCATGGATGACCGGCTCCGCACGCTGCGCAGCGACGTGGAGGACCACCTCGCGCTGCCGGAGTTCGCCGTCGTGCAGGCGCGGGCGCGCGGGATCCAGCGGCGGCGTACGGCGATCGCCACCGCCGCGGTCGTGCTGGTCACCGCGGTGACCGCGGTGACCGTCGCCCGGCTGACGGACACCACCCGTTCGGCGCCGCCGGTCGACCGGCCGCCGACGCTCAAGGTCGACTCCGAGGAGGCCCGCCGGGTGCTCCGCGACCCCCGCGCACAGCTCGACACCGACCTGTCCCGTGTCGACGGCACCGGCAGCATGCTGGCCGTCGTCCGGGTGACGAAGCCGTCCTTCCGCACGCAGGAGGCGCGCGCCTGTCCCCGAGGCAGCAGCGTGCTGCGCTGGACCAGCTGGGGCGGGTCGAGGCACGTGTGGCTGGACGCGCCCCGCGAGGTCCGGGCGCTGCCCGCCGGGTTCGTGCTCGGTGCCCCGCCGCGCGAGTGCCGGGGCCCGCGGCAGCACGGCGCCTACTTCGTCGACGCGGACGGGCACCCGCGGTCGATCACCTGGACGCACGGCGCTCGGCGGGTGTGCGCGCCCGACCCGCGCGACCCGCGCTGCCGCTTCAACCTGTTCACGGGCAAGGGCACGCTGCTCGACGTCGACCAGCCCCGGGGCACCAAGCTGCTCACCGCCGGCCGGGGCGGGCCGTGGTGGGCGGCCTCGAAGGGCGACCGGCGGCTCTACTGGTCCGCCGACGGCCGGACCTGGCGGCACCAGGACAGCGGCTGGCCCGACGACGCGATCCCGAGCGCCAGCGCGGTCGGACGCTGGGGCGTGCTCGCCGGCGGCACCCAGGTGCTGTTCACCCACGACGCCGGGGCCACCTGGGAGGAGCGCGACCTGGCCCCCGCGCTCTCCGGGCTGGAGGTGGCCGACGTGGACTGGACGGTGACCCGCCGCGGCACCCTGCTCGGCGTCACCCAGCTCGTCGGGCGGGGTGACGTGCTGTTCCGGAGCACCGACGCGTCCTGGACCCGGTTCGTGCAGTCACCGGTGCACACCTCGTTCGGGCTGGTCCGCCCGGTGGCCGTCGCCGAGGCGCTGTACGTCGTCGACGACGAGCGCTGGGCGGTCTCCCTCGACGACGGCGCGCACTGGCGTCGTACTCCGCCGATCCCCTAGGGAACCAGGCGGGGACCTGATGACTCTGAAGGGGTGCGAGGGGGAACAAGGGGGAAACGCAGGGGGAGCACGGCGACGGGCCGCACCACGGGGGCGCGGCGGCGGCCCGTCGCCTCGCCTGCTGCACACTGGACGCATGGCGGACGACCCGTACGCGCACCTGCGCGCGAACCTCGAGCGGCACCGCGAGGTCACCCGCGAGCGCACGTACGTCTGGTGGTGCACCGAGTGCCAGATCCACCAGGCGGACGAGAGCGGCCTGTGCCCGGTCTGCCGCCCGGTGAACGCCGACAGCGACGAGCCCGCGGCCTGAGCCTAGAGCTAGCGCATCAGCAGCGACCGCTTCCAGATCTTGCGCTGCGTGGGCCCGATCAGGCCCTGCTCGTCGAGGAACCCGACGACCCGCTCCCCCATCCAGGCCAGCGTGTCCTGGTAGTGCGGGTTGCCCAGCGCCTCGCGCCGGGCCTGCTTCGGGTCGAGCCCGACGGCGACGTACACCTCCGGGTTGATGATCGTGCGCGCCACCATGAACGCGGTCTGGGCGGTCAGCGTGCGGTGCACGGCGAGCCGCGCCTTCGACAGCTGCGGCACCGTGCGCTCGACCTCCTCGCGCGCGAACGTCATGTGCCGGGCCTCCTCGAGCACGTGCACCCGGGACACCATCCGGATCAGCGGCTGCACCCGCTCGTCCTTCATCAGCTCGCGCTGCCAGCGGTCCAGGATCTCCTCGGCCACCAGGATCGACGCGTAGGCGCTGACCCCCGACGCGAGCGCCTTGAACCCCCTGCCGAGCCGGTGCACGGCCGGCGTGGCGCCGTACGCCGGGACGCCGCAGCGGGCCAGCGCCCGGCCGAACATCACGCTGTGCCGGCACTCGTCGCCGACCTCGGTCAGGGCGTACTGGGTGCGCTCGGTGCGCGGGTCGTCGTCGTACAGCTCGCGGACCATCATCTGCATCAGGATCAGCTCGAACCAGAGCCCGACGCTGGCGATGCTGGCCACCTCGTGGCGGGACAGCTCGACCCGCTGCTCCTGACTCATCGCCTCCCAGGTCGGGGTGCCGTAGAGCGAGAGTCGCTCCGGCTGCATGAACCAGGCACCCTCGACCAGGGGCGCGTCCCAGTCGAGGTCCACCTCCGGGTCGTAGCTCTGGCGGGCCGTCGAGCGGAGCAGCCGCCGCGCGACCGGGTCCTCGGCGACCGGGGACGTGACCGTCATACCGACTCCTCGGTGTCTGTTACCGGACGTATCCGTTACTCGAAGTAACACTTATTTGCTACTGTGACCGACATGACAGGCAACGTCAAGGGCATCAAGGCGCGGGCGAAGGACACCGTCGCCAAGGGCGCCCGCGCAGCCCGCGAGGCGACGCACGCCGCGACGGCCGGCGACGACGGCCGCAGCACCCGCTGGTCGGCGCACCGC
>JABFXA010000131.1 GCA_013361955.1 Nocardioidaceae bacterium
CGGGCGGGTGGGCCGAGCGCCGGCTCGCCCGCGCGGCGACCGTCGCCGACCTGCGGCTGCTGGCCCGACGCCGCGCGCCCCGCGCGGTCTTCGACTACACCGACGGCGCGGCCGGCACCGAGCTGTCGCTGACCCGGTCGCGGCAGGCGTTCGAGCGCGTCGAGCTCGTCCCGCGGGTGCTCCAGGACGTGTCCGCGGTGGACCCGTCGACCACGCTGCTGGGCGGCCCGTCGGCGCTGCCGCTGGTGTTCGCGCCCACCGGGTTCACCCGGATGATGCACACCGAGGGGGAGCCGGCGGTGGCTCGTGCCGCGGCGCGGGCCGGCATCCCGTATGCGCTGTCCACGATGGGCACCACGTCGATCGAGCGGCTCGCCGAGGCGGCCCCCGAGAGCCGGCGCTGGTTCCAGCTGTACCTCTGGCGCGACCGCGGTGCGGGTCGGGACTTCGTGGCGCGGGCCCGCGACTCCGGCTACGAGGCGCTGGTGCTGACCGTCGACACCCCGGTGCCGGGGCCCCGGCTGCGCGACGTACGCAACGGCCTGACCATCCCGCCGACGCTCACCCTGCGCAGCATCGCGGAGGGCTCGGTGCACCCGGCCTGGTGGTTCGACCTGCTGACCACGGAGCCGCTGGAGTTCGCCTCGTTGACCCACTCCGGCGGCACCGTCGCCGACCTGGTGGCCCGGATGTTCGACCCGGCAGCGACGCTCGCCGACGTCGACTGGCTCCGGTCCACCTGGGACGGACCCCTGGTGGTCAAGGGCATCCAGACCGCCGACGACGCCCGCGCGGTGGTGGAGCGCGGCGCCGACGTGGTCGTGGTCTCCAACCACGGCGGCCGTCAGCTCGACCGCGCACCGACGCCGCTGGAGGTGCTCCCGTCGGTCGTCGACGCGGTCGGCGACCGCGCCGCGGTGTACGTCGACGGCGGCATCATGACCGGCAGCGACGTGGTCGCCGCGGTGGCACTCGGAGCGCGTGCGGCGCTGGTCGGCCGCGCGTACCTCTACGGCCTGATGGCCGGCGGCGAGCGCGGGGTGCAGCGGACCGCCGAGATCCTCGAGGCCGAGCTGCGCACCACGCTCGCGCTGCTCGGCGTCTGCCGGGTCGCCGACCTGCGACGCGACCATGTACGGCTGCGTTCCGGCTGAGGTACGTTCCGCGGGTGGACGTCGTGGAGTACACACCGACCCGTGACCAGTACGCCTACACCTTCGGCGGTGCCGCGCCCGCGATGCGCGTGCAGCCCGGCACCGCGCTGCGGCTCTGGTCCGACGACGCGTTCGGCGGGGTACTGCGCAGCGTCGACGACCTGTCCAGCGAGAAGATCGACCTGCGGTTCGTGAACCCGCAGACCGGGCCCTTCTACGTCGAGGGCGCCGAGCCCGGCGACACCCTGGTGCTGCACCTCGTCGACCTCGAGCCGGCCCGCGACTGGGGCGCCTCGGCGGCGATCCCGTTCTTCGGCGGGATGACCAGCACCGACCGCGTGGCCACCCTGCAGGACCCGCTGCCCGACACCACCTGGATCTACGAGCTCGACCGCGACGCCCAGACCGTCGCGTTCGCGGCCCGGCACAGCGAGCACCGCATCGAGCTGCCGGTCGCCCCGATGCTGGGCACGGTGGGCGTCGCCCCCGCTGGGGGAGAGGCGCGCTCGTCGCTGGTGCCCGACCGCTTCGGCGGCAACATGGACACGCCGCAGATGCGCGCCGGCGCCACCGTCTACCTCGGCGTGAACGTCGAGGGCGCGCTGTTCTCGATCGGCGACGGGCACTACCGGCAGGGCGAGGGCGAGGCCTGCGGCACGGCTGTCGAGGGCGCGATGACCACCACCCTCATCGTCGACCTGGTGAAGGGCGGCGCGCCCGGCTGGCCGCGGATCGAGGACGACGAGCACTGGATGACGGTCGGGTCGAGCCGACCGCTCGAGGACGCCTGGCGGATCGGCAACGCCGAGCTCGTGCACTGGGTGGCCGAGCTCTACGGCCTGCACGTGATGGACGCCTACCAGCTCTGCTCGCAGGTCGCCGAGGTGCCGATCGCCAACGTCGTCGACGCCAACTACAGCGTGGCGGTGAAGGCCGCCAAGGACCTGCTCCCGGTGGCCACCGCCTTCGACGGCATCCATGCCGACCTGCGCGCTCGGGCGCGGACCCTCCGGGCTCCCTGAGCCCGTCCTCCCACCCGACGAAAGGCGACCCATGGACCTGCAGCTCAACGGCAAGCGCGTGCTGGTGACCGGTGGCACCCGCGGCATCGGACGGGCCATCGTCGAGGGCTTCCTCGACGAGGGCGCGAAGGTGGCGTTCTGCGCCCGCAACGCCGACGAGGTCAAGGCGGCCGAGGAGGCGCTTGCCGCCCGCGGTACGGCGACCGGCACGGCGCTCGACGTCGGCGACGCGGACGCGCTCGCCGCGTGGGTGGACTCGTCGGCGACGGCGCTCGGCGGCATCGACGCGGTGGTCGCGAACGTCAGCGCGCTGGCGATCCCGGACACCGAGGAGAACTGGCAGCTGAGCCTGAACGTCGACGTGATGCACACGGTCCGGCTGGTCCGCGCCGCGATGCCGCACCTGGAGGCCAGCGACTCGGCGTCGATCATCGCGGTCTCCAGCGTCTCCGGCCGGGAGTCGGACTTCGCCTCCGGTCCGTACGGCACGGCGAAGACCGCGATCGTCGGCTACGTGCACGGGCTCGCGCTGCAGCTCGCCGACAAGGGCATCCGGGCCAACGTCGTCTCGCCGGGCAACACCTACTTCGAGGGCGGCGTCTGGGCCAGCATCGAGGGCGGCAACCCCGAGCTGTTCGAGATGGCCGTCGGGCTGAACCCGACCGGGCACATGGGCACCCCCGCGGAGGTCGCCGCGCCGGTGGTCTTCCTGGCCAGCCCGCTCGCCGGCCGGGTCAGCGGCACCAACCTGGTCGTCGACGGCGCGCTCACCCGGGGCGTGCAGCTGTAGACCCTGACCCATCCGCGGCGGGCCCGCGCGCGAACCCGGGACGAGACCACCCGATCTCTCCCGAGAGGCCTGCCATGACGCTGACCGACCGGCCCACCCGCGAGCCCACCCGGGAGGGCGCCGCCGCCGGGCTCGCCGCCCTGGTCACCCCGCTGCTCGGCGGCACCCTGCCGCTGCGGATCCGTGCCTGGGACGGCAGCACCGCCGGCCCCACCGAGGCCCCGACCGTCGTGGTGCGCGACCCCGCCGCGGTGCGCAGGCTGGTCTACCGGCCCGGGGAGCTCGGCCTCGCGCAGGCCTACGTGACCGGTGAGATCGACGTCGAGGGCGACCTGCTCGACGGCCTCCGCCGGGTCTGGCGGGCGGTGCGGGAGAACGGCGCGTCGCCGCGTCTGACGCCGGCCACCGTCGTCGCCGGTCTACGTACGGCGTACGGTCTCGGCGCCTTAGGCCGGCCGCCCCGCCCGCCCGCGTCGCAGGCCCGGCTTCGCGGCCGGTTGCACTCGCCGGCCCGGGACCGCGACGCGATCAGCCACCACTACGACCTGTCGAACGACTTCTACGGTCTCCTCCTCGACGAGCAGATGGCGTACTCGTGCGCCTACTTCACCCGCGACCCCGACGACCCGTCGTACACGATCGAGGACGCCCAGCGCGACAAGCTCGACCTGGTCTGCCGCAAGCTCGGCATCCGTCCCGGCAGCCGGCACCTGGACATCGGCTGCGGCTGGGGGTCGCTGTCGCTGCACGCCGCGGAGCACTACGGCGCCCGGGTCACTGGTGTGACGATCGCCGCGGAGCAGAAGGCGTTCGTCGACGCCCGGATCGCCGAGCGCGGCCTGCAGGACCGGGTCGAGATCCGGCTGCAGGACTACCGCGACGTGCCCGACGGGCCCTACGACACGATCTCCTCGATCGAGATGGGCGAGCACGTCGGCCGGCGCACGTACCCGGTGTTCGCCGAGCGGATCCACCGGCTGCTACGCCCCGGCGGACGCGCGCTCGTCCAGCAGATGTCGCGCACCAGCCGCCCGGGTGGCGGCCCGTTCATCGAGGCGTTCATCGCCCCCGACATGCACATGCGGCCGGTCGGCGAGACCGTGCGGCTCCTCGAGGCGGCCGGCCTCGAGGTGCGCGACGTGCACGCCCTCCGCGAGCACTACGTGTGGACCGTGGACCGCTGGTACGCCCGCTTCGAGGCGAGCCGGGACCGCGTCGTCGCGATGGTCGGCGAGGAGGTCGCGCGGGTCTGGCGGCTGTACCTCGTCGGCGGTGCGCTCGCCTTCGAGGAGGGCCGGATGGGCGTCGACCAGATCCTGATGGTGCGCCCGACCCGCGACGGCCGCAGCGACCTGCCCCGGGTCCGGGAGGCCTGAACCGCGTGGGCTTCGACGGTGCGGCGTTCGCGGCGTCGCTGCCGCTCACCGCGCTCGCGGTGCTGGTGGTGCTCGCGGCTACGTTCGTGGTCGCGCTCCGGGTCGGCCGGCACGCCGTGGTCGACGTGGCCTGGGGGCTGGGCTTCGTGGCGGTGGCGCTGACCTCGTTCGCGGCCTCGGCCGGCGTCGGCGACGACCTACGCCGCGGGCTGGTGCTGGTGATGACGGCGGCCTGGGGGCTCCGTCTCGCCGGCCACATCGCCGTGCGGCTGCGCGGACAGGGGGAGGACCGCCGCTACGAGGCGCTCCTCGCCAGGGCCCCGCGCAGCCGCACGGCGTACGCACGGGTGAGGATCTACCTCACCCAGTGCGAGGTGCTGTGGTTCGTGTCGCTGCCGGTCCAGGTCGCCGCCTTCGAGTCAACCGCCCCGAACCCGGTGACCTGGCTGGGCGTCGCCG
>JABFXA010000241.1 GCA_013361955.1 Nocardioidaceae bacterium
GGGCACCCAGGCGAGCTTGGCGCCGGTGGTGCCGGCCAGGGTCCGGGCCGCGGACAGCGCGCCCGGTACGGCGGCGAGCCGCTCGCCGACCAGGATCACGCCGCCGGCGTCGAGCGCGACCTCGCCGTCGTGGGCGAGCGCCTCGAGAGCCCGCGGCTCGTCGCCGGGCGCGGTGCGGATCAGGGAGCCGTGCATCTTGTCGAGGCCGCGCGAGGTGAACGGCGCGATCGACACCACGCGGGTGCCGTGCCGGCGGGCGGCCTTGCGCAGCCGCAGGAACACGATGGGCGACTCGTCCTCGGGCTCGAAGCCGGCGAGCACCACGACGCGGGCCTTCTCGAGGTCGGCGTAGGTGACGTCGAGCGCCTTGCCGACCACGTGCGCGGCCAGGAACTCGGCCTCCTCCGCGGAGTGCGCGCGGGCCCGGAAGTCGATGTCGTTGGTGCCGAGCGCGACCCGCGCGAACTTGCTGTACGCGTAGGCGTCCTCGCCGGTGACCCGGCCACCGGTCAGCACGCCGACCTTGCCCTCGGCCGCCCGCAGACCGCGCGCCGCGACCGCGAACGCCTCGGGCCACGAGGCCGGCCGCAGGTCACCGGAGTGCTCGTCGCGGACCAGCGGCGTGGTGAGCCGGTCGTCCTGGCGGGCGGAGAGGAACGCGAAGCGGCCCTTGTCGCAGTTCCACTCCTCGTTGACCTCGGGGTCGAAGCCGGCCAGCCGGCGGGTGACCTTGCCGCGCCGGTGGTCGGTGCGCAGCGCGCAGCCGGAGGCGCAGTGCTCGCACACCGACGGCGTCGAGACCAGGTCGAACGGCCGCGAGCGGAAGCGGTACGCCGCCGACGTCAGCGCGCCGACCGGGCAGATCTGGATGGTGTTGCCGGAGAAGTAGGACTCGAACGGCTCGCGCTCGTAGATGCCGACCTGCTGCAGCGCGCCGCGCTCGACCAGCGCGATGAAGGGGTCGCCGGCGATCTGCTCGGAGAACCGCGTGCAGCGCGCGCACAGCACGCACCGCTCGCGGTCGAGCAGCACCTGCGCGGAGATGTTGATCGGCTTGGGGAAGGTGCGCTTGGTCTCGGTGAACCGGGACTCGCCGCGGCCGTTGCTCATCGCCTGGTTCTGCAGCGGGCACTCGCCGCCCTTGTCGCAGACCGGGCAGTCGAGCGGGTGGTTGATCAGCAGCGCCTCCATCACGCCCTGCTGCGCCTTGTCGGCGATCGGCGAGGAGACCTGGGTGTTCACGACCATGCCGTCGGAGGCGACCAGGGTGCAGGACGCCTGCGGCTTCACGCGTCCGGGCGGGCCCATCATCGTGCGCAGGTTGCCGTCGCGGTCGGGCAGCGCCACCTCGACAAGGCACTGGCGGCAGGCGCCGACCGGCTCGAGGAGCGGGTGGTCGCAGAACCGCGGGATCTGGATGCCGACCTGCTCGGCCGCCCGGATCACCAGGGTGCCCTTCGGGACGCTGACCTCGACGCCGTCGATGGTCAGCGTGACCTGGTCGGACTTCTCGATGCTCTGGCTGCTCATCAGACGGAGGCTCCCTCAGGGGCGAAGAGGGTGGAGGCGGCCGGGTCGAACGGGCAGCCGCCCTGCTCGAAGTGCGCGATGTACTCGTCGCGGAAGTACTGGATCGACGAGGTGATCGGGCTGGTGGCGCCGTCTCCCAGCGCGCAGAACGAACGGCCGAGGATGTTGTCGCACTGGTCGAGCAGCAGCTCGAGGTCGTGCTCCTCGCCCTGGCCCTTCTCGAGCCGGGCCAGCGTCTGCACCAGCCACCAGGTGCCCTCGCGGCAGGGCGTGCACTTGCCGCACGACTCGTGCTTGTAGAACTCGGTCCAGCGCAGCGTCGCCCGGACCACGCAGGTGGTCTCGTCGAAGATCTGGAGCGCCTTGGTGCCCAGCATCGAGCCGGCCGCCCCGACCGCCTCGTAGTCGAGGGGTACGTCGAGGTGCTCGGCGGTCAGGATCGGGGTGGACGAGCCGCCCGGGGTCCAGAACTTCAGCTCGTGGCCCTCGCGGACCCCGCCGGCCAGGTCGAGCAGCTCGCGCAGGGTGATCCCGAGCGGGGCCTCGAACTGTCCCGGACGGGCGACGTGGCCCGACAGCGAGTAGAGCGTCATGCCCTTGCTCTTCTCGGTGCCCATCGACGAGAACCAGTCGGCGCCGTTGGTCACGATGCTCGGTACCGACGCGATCGACTCGACGTTGTTGATCACCGTCGGCGACGCGTAGAGGCCGGCGACCGCCGGGAACGGCGGACGCAGCCGCGGCTGGCCGCGACGGCCCTCGAGCGAGTCGAGGAGCGCGGTCTCCTCGCCGCAGATGTACGCGCCGGCGCCGGCGTGCACGGTCAGCTCCAGGTCGTAGCCGGTGCCGTGGATGTCCTTGCCGAGGTGGCCGGCCAGGTAGGCCTCCTGCACGGCGCGCTGCAGCCGGCGTACGACGTGCAGCACCTCGCCGCGCACGTAGATGAACGCGTGGCTGGCGCGGATCGCGTAGGAGCTGATGATCACGCCCTCGACGAGGGTGTGCGGCGAGGCCATCATCAGCGGGATGTCCTTGCAGGTGCCCGGCTCGGACTCGTCGGCGTTGACCACCAGGTAGTGCGGCTTGCCGTCACCCTGCGGGATGAAGCCCCACTTCATGCCGGTCGGGAAGCCCGCGCCGCCGCGACCGCGGAGGCCGGACTCCTTCACCAGGTCGATGACGGCGTCCTGGGCCATCCCGAACGCCTGCTTCAGCGCGGCGTAGCCGCCGGCCTGCTCGTAGGACTCCAGGGTCCACGGGCGGTCGCCGTCCCAGCCGTCCGACAGCACCGGGGTCAGCGTGTCGATCTGCGCCATCGTCAGGAGTCCTCCTTCTTGCCGCCGGCGTCCTCGCCGGCGGTGTCGGCGCCGGACTCCTCGAGGTGCTTCTCGGCGGGCGCGCGGCCCATCGAGGTCTGCGCGTCGACGCCGCTGCGCTGCGCGGCGCGGGTGTCCGCACCACGGGTGTCGTCCCCCGGTGCGCGCCAGCCGCGCTCGCGGGCGATCTGCAGCCCCAGCAGGGACGCCGGCCCGCCGGCCGGGCCCTCGTCGGCGAGGTCGTCGGGGAACCCGGCGAGCACCCGCTCGGCCTCGCGCCAGGTGCAGATGCGCGGGCCGCGGGTGGACCGGACCTCCCGGCCCTCGCGGAGGTCGTCGACCAGCCGGGTCGCCGACTCCGGGGTCTGGTTGTCCATGAACTCCCAGTTGACCATCACCACGGGCGCGTAGTCGCACGCCGCGTTGCACTCGACGTGCTCGAGGGTGACCTTGCCGTCCTCGGTGGTCTCGTCGTTGCCGACGTCGAGGTGGTCCTTGAGCCGCTCGAAGATCGCGTCGCCGCCCATCACCGCGCACAGCGTGTTGGTGCAGACGCCGACGTGGTAGTCGCCGACCGGCCGCCGCTTGTACATCGTGTAGAACGTCGCGACGCCGGACACCTCGGCCGCGGTGATGCCGAGCAGGTCGGCGCAGGCCTCGATGCCGCGCGCGGTGACCCGGCCCTCGTAGGACTGCACCAGGTGCAGCATCGGCAGCAGCGCCGAGCGGGCCTGCGGGTAGCGGGTGGTGATCTCCCGCAGCTCGGTCAGCAGCTGCGCGGGAAGGTCGCCCTCGGTCACCCCGCGGTGCGTCGACCCTGTCGAGACCACACCATTGCCGTCTGTCATTACCGGTCGACACCACCCATCACGGGGTCGATGGACGCGATCGCGACGATGACGTCGGCGACCATGCCGCCCTCGCTCATCACCGACGTCGCCTGGAGGTTCGTGAACGACGGGTCGCGGAAGTGCGCCCGGTACGGGCGGGTGCCGCCGTCGGACACGACGTGCGCGCCGAGCTCGCCGCGCGGCGACTCGACCGGCACGTAGGCCTGGCCGACCGGCACCCGGAAGCCCTCGGTCACCAGCTTGAAGTGGTGGATCAGGGCCTCCATGGACTCGCCCATGATGTGCCGGATGTGGTCGAGGCTGTTGCCCATGCCGTCGGTGCCGACCGCGAGCTGGCTCGGCCAGGCGATCTTCTTGTCGCCGACCATCACCGGCGCGCCCTCGAGGCCGGCCAGCCGGTCCGCGCACTGCTCGACGATCTTGAGCGACTCCCACATCTCGTTCAGGCGCACCCGGAACCGCCCGTAGGCGTCGCTGGTGTCCCAGGTCTGCACCTCGAAGTCGTAGTCCTCGTAGCCCGAGTACGGCTGCGACTTGCGCAGGTCCCACGGGTAGCCGGTCGAGCGCAGCACCGGGCCGGACAGGCCGAGCGCCAGGCAGCCGGCGAGGTCGAGGTGGCCGACGTTCTCGAGGCGGCCCTTGAAGATCGGGTTCGCGTTGCACAGGTCGGCGTACTCGGGGAGCCGCTTCTTCATCAGCGCGATGAAGTCGCGGATCTGGTCGAGCGCACCCGGGGGCATGTCCTGGGCGACGCCGCCGGGCCGGATGAACGCGTGGTTCATCCGCAGGCCGGTGATCAGCTCGAACAGGTCGAGCACCATCTCGCGCTCGCGGAAGCCGATGGTCATCACGGTCAGCGCGCCGATCTCCATGCCGCCGGTGGCGATGCAGACCAGGTGGCTGGAGATGCGGTTCAGCTCCATCAGGAGCACCCGCATGACCTGAGCCTTCTCCGGGATGTCGTCCTCGATGTCGAGCAGCCGCTCGACGCCGAGCACGTAGGTCATCTCGTTGTAGAACGGCGAGAGGTAGTCCATCCGGGTGCAGAACGTGACGCCCTGCGTCCAGGAGCGG
>JABFXA010000313.1 GCA_013361955.1 Nocardioidaceae bacterium
GGGCCGGGAGGCGCCGGACCGCACCACGCGTCCGGAGCGGGAGCGGTCGATGACCAGCCGCGCGGCCAGCCGCCGGGCCCGCTCGCGCAGCCGCTCGTCGGTCGCGTGCACCAGGTCGGCGACCATCGCCAGGGTGGCGTCCGGGTCCTCGGCCAGCGCCCGGTCGAGCGCCCGCTCGTCGAGCACGCCGACCTCCGGCGAGACCTCGGCGAAACGGGCGTGCCGGGCCAGCGCGGACCGGCCGACGGTACGCCGCTGCGAGGCGTCGCGCTTCGGGTCCTGGCGCTGCTGGGGTCGGCCCGCCCGCGGCGGGCTCAGGCTTCCCCCGGGTCCGCGCCGCCGTCCCGCTCGTCGTCCGGCTCCGGGCCGAACACCTCCTCGTAGAGCTGCCGCACGACCTCCTCCGGACGCCGCCCCGCGGCGTCGTGCACCCGGATCCGACCGGACAGCGAGACCAGCGCGGCGTCCAGCCCGGCGTGCCAGTCGTCCTCCTTCACGTCGCGCATCGCGGCCAGGCGGCCGGCGATCGCGACCAGGTCGATCGCGCCGCGGACCGACGACCCGATCCGGACGTCCGGGTGCGCCCGGGTACGTCGGACCAGGTCGACGACCTTCGCCCGCCACTCCTGCGACCCGGTCGTGGGGGACCGCAGCGCGACGATCTCCTGCTCGGTGCCGGCCGACTGGTAGTCCATCGCGATCCGGCAGGTGCGGTCGTAGATCGCGGAGGAGATCCGCTCGGTGCCGACCGCGTCGAACGGGTTCATCGCCGCGACCAGCCGGAAGCCCGGCTCGGCCCGCACCACGCCGAGCCGCGGCACGGACAGCTCGGCCTCGGACATCACCGTGATCAGCACGTTGAGGGTCTCCTCGGGGACCCGGTTGATCTCCTCGACGTACAGCAGGCCGCCCTGGCGCAGCGCCGCGACCAGCGGGCCGTCGACGAAGACCTCCGGGGTGTACCCCTGGGCCAGCACCTGCGCGGGGTCGAAGTGCCCGACCAGCCGCGCCGGCGTCAGCTCGGCGTTGCCCTCGACCAGGTGGAACGCGGCGTCCCGCTCGGCCGCCACCGCGCGCAGCAGCGTCGACTTCCCGGTCCCCGGCGGGCCCTCGAGCAGCACGTGCGCACCGCCGTCGAGGGCGGCGACGAGCAGCTCGACCTCGCGGGCGCGGTCGAGGACCGGGACCGGCACGGCGCCGGCCTAGTTGTGGGAGTGCACGACGACGCCGCGGACGTTCTTGCCGTTGAGCAGGTCGTCGTAACCCTCGTTGACCTGGTCGAGCGTGTAGGTCTTGGTGATGATCTCGTCGAGCTTGAGGTCGCCGGCCTGGTAGAGCCCGAGGATCCGCGGGATGTCCGTGGTCGGGTTGCAGTCGCCGAACAGGCTGCCCTTGATCGACTTGCGGTACAGCGTGAGCACCGTGCCGGGCAGCTGGATCGTCGGCTCCATGATCTTGTTCAGCCCGGTCAGCACCACGACGCCGCCCTTGCCGACGGCGTTGAAGCCGCCGGCCACGATCTCGTCGGTCATCAGGCCGGGGGTGAGGATCGCGGAGTCGGCCATCTGGCCGCGGGTCAGCTCGGTGATCGCCTCGATCGCCTCCTCGGAGGTGGCGAACGCGTGCGTGGCGCCGAGCTCCATCGCCTTCTCCCGCTTGTTCTCCAGCGGGTCGACGGCCACGACGTACTTCGCACCGGCGTAGCGGGCGCCCTGCACGGCGTTGATGCCGATGCCGCCGACGCCGGCCACCATCACGGTCTGGCCGGGCCGGACGTCCGCGGTGTTCACCGCCGACCCCCACCCGGTCGGGACGCCGCAGCCGACCAGCACGGCCTTGTCGAGCGGCAGGTCGTCGTCGACCTTGATCGTGGAGTTCTGGTGGATCACGCCGTACTGGCTGAACGTGCCGAGCATGCACATCGCGCCGTACTGGCCCTTCGGGCCGGTGATCGGGAACCGCTCACCCGGGAGGTACCCCTCCAGGATGGTGGCGCCCATGTCGCAGATGGACTGCTGGCCGTTGGCGCAGTAGCGGCAGGTGCCGCAGTTCGGGATGAACGAGCAGACCACGTGGTCGCCGGGCTGCACCCGGGTGACGCCGGGGCCGACCTCCTCGATGACGCCTGCGCCTTCGTGCCCGAGCACCATCGGCAGCCGGGCCTCCAGGTCGCCGTGCGCGACGTGGACGTCGGAGTGGCAGAGGCCCGCATGGGTGTAGCGGATCAGCACCTCGCCCTCCTGGGGGCCGTCCAGGTCGAGCTCCTCGACCTCGATCGGCTTGCCGGGCTCGTACACGACGGCTGCGGTGGTCTTCATCCGGTCCTCCTGGAGTGGCTGACGTTCCCCCGTCGCTCAGTCAAGCGCGTCCGGGCGGCCCGGGGTACCTGCCCGGACGGGCAGGTGGCCGCCCCTCTCCCGGGTCGGTCCGGGGTGGCCCCGGACCCCTCTACGGTGTCCGGGAGACCCGCCCGTACGACGTGCCGCCGGCGGCCGGCAGGGGGAGTGCGGTGTCCTTCCCGGGTCCAGAGCCCGCGTGTAGCGTGGAGGCGACGTGACTGCTTCGATGACCGGAGGTGTCGTGCAGTCGACTGCGGGACCCGGTCTGCCGACGCAGGCGCACCAGCACTCCCCGGCCCGCGCGCCGGACGTGTCGGCGGACGCCGCGCCCGCTCCCGCCCCGCTGGTGAAGTTCCACGCCCCCGAGGTGGTCTTCGGGATCGGCTCCCTGGGTGAGGCCGGGTTCGCCGCCGGTCGCCTGGGTGCGCGGCGGCCGATGGTGGTCACCGATCCCGGGATCGTCGAGGCCGGCTGGCTCGACGAGCTGCTCGGCCACCTCCACGACGTCCGCCTCGACCCGGTGGTCTGGCACGACGTCACCCCGAACCCCAAGGACCACGAGATCCACGCGGCGTACGCGCGGTACGTCGAGGCCGGCTGCGACGTGCTGATCGCCCTCGGCGGCGGCTCCTGCATCGACGCGGCCAAGGGCGTCGCGATCCTGTCCGGCAACGGCGGGACGATCCTCGACTACGGCGGCGTGGACCTGGTGGCCAAGCCGATCCCGCCGCTGCTGATGATCCCGAGCACCTCGGGCACCGGCGCGGACGTCTCGCAGTTCTGCATCGTCACCGACACCGACCGGCACGTGAAGATCACCATCATGGGCCGGGCCCTGGTGCCGGACATCTCGATCACCGACCCGCGGCTGCTGATGACGATGCCGGAGTGGCTCAACGCCGCCACCGGGCTCGACGCGCTGACCCACGGGATCGAGTCGTTCGTGTCGCTCGCGCACAACCCGCTGGCCGACATCCACGCCCTCAACGCGGTCGGCCTGGTCTGCCACAACCTGCGCACCACCATCACCCGTCCCACCGAGGAGACCGCGCGGTCGAAGATGGCGCAGGCCAGCCTGAACGCCGGGCTGGCGTTCACCAACGCGATCCTCGGCGCCACGCACGCGATGAGCCATCAGGTCGGCGGGCTGCTCGACGCCCCGCACGGCGTCGTCAACGGGGTGCTGCTGCCGCACGTGATCCGCTACAACGCGCAGGAGAGCCCGGAGCGGTTCGTCGAGCTGGGCCGCTCGGCCGGGCTGCCGGTCGACGGCGTGCCGCCGGCGGAGGTCGCGGAGCTGCTCGCGGAGCACGTGCGCGAGCTGGCCGACGACGTCGGCGTGCCGAAGGGGCTGCGGGAGCTCGGCGTCGACGAGTCCTGCATCCCGCAGCTGGCGCTGACCACGCTCGACGACGCCTGCCTGACCACCAACCCGCGCTCGGCGTCCTCGGCGGACGTCGAGGCCCTCTTCCGAGCGGCGTTGTGACCACCCCGCGCCGGCCGCGGCCCGACCTGGCCACGCTCACCGGGGTCCGCTCGGGCAAGACATCCTACTACCGCGCCTACGTCCGCTCCGACGAGCGGATGCAGGACGCCGTGCACGCGATGGACTCCATCTCGCGCGCGCTGGTGCGCACCGTGGAGGGCCCGCGCGGCCTGCTCGAGGAGGTGGTCCGTGCGGCGGCCGCGCACCTCAACGCCGAGTGGACGGTGCTGGCGCTGGCCGACGGGCACCTCAAGGGCGCGCGGCCCCGGTTCCTGGCGTCGTACGGCGACGGCGAGATCACCGTCGACGAGCAGGACCTGCCGACCTCGGTGCGCCAGGAGCTGCAGGCGGTCCGCGCCGGCCTGGCCCGGCCGGTGATCGAGACCTCCGGGTGGATCCGGGTGCCGATGACCCTGGAGGGCCGCACCGTCGGCAGCCTGGTCGCCCAGCACCAGCTCGAGGTCGAGCCGGAGCCCGGCGACCTGTCCGTGCTGCGGATCCTGGCCAACCAGGCCGCGGTGTCGCTGCACACCTCGGAGCAGTACCAGGCCGGGCTGGCGCTGCACCGGCGCGCGCAGCGGCTCTACGACGAGGCCACCGCGCAGGCCCGCAACCTCGCCGACCGGACCGCCGAGCTGCGGCAGACCCAGGAGCGGCTGCTGCTCGCCCACCAGCGCGAGCTGATCGACAACGAGCGGCACCGGATCGCCCGCGAGCTGCACGACAGCGTGACCCAGTACGTCCTGTCCGCGGGGATGGCGGTCGAGGTGGCCCGGGGCGACGCCGAGCTGCTCGGCCCCGACAGCGCGCAGATCCTGGAGCGGCTGACCACCGCGAAGAAGCTCTCCCAGGACGCCGTCGACCAGCTGCGACGGGCGATCTACGCGCTGCACCAGCCGCACCGCGACACCGTCTCCTCGCTGCCCGAGCTGCTGCAGGAGGTCGCCCAGCAGCACCGGCCGCACCTCGTCGTCCAGCTCCGGGTGGAGGGCGACGTGGTGAAGCTGCCCAACGGCGCCGACCACGAGATCGCCCGCACGGTGGGGGAGGCGCTGTTCAACGTGGCCACGCACGCGAAGGCCAGCCGGGCGATCGTCCGGCTGCGCTACCGGCCCGGGCAGATCACCGTCTCCGTCGCCGACGACGGGTCCGGCGACCCCACGGAGCTGAGCCGGATCCTGCGCCTGGAGCGCGCCACGATGGTCGACGGCCGGCACCGCGGGCTGGTGAACATGGACAGCCGCATCGGCGACCTCGGCGGCACCCTGGCGTTCCGGCGGGCCCGGCTGGGCGGCGTACGCGTCGAGATGCGGGTGCCGCTCCCGCTCGCCCCGCGGCAGACCGGGCTGCTGCCGAGCCTCGGCAGCACCCCGCCCGAGCAGCCCCGCCAGAGAGAGGCGTAGCCCGTGGCCACACTCGCACCGCAGCAGGGCGCCCGCAGCGACGTCGTCGGGATCATGCTCGTCGACGACCACGCGATCGTCCGGCAGGGCCTCCGCTCGATCCTGGAGCGCGAGAACGACCTGCGGGTCGTCGCCGAGGCGTCCAGCGCGCCGGAGGCGCTCGCCGTCGTGGGCCGGGCGAACCCGCAGATCGTGCTGCTCGACCTGAAGCTCTCCACCTCGTCCGACAGCGAGGGGCTCGAGCTCTGCCAGGTGCTCACCACGCAGTACCCGGAGGTCGGCGTGCTCGTGCTGACCACGTTCCTCGACGAGCAGCTGGTGCTCAAGGCGATCCGCGCCGGCGCTCGCGGGTACGTCGTCAAGGACGTCGACACCTCGGCGCTGATCCGGGCGATCCGCGACGTGTCACGGGGCGAGTCGGCGTTCGACGCGCGCAGCGCCGCGGCCATGGTGCGCGGCCTCAACGCGCCGCCGCCCGAGGAGACCAAGCAGCTCACCGCGCGCGAGCGGGAGGTGCTCGCGCTGCTGGCCCGCGGGCTGTCGAACCGCGACATCGGCGCCCAGCTGTACATCTCCGAGACGACCGCGAAGTTCCACGTCGGCAACATCCTGCGCAAGCTCGGGGTCTCCCGCCGGGCCGAGGCGGTCTACGAGGCGAGCAAGCTCGGCGTCATCTGAACCGATGAGTTCCCGGGGCGGTCCCGGTCTGTCCCGGCACACACCGACGACGGAGGAGCGGGGATCGTGAGCGAGTGGGCGAGCAAGGACAGCGGGGCCGGGCAGTACGCCGACGTGAACGGCGTGCACCTGTACTACGAGGTGCACGGTGAGGGGCGGCCGATCGTGCTGCTGCACGGCGGGCTGGGATCGGGCGAGATGTTCGGGCCCTTGCTGCCGACGCTGACCGAGCACCACCGGGTGGTGCTCGTCGACCTGCAGGGACACGGGCGTACGGCGGACGTCGACCGGCCCCTCGACCTGGGCCTGATGGCCGACGACGTAGCGGCGCTCATCGACCACCTCGGGCTGGACCGCCCCGACGTGGTCGGGTACTCCCTGGGCGGTGGGGTCGGCTGGCACGTCGCGATCGGGCACCCGGAGAAGATCCGCCGGCTGGTCACGACGTCCGCGCACGTGCGCACCGAGGCGATCTACCCGGAGATGCGCGCCCAGCAGGGGCAGGTCAGCGCGGCCGCGGCGGAGTTCATGAAGGACACCCCGATGTACGAGCTGTACCAGCGCGTCGCTCCGCGCCCCGACGACTTCCCCCAGCTGCTGGACAAGATCGGCGCGCTGATGGCGCAGCCGTTCGACCTCTCCGACGAGGTGCGCGCTGTGCAGGTGCCGACCTGCGTCGTCGCAGCCGACGCCGACATGGCGCCGCCGAGCCACTACGTCGAGGTGTTCGGGCTGCTCGACGGCGGGCTGCGCGACGGCGGCTGGATGGGCGAGGGACGGCCGAAGGGCGGGCACGCGCTGGCCATCGTCCCGGGCACCACCCACTACGACATCTTCCTGTCGCCGCTCTGGGCGGAGACCGCGCTGGCGTTCGTGGACGCCGACTGACGTGCGGGTCCTGGTCGTCGACGCCGCCAATGTCGTGGGCAGCCGCCCCGACGGCTGGTGGCGCGACCGGCCGGGTGCCGCCCGCCGGCTCGCCGACCGGCTGGCCGCCGCGGACCTCGGGTACGACGAGGTGGTGCTGGTGCTCGAGGGTGCGGCCCGCCGCGGGGTCGACTCCGGACGCACCGGCTCGCTGGTCGTGGAGCACGCACCCGGCTCCGGCGACGACGCGATCGTCGAGTCCGCCCGGTCCCGGGTCGACGGCGGCGCCGAGGTCACCGCCGTGACCGCCGACCGCGGCCTGCGCGCCCGCCTGCACGACGTCGACGTGCGGGTGGTCGGCCCGTCGTGGCTGCACGACCGCACCGACGCTGGTTGAGGTGCGGGCGGCACCCCGTTGTTCGAGGTGCGAGCGAAGCGAGCCTCGAAACCAAAGTGACGGTTCGGTGCTCGCGTGACCACGTGGGACCAGTGCTGGTGTCGAGGCTCGTCGCTAGCGCTCCTCGCACGTCAACCAGCGGGGTGGTGACGGTCAGGCGACGGTCGGCAGCTCCTCGGGCAGCGCGAGCTTCGCGGTCAGGAACTGGTCGAGGGTGGTCATCGTGGCCGGATCGACGAGTCCGCCGCCCCCGGGCGACCAGGGCGTCTCGGTGGAGGCGATGAGCAGGTTCAGGGCCATCGTGCGCGCCGGCACCGTTGCCACCGGGCCGAGCACGCCGGCCATCGCGGCGTACACCCGGGGCGGGGTGGACAGGATCCGCACCCGGCGGCCGAGCAGCCGTCCGAACACGTCCGCGACCTCCTGCCAGGTGAGCACCTCCGGGCCGGCCACCTCGATCTCCGCGTGCGGCAGCCCGGTGACCGCGTCGCGGCGGACCGCCTCGACCATCGCCCGGGCCACGTCGCGCACGGACACGAACGCGTTGCGGTGCGCCGGGGACCCGGGCACCAGCATCAGCCCGCGCCGCTCCACGAGGGTCGCGGTGCCGGCACGGAACGTGCGCAGGAACGACGACGGCCGGCCGATCGTCGCGTGCGGCTCGCCGCGCAGCGGGATCGACGAGCCGACCAGCGCCAGCCAGCACTCCAGGTACGGCGGCATCCGCAACGCCACCGTCTCCACGTCCAGCCCGCGCAGGCGCTCCTCGAGGGCCCGGCGGGACTGCACGAACGGCACCTGCCGGTCGACCGGCGTGACCGGCACCGAGGCGATCACCACGCGGCGTACGCCGGCCGCGACCGCCTCCTCGACGGCCCGGCCCACGCCGGCGTCGAGCGCGTCCGGGTCGTCGCCGGACCGCGGCACCACGGCGTTCGCGGTGACCACCAGCGTGTCGACGCCGTCGAACACGCGCGGGCCGAGGCCGGTCGGCGCGGTCAGGTCGCCGAGGACGGTCTCCACCCCTCGTCGTGCCAGGTCCTGCCCCCGCGGCGAGGTCCGGACCAGACCACGGACCTGCCGCCCGGCGTCGAGCAGTCCTTCGCAGACGTACCAGCCCAGCTGGCCGTTCGCCCCCAGCACCAGGTCGACCATCGCGACCACCTCCCCGTCGCCCCAGGCTAGACCCGGCGTGCTGTCGGTGCGCCCTGGCACGATCGATCCGTGGGCAGCAGGGGAGGGTTCACGTCCAGCCGGCTGGTCGAGCTGTCGACCACGCTGCCCGAGGTGGTGCTCAAGGAGAGCGACCGGTGGACCAACATCACCTTCCGCGGCAGGGGGTTCGCCTGGGTGAACCACCCCGAGAACCGCGCGATGATCAAGGCGCACCACGACGAGCGCGCGGCGCTTCTCGCCACCGCCCCCGAGGTCTACGAGGCCGGCTGGGCGACGAACTCCTCGGCCTGGGTCACCGTCCACCTCGACCTCGCCGACGCCGACGAGGTCTTCGAGCTGCTCGCCGAGGGCTGGCGGATGACCGCGACCAAGAAGGCGGTCCGCGCCTACGACGAGTCGCAGGGCCTCGGCCGGTGAGCGGTCAGGCGAGCATCTCGGAGACCACGATCCGGGCCGCGGAGGGGCAGCCCTTGGTGAAGCCGTAGAACGGGCCGAAGTCCTTGGTGGCCGCGAAGCCGACGACGTACAGGCCCGGCAGCGAGGTCTCGAACCCCGGACTGAGGTCGGGGAAGCCGTCGCTGGTCGACACCCGGTCGAGCACCGGGGCCAGGTACGGCACCGCGGCGAGGTCGGCCTGGTAGCCGGTGGCGAACACGACGTGGTCGGCGGCGAAGGCGGTGCCGTCCGACAGCACCAGCCGTACGTCGTGGTCGGTGGCGGCCACCCCGACCACCGCGCAGCCCGGCCGGCGGGTGACCACCGTCGGCGTCAGCCGGGGCACCAGCCACGGCTCGAGCGTGAGCCGGCCGACCCGCCAGAACTCCGCGGCGATCCCGGCCCGCTGCTCCGCCGGCAGGTCGCGCCACCAGCCGCGGTGGGCGAGGGTCTGCTCGACGTACGGGTCCACGAACCGCCAGCTGACCGCGGCGAACTCCGGCACCGGGTGCCGGTGCACGACGTCCACCCGCTCGGCGCCGTGGTCGCAGAGAAGCGCGGCCCACTCGTACGCGCTCTGCCGGCCACCGACCACCGCCACCCGGGCGCCGGCCAGCTGGTCGAAGGCGACCAGGTCGCAGGTGTGCGTTCGCCGGTGCTCGGGCAGGTGCTCCGCCCACGAGGGCAGGGAGGTGAAGTGCGCGATGCCCGGCGCGGCCACCACCCGGTCGGCGTCGAGGACGGTGCCGTCGTCGAAGGTCGCCTCGAAGTGCCCGTCGACCCGGTCCAGCGCGGTGACCAGCCGCTCGTCGACGTCCAGGCCGGTGCGCTCGCGGAACCACTCGGTGTGGTCCAGGAAGGTGCCGATCGGCACCGGCGCGTGGTCCTCGGGTCGCAGGCCGCGGTCCTCGAAGTACGCCTCGAAGGTGTGCACGCCGTCGGCGTCGAGGTGCCAGTCGGGGCCGGAGCGCAGGTACATGTCCGGCGGCATGTGCTCGCGCCAGAACGACATCGGCCGCCCCGCGACCGTGGTGCCGATGCCGTGCGCGCGGGCGTGCGCGGCGACCGCGAAGGCATACGGCCCCGCGCCGACGACGAGGAGGTCCGTGTGGGCCGCCATGCAGGCACGCTAACCCTGGGTGGCGGCGGCCACCACGGCCCGAACGGGTCAGCCGGTGTCCACGACCAGCCAGCCGCCGTGCCGCTCGTGCACGTCGTAGCGGCAGCCGGTCGCGCGGCCCCACCGGTCCAGGTCGTCGAGCGTCACCGTGCGCTGGTGGCCGAACGTCTCGTTGGCCTCGTCCTCCAGGGGTACGGCGACCACCACCCGGCGCGCGGCCAGCCGGACCGCCTCGGCGAGCACCTGGGCGCCGTGGTCGGGCTCGAGGTGCTCCAGCAGGTGCACGGCGAGCACGGTGTCGGCCGAACCGTCCTCGGCGGGCACCCGGGCGGCGTCCGCGACGGACGTGGCCAGCGGCACGGCGAGCCGCCGGGCCATCTCGCCGAGGAGACGCACGGTGCCGGGCGAGACGTCGGAGGCGAGCACCCGTCGCCCGGTGCCGGCGATCCGCAGCGACAGGAACCCGAAGCAGCACCCCAGCTCCAGCACCGACCCCGGCGCGAGCAGGTCGAGCACGTGCGCGTGCACCGGGGCGTAGCCGGAGATCGTGCTGCGGTCCACCCCGCTCGGCGCGCGCAGGCGGCGCAGCGTGTTGCGGTAGAACACCTCCCAGGCGTCCAGCGGGTCCTCGCGCAGCGTGCGCACCACGCCGGTGAACACCCGCTCGAACAGGTCCGCCCCGCGCAGCCACCCCGGCCCGAACAGCTCGTCCTGCAGCAGCCCGGCGAGGTCGTCGTCGACCTCGGCCTCAGGCACGGCGTGCTCGATGCGCACCCGGTCGCCGTACGGCGTGACGTCGAAGTGCGGAGTCCGCACCGCCCCGACGCGCGGCGCCTCGCGCTTGCCGTACGTCGGCTCCACGGACACCAGCCCGTCCTCGTAGCGGCCGTGCACGGTCGCTACGAGCGGGTCGATCGGCGCCACCGTCTCGGTGGTCATCGGCCCGCCGTCGACAGGAACGTGGTCACCCGTTCGAGGCCGCGCAGGTTGCGGACCACCTGGACCCGGTCGCACCGCTCGGCGTACGCCGGCAGGTCGCAGCGCCCGAGCCCCCACGAGTACGTCGGCTCCGGGGTCAGCCACACCGTCTGCCGGGCCCGGCGGGTGAGCTCCTCGAACACCGGCAGCCGGGGGTCGTTGCCGTTGCCGCGGCCGTCACCGAGCACCAGCAGCGTGGTCCGCCGCGTGACCGCCGAGCCGTACTGCTCCAGGAACTGCTCGAACGCGGTGCCGTAGTCGGAGTCCGCGTCCACGTCGAGGAGCCCGCCCGCGGGCAGCCCGGCGAGCACCAGCGACAGCGCGTCCTCGATGCGGTGCTCGGCGAACAGGTCGGTGATCTCGACCAGGTCCTTCACGAACGCGAAGGAGCGCACCTGGGCGGCCACCGACTGCAGGCTGTGCACCAGGTGCAGCGTGAACCGCGCGGTGCTGCGCACCGACAGCGACACGTCGCAGAGCACCAGCAGTCGCGGCCGGTCCTCGACCTTGCTGACCGTGACCGGGCGGAACGGCACCCCGTCGTACTTCATGTTCGCGCGCATCGTGCGCCGCCCGTCGACCACCCCGCGGGACGCGATCGAGCGGCGCGGGCGGGGCGCCCCGTGCAGGCTGCGGAGCAGTCGGCGCAGCGCCTCCTCGAGGTCGGCCCGCTCCTGCTCGCCGAGCGTCTCCGCTCGGGCGGCCGCGAGCTCCCGGGTCTCGATCTCCTTCTCGGTGGCCAGCAGCCGCTGCAGGTGCTCGCGGAGCCGTTCGGGCAGCCCTTTTAGCAGCGGCGCGAGCGCCTTCCGGAGTGCCTGCAGCTGGTCGGGCTCCCGGACCAGCTCGTCGTCCTCCGGCAGCGTCTCACTCAGCCAGTCCAGCAGCGCCATCTCCTCGGCGACGGACAGCTCGGCGTCGACCTCCAGGCCGGGGCTGGCGGTGAGGTCGCCGGGGCGGCCAGGGTTGTGCATCCGGTTCGTGGAGATCTGCACCCTTGCGGCGCGTTCCTGGCTGGTCCCGGTGTCGTCGGACAGCACGATCTCGTCGGTCAGCGCCGACATGTCGAGCTTGTTGGCCTCCTGGTGCAGGTTGTACTGCTGCGCCATGTCCTCGGGGTCGAAGTAGTCGCGCAGGTCGTCGGGCTTGCCGTGCGAGTGACCCTGCTGCGGGTCGTCGCCGGGGCTGTCGGAGAGCGTGAACGACTCCAGGTCGCCCTCGTCGGACAGGTCGTCGTGGGCGTGCGAGTGCCCCGCGTCGTCCCCCTCGACCACCGGCCGGAGCCCGAAGAACCGGTCGAAGACCCGGTCGAACGTCTCCCGGTCCCGCCGGTCCTTCACCAGCGTGACGGTCAGCGCGGCCCGCAGCACCTCGCGCTCGGCGAGGACGCTGGGCTGGGCCGCCGCGTGCATCGCGTCCAGCGCCTCGGCGACGCTGACCCGCATCCCGTGCAGGCGCAGCAGCCGCACGAAGCGGTGCAGGGCCGACTCCATCGTGGCCTCAGACCGGTCGGCGGCGTGCCTGGCCGGCGGCGAACGAGCGCTGGCCCTTGTCGGCGCTGACCACCCGCCCACTGCCCGCGCCGCGCCCGGCGGCGCCGTAGTAGCTCTCGTCGTGCCGGCCCGGCTCGTCCTTCGAGGCGCGGGTGGCGACCCCGTCATGGGCGCCGTCGTCGTGGTCGTGCCGGTGGCCGTGCCCGTGACCGTGGCCATGCCCGTGGTGCCCGTCGAGGTGGTCGGGCACGGTCGCGTTCGGGTCCACGAGGCGGGGCAGCGCCTGCGCGGCGCGCAGCAGGTCGCGCTCGTACTTCACCACCACGTTCAGGGTCTGCCCGAGCACCTCGCCGTCGAGCTCGCCGACCCCGAGCACCGCGAGCGTGCGGGCCCAGTCGATGGTCTCCGAGATGCTCGGCGCCTTGCGCAGCTCCAGCTCGCGCAGCCCGCGGACGATCTCCACCAGCCGCCGGGCCAGCGCCTCCGACAGCCCGGTGTCCTTGGAGCGGACGATCTCCAGCTCCCGCTCGGCGGTCGGGTAGTCGAGGAACAGGTGCAGGCAGCGCCGCTTCAGCGCCGCCGACAGGTCGCGGGTGTTGTTGGAGGTGAGCAGCACGTACGGCAGCTGCTCGGCGCGCACGGTGCCGACCTCGGGGATCGAGATCTGGAACTCCGAGAGCAGCTCGAGCAGCACCGCCTCCAGCGCCTCGTCGGCCCGGTCCACCTCGTCGATGAGCAGGACCACGGGCTGCTCGGAGGTGATCGCCTCCAGCAGCGGCCGGGGCGCCAGGAACCGCTCGGAGAAGAACACGCTGTCCTGCGCCGCGATCCGGTCCACGGACTCGGTGAGGTCCTTCGCGTCGGCGACGACCTGGCCGATCTTCTCGCGCAGGATCTGGGTGTAGAGCAGCTGCTTGCCGTAGTCCCACTCGTAGAGGGCCTTGCTCTCGTCCTGGCCCTCGTAGCACTGCAGCCGCAGCAGCCGGCGGCCGGTGACCTCGGCGAGCGACGCGGCCAGCTGGGTCTTGCCGACCCCGGCCGGGCCCTCGAGCAGCAGCGGCTTCTCCAGCCGGGTGGTCAGGAAGACGGTGGTGGCGAGCCGGTCGTCGGGCAGGTAGCCGGCCCCCTCGAGCCGGGTCCTGGCGTCCGCGACGTCGTCGAATCCGTGCGGGGTGGTCAACGGTGCTCCTTCTCACTGCGGGGCCGGGACTGGCGCTGGTCGAGGTGCGAGCCCCCCTGGGGCGAGCCTCGAGACCTGGTGAGGTGCGTGGGGGCGTCACCACCGCGTCCGTCGCGTTCTGGTTTCGAGGCTCGGCTAGCGCCTCGCACCTCAACCAGCGGGTGGTCGCGCCTCGCCCTCAACGAGCGGGGTGGTGGCCGGCCGGGCCCGCGTCGTCACACGGACCCGGCCGGGTCAGGGGGCTCAGCCGAGCAGGTCGTCGAGGTCGCCGTTCAGGCAGTGGTCGACGACCGGGCGCACCGTCTCGAAGGTGCACTCCTTGGCGTTGCCGGGCGTGCACGCGTCGCCGAGGACGTGCTTGGTGATCCGGTCGACGTCGTCGCGGTCGCCGCTGATCGTCTTGGCGTTCTCGTAGAACTTCGTCGGGCCGATGCCGAGCCGGTTCTTCGAGTAGCTGTCCTGGGTGACGTCGGTGAACTTCTCCGGGATGCCCACGTCGCGCAGCAGCCGGATCGACGCGGCCAGCGCCGCCTCCGCGGCCTGCACGTCGGTCATCCCGTGGGTGTCGATGCCCATCGCGCGGGCGATGTCGGCGAACCGCTTGTACGCCACCGGCATGTTGAACGCCCACACCCGCGGCAGCGCGACCGCGTTGTTGAGCCCGTGGTGGGTGTCGTAGAACGCCGACACCGCGTGCGAGATCGAGTGGATGATGCCGAGGCCGCCGGAGTTGAACGCCTGGGCGGCGATGTACTGCGCGTACATCATCCCCTCGCGGCCGGCGAGGTCCTGGCCGTTCCAGACCGCCTCGCGGAGGTTCTCCGCGGTCAGCTTGATCGCGTGCAGGGCGTTGCCGAGCGACGGCTGGAAGTTCAGCCGCGAGACGTACGGCTCGCTGGCGTGCGCGAGCACGTCGAAGCCGCACTGCGCCGTGTAGTCGATCGGGCAGTCGTAGTAGAGCACCGGGTCGTCGATCGCGAGCGTGGTGACCGAGGCGTCGTCGAAGGCGACGTACTTGTGCGGGTTGTCGGGGTCGGTGGTGGTGTCGGTGATGACGTAGGCCCACGACGTCTCCGAGCCGGTGCCGGCCGTGGTGGAGACCGCGATGTGCGGCGGGTTCTTCGGGTTCTCGGACATGTTGAAGCCCTCGAACTCGTTGACGTTGCGGCCGTCGTGCGCGACCGACACCCGCGCGCCCTTGCAGGCGTCGTGCGAGGAGCCGCCGCCGATGGAGACGAACGAGTCGCAGCTGTTCTCGTTGTACAGCGCCACGGCGTCCATGACGTTGTAGTCCTTGGGGTTGGACTCGACCTTGTCGTAGAGCACCACGTCGAGCCCGTGGTACTTCATCGACTCGACGACCTTGTTCACGATGTCGGAGCCGCGGAGGCCGGACGTCATGACCAGGGTCTTCCTGAAGCCCAGCTTCAACGCCTCGGGCCCGATCATCTCATGGGCGCCCGGACCGAGCAGGGCCCGCGGGAACGGGTGGAACTCCTTGATCGGGAACGGCTTGAGCAGCTCGTCTACCTGCATGTGAGGCCTCCTTCGGCACATCTGCGGGATCTGCGGCGAACGTAGGAGCGGGCGGCCCGCTGCGACAGACGAGGATCCGGAAACGGCCCGGTCGGTCCCCTGGCGCACTGTCCGGAGGCGTGGCGGTTCCTACCGGTTCGGACAGGTGGCCCGGGGTCGCGCCCGGTCCTAGCGTGAGAGGCGTCCGTCCGACCCACCCGCAACCCGACAGGCGGTGCCGCCATGACCGACCCCCAGACCGACCAGACGCTCGACGCGCAGGACACCGAGGAGCTCGCCGAGAACGCCCTCGTCGAAGAGGTGTCCATCGACGGGATGTGCGGGGTCTACTGATGACCCTGCTCGCCGAGCGCGACGCGCTGCTCGACGAGGACTGGCGGCTCGACCCGTCGGTCGCGCTCCGCCCGGAGCCGTTCGGCGCGCTCGCCTACCACTTCGGCACCCGCCGGCTCAGCTTCCTGAAGACCCCCGAGCTGGTCGACGTGGTACGTCGGCTGGCCGACGGCACGGTCGGGGAGGCGCTGACCGCCGCGGGGGTGCCCGAGGCGCACTGGCCGGCGTACGCCCGGGCGCTGCGCAGCCTCGCCGACGGCGGGATGATCACCAGGAGAGGGGCCCGGACATGACCCTGCTGCAGGAGCGACCGGCGCCCGGCCGGCTCGTCGAGCAGTTCGAGCGCGGCCTGGACGCGCCGATCTGCCTGACCTGGGAGCTCACCTACGCCTGCAACCTGGCGTGCGTGCACTGCCTGAGCTCGTCGGGCCGCCGCGACCCGCGCGAGCTGAGCACCGAGGAGTGCACGGCGCTGATCGACGAGCTCGAGCGGATGCAGGTGTTCTACGTGAACATCGGCGGCGGCGAGCCCACCGTGCGTCCCGACTTCTGGGAGCTGCTCGACTACGCCGTCGCGCACCACGTCGGCGTGAAGTTCTCCACCAACGGCTTCCGGATCACCCCGGAGCGCGCCGCGAAGCTCGCGGCCACCGACTACGTCGACGTCCAGGTCTCGCTCGACGGCGCCACCCCCGAGGTCAACGACCCGGTGCGGGGTGAGGGCACCTACGACGCGGCGCTCCGGGCGATGGCGAACCTGCAGGCCGCAGGCATGCGCGACTTCAAGCTGTCCGTGGTGTGCACCCGGCACAACATCGGCCAGCTCGACGAGTTCAAGGCGATCGCCGACCGGTACGGCGCGCAGCTGCGGCTCACCCGGCTGCGCCCCTCGGGCCGCGGCGCGGACGTCTGGGAGGACCTGCACCCGCTCCCGGAGCAGCAGCGCGAGCTCTACGACTGGCTGGTCACGCACGGCGAGGACGTGCTCACCGGCGACTCGTTCTTCCACCTCTCGGCGTACGGCGAGGCGCTGCCCGGCCTGAACCTCTGTGGCGCCGGACGGGTGGTCTGCCTGATCGACCCGGTCGGCGACGTGTACGCGTGCCCGTTCGCGATCCACGACCAGTTCCTGGCCGGCAACGTGCGCTCGCCCGGCGGTTTCGACGAGGTCTGGAAGCACTCCGAGCTGTTCACCGACCTGCGCCGCCCGCAGACCGGTGGTGCGTGCGCGCAGTGCTCGGCGTACGACGCCTGCCGGGGTGGCTGCATGGCCGCGAAGTTCTTCACCGGCCTGCCGCTCGACGGACCGGACCCCGAGTGCGTGAAGGGCAACGCCGGCCCCACCGGCGCGACCCGGCCGGCGCCGTCCGGCGACCACTCGCACACTGGCCCGGTCCGGCACGCACCGGTGCCGCTGACCCTGCTCACCCGGCGGCCGGACAAGGCCTGCGACGAGAGCCCGCTCGCCGGGCTGGAGGGTTGAGCGGTGTCGGCGCCGGTGCCGTCGGCCACCACCCTGGGGCTCGGTCAGCAGCGCTGGCCGCGGGTCGGCGAGCCGCTGCTGCTGGTGCCGGTCGGCTCCGTCGAGCAGCACGGCCCGCACCTGCCGCTGGCCACCGACACCATGGTCGCCAACGCGGTCACCCGCGCGGCGGCCGAGCGGCTCGATGCGGAGGGCACGCCGGTGCTGGTCGCGCCCTCGGTGAACTACGGCGCCAGCGGTGAGCACGAGGGGTTCCCGGGCACCGTCTCGATCGGCCACGAAGCGCTGTTCGTGCTGCTCGCCGAGCTCGCCCGCTCGGCGTGCCGGTGGGCGCGCGGCGTGATCCTGGTCAACGGGCACGGAGGCAACACCGCGACGCTGACCAAGGTGGTCGACCTGCTGCGCTACGAGGGCCGCGCGGTGGCGTGGACGTCGACCGCGCTGCCGGACGCCGACGCGCACGCCGGCGACACCGAGACCTCGCTGCTGCGCTACCTCGCGCCGTGGGCGGTGCGGGTGGACCTGATGGCGCCAGGCAACACCGAGCCGGTCGCGGACCTGATGCCGCGGCTGCGCCGTGTCGCCCACCGGTGTGCTCGGCGACCCGACGACGAGCAGCGTCGAGCACGGCCGCGAGCTGTTCGAGAGGCTGGTGCGCACCCTGGTCGCGGAGCTGGTCACCCTCGACGTCGCGCAGAACGGCCGCCTCGAGCCGCTGCGGCTGGCCACGCCATGACCGCGCCGGTCGCGCTGGTCACGGGCGCCGCCCGTGGCATCGGCGCGGCCGTCGTACGCCGGCTGCTCGACCGGGGCTACCGGGTGCACGCGGTCGACGCCTGCCTGGGCGACGACGGCGGCACGGCGTACGCCCAGGCGACCCAGGCCGACCTCGACGCGGTGGTCGCGCTCGACCCCGAGCGGGTGCTGCCGGTGGTCGCGGACGTGCGCGACCTCGAGGCGCTGCGGGCCGCGGCCGACGACGCGGTC
>JABFXA010000189.1 GCA_013361955.1 Nocardioidaceae bacterium
ACCGACGCGGTCACCTGCGGGTGGCCGGTCGCGGTCAGGTCGACCACCACCTCCGGGCGCGCCGACCACGACGAGCGCCACCGGCTCAGCAGCGCCACGCTGGCCTCCCCGACCTCGGGCGGCGCCGGCGCGTCGGGGCCGAACATCCGGGCCACCGTCTCCCGCCACTCCGGCGCGTCGGCGAACACCAGCGTGCGGCCCTCCTCGTGGGCGTCCTCGGCGGCGATCTTGCCGCGGGTGCCGAACGCCCCGCCCGGCCACATCTTGCGCGGCTCCAGCACGTGCACCTGCCCGCGCAGCACCGCGGTCACCGCGGACACGGTGGCGTCGGACGGTCGGGGCCCGAGCCCGTCGGGCAGCCCGCCCCGGCAGACCGAGCAGCGGCCGCACGGCTCGGCGGCCGGGTCGTCGAGCGACTCCTGGAGCAGCTCCATCAGGCAGCGCTCGCCGGCGACGTACGCGCGCATGATGTCGGCCTCGCGACGGCGCACCCCGACGACGCCGTCGTAGTGCTCCTCGTCGTAGGACCACTCCACGCCGGTGGCCAGCCAGCCACCCTCGACCCGGTCGACCACGCCGTCGACGGCCAGCTGCTTGAGCAGCAGCTCGACCCGGCCGCGGCGTACGCCGGACTGCGCCTCGACCGCCACCACGCTCAGCGGCTCGTCACGGGAGCGGTCGAGCACGTCGAGCACCGCTCGCACCTGCTCCGGCACCGGGATCGTAGCGGTGGCGAAGTAGTCCCACACGCCGGCGTCGGCCTCGGAGGGCAGCAGCACCGCGTGCGCGTGGTCGATCGCACGGCCGGCCCGGCCCACCTGCTGGTAGTAGGACACCGGCGACGGCGGCGCGCCGACGTGCACCACGAACCCGAGGTCCGGCTTGTCGTAGCCCATCCCGAGCGCCGAGGTGGCGATCAGCGCCTTCAACCGGTTGTCCCGCAGCGCGTCCTCGAGCGCGTGCCGCTCGTCGGCCTGCAGCCGGCCGGTGTAGGCGGCCACGGGTACGGCGTCACCGTGCACCTCGCGCAGCGCCTCGGTGAGCCGCTCCGCGTCGGCGACGGTCAGCGTGTAGACGATCCCGGAGCCGGCCAGCGTCGGCATGTGGTCGACCACCCACGCGTAGCGCTCCAGCGGCGACAGGCTCGGCACCACCGACAGCTCCAGGCTCGCGCGGGCCAGCTGCCCGCGCAGCACCAGCGTCGCCTCGCCGAGCTGCTGCGCGACGTCGTCGGTGACCCGCTGGTTGGCGGTCGCGGTGGTGGCCAGCACCGGGGTCGCGGGGTTCAGCCGCTGCAGCACGTCGGAGACCCGGCGGTAGTCGGGCCGGAAGTCGTGGCCCCAGTCGGAGACGGCGTGCGCCTCGTCGATCACCAGCAGGCCCAGCGACCCGGCCAGCCCGTCGAGCACCCGGCGGCCGAACCCCGGGTTGGCCAGCCGCTCCGGCGAGACCAGCAGCACGTCGAGCTCGCCGGCCTTGAGCGCGTGCTCGACCTCGTCCCACTCCTCGAAGTTCGAGGAGTTCAGGGTCGCCGCGGTCAGCCCGGCCCGCGAGGCCGCCGCCACCTGGTCGCGCATCAGCGACAGCAGCGGCGAGACCACCAGCGTCGGCCCGGCCCGCTCCGCGCGGCGGACGGCCGTGGCCGCCCAGTACACCGCAGACTTCCCCCAGCCGGTGGCCTGCACGACCAGCACCCGGGCGCCGTCCTCGCACAGCGCGCCGACGGCGGTGGCCTGGTCCTCGCGGAGCCGGGCATCGGGGCCGGCCATCGCGGCGATCACCCGCTGGGCGACCTCGGAGCGCGTCTCGTCGAGCATGGGAACCACCGTAGGGACAGCCCGGACAGTTTCGTGCGGAGGCTTACCCCGTAGGTGGTTCGTCCGCCGCGCGACTCGCTTCCGCGCGTGCGAGCGAGGAGACGGAGGAGCGAAGCGGAGGAGGAACCGAGCGAGGAGCGCGGATGCGAGTCATGCGAGCGCGGCGGACACGCGAGGCGGAGCCGAGCCAGACAACACAGCCTGCTAACCGAAAAAGACCTCTGCCTCCGCGTACTCCTCCGGCCGGACCAGCTTGAGCTCGCCGGTGCCCTCGATGAGGGGCACCCGGACGATGCTGGTGCCGCGGAGCGCGACCATGCAGCCGAAGTCCTTGTCGGCGACTGCGGTGATCGCGTGCAGGCCGAAGCGGGTGGCCAGCCAGCGGTCGAAGGCGGTCGGGGTGCCGCCGCGCTGCACGTGCCCGAGGACCACGGCCCGGGCCTCCTTGCCGGTGCGGTCCTCGATCTCCTTGGCGATCCGGTCGCCGATGCCGCCGAGGCGGACGTGCCCGAAGGCGTCCTTCTCGCCGCTGACCAGGGTCATCTCGCCCCCCTCGACGGGGACCGCGCCCTCGGAGACCACGATGATCGGCGAGTAGTGGCTCTGGAACCGCCTCTCGACGTAGTCGCAGATCTTGGTGATGTCGAACGGCTGCTCGGGGATCAGTACGACGTTCGCGCCGCCGGCGATCCCGGAGTGCAGCGCGATCCAGCCGGCGTGCCGGCCCATCACCTCGACCACCAGCACCCGGTGGTGCGACTCGGCCGTGGTGTGCAGCCGGTCGATGGCCTCCATGGCGATGTTCACCGCGGTGTCGAAGCCGAAGGTGAAGTCGGTGCCGGACAGGTCGTTGTCGATGGTCTTGGGGACCCCGACGACGTTGACCCCGAGGTCGGCCAGCTTGGTGGCCACGCCGAGCGTGTCCTCGCCGCCGATCGCGACCAGGGCGTCGATGCCGTTCGCGGCCAGGTTCTCCTTGATGCGCTCCACGCCCCCGTCGATCTTGAACGGGTTGGTGCGCGACGACTTCAGGATCGTGCCGCCCCGCGGCAGGATGCCGCGCACCTGGTCGACGCCGAGCGGCGTGGTGAGGTTCTCGAGCGGACCTCGCCAGCCGTCGAGGAACCCGACGAACTCGAAGCCGTACTCCTTGACGCCCTTGCGCACGACGGCGCGGATCACGGCGTTGAGGCCGGGGCAGTCGCCCCCGCCGGTCAGGACTCCGACGCGCATCTGTGCTGGCTCCTTCGCAGGTGGTGTTTCCCCCGTCGGCGGACGAGTCCACGCTAGCGATGACCCACGGGTAAGGCAGCGGCAGCCTTAGAACGTTCCAAGGAGTGGTCGGGCGCGGCCCTGCATAGGGTGCCGCCATGAGCGTGCTCGCCATCGACGCAGGGACGACCGGGGTGACCGCGGTCGTCGTCACCCCCGAGGGGACGATCGCGGCCAAGGGCTACCAGGAGTTCGCCCAGCACTTCCCGCACCCCGGCTGGGTCGAGCACTCCCCCGAGGAGATCTGGCAGGCCACGCTGGAGGCGACCCGCGCCGCCCTCAAGGAGCACGACGCCGACGACCTGCGCGCGGTCGGGATCACCAACCAGCGCGAGACCGTGCTGCTGTGGGACCGCGAGACGCTCGGCTCCCCGCGGCGCGCGATCGTCTGGCAGGACCGGCGTACGGCGGACATCTGCACGCGGCTGCGCGACGAGGGGCACGAGGACCGGATCCGGGAGCTGACCGGGCTGCGGATCGACCCGTACTTCTCCGGCACCAAGCTGGTGTGGCTCGCCGAGAACGAGCCGAACACCTGGGCGCTGGTCGGCGAGGGCCGGTACGCCGTCGGGACCGTCGACTCGTACCTGATCGCCCGGATGACCCGCGGCACCTGGCACGTCACCGACGTCTCGAACGCCTCGCGCACGCTGCTGTTCGACCTCGAGCGGGGTGAGTGGAGCGACGAGCTGCGCGACCTGTTCGGGGTACCGCGCGACGCGCTGCCCGAGGTGGTGCCGTCGTGGGGCGAGATCGCGACCACCGACCCGCGCACCTTCCTCGGCCTCGAGCTGCCGATCGCGGGCATCGCCGGCGACCAGCAGTCCGCGCTGTTCGGGCAGACCTGCTTCGAGGTCGGCGGCTCCAAGTGCACCTACGGCACCGGCTCGTTCATCCTCACCAACACCGGCAGCGAGGTGGTGCGCTCCGACGCCGGGCTGCTGTCCACCGCCGCGTGGAAGTCGCCGGACGGCGAGCTCACCTACGCCCTCGAGGGCGCGATCTTCGTGACCGGCGCGGCAGTGCAGTGGCTGCGCGACGGCCTGCACATCGTCGGCTCGGCCGCGGAGACCGAGGCGGTCGCGGCCACCGTCGCGGACAGCGGCGGCGTGGTGTTCGTGCCGGCGCTGACCGGCCTCGGCGCGCCCGACTGGGACCCGCACGCCCGCGGGCTCATCGTCGGCATCACCCGCGGCACCACCCGCGCGCACCTCGTCCGGGCCACCCTCGAGGCGATCGCCCACGAGGTCCGTGACGTCGTCGACACGCTGCCGTCCCGCACCGCACTCACCACGCTGACCGTCGACGGCGGTGCGAGCGCGAACGACCTGCTCTGCCAGGTGCAGGCCGACCTGCTCGGCGTACAGGTCGAGCGGCCGCGGATCGTCGAGACCACCGCACTCGGCGCGGCGTTCCTGGCCGGGCTGGGCACCGGGGTGTGGTCCTCGACCGACGACCTGCGGGAGAGCTGGCAGCTCGACCGCCGGTTCGACCCGGCCGGCGACCGCGAGGCCGCCGACGCCCGGCACGCGACCTGGCGCGACGCCGTCGAGCGCGCCAAGGGCTGGGACCGCTAGGCGGAGCCGAGGCGGGCCACCGCCGCCTGCGCCTCCTCGAGCGCCTGCTGCGCCTCGGCGTAGCTCTCCTCGGCGTCGTCCTGGCGCTCCT
>JABFXA010000163.1 GCA_013361955.1 Nocardioidaceae bacterium
CCATCCCGAGGCCCACGAAGGCCAGCGTGCGACCCACCGGCCAGCGGTCACCGCGCCGGCGGAGGGTGCGGACGCCGAGGAGGTACAGCCCGGCCACCCAGACGGTCACGACGAACGGCACCGGGTCGAGGGACCAGCCGGTCAGGACGGTGCCGAGGGTGAAGCGGGGAAGGTCGCCGGACGCCTCCAGGAGAAGCCCGGCCGCGGGTGCGGACACCCTGTGAACTTTATGACCCCGCAAACACCTGACCCCAGAGTGCCCCTACGGGGCGGCCGGGACATAATGACCGCGTGGCGACTGCAACCGCGATTCCGGCATCCCGTCTGCACGGGCACCACGACCGACCGAGCATGGTCAGTGTCGGGACCATCATCTGGCTCTCCAGCGAGCTGATGTTCTTCGCGGCGCTGTTCGCGTCGTACTTCACGATCCGGTCGGTCAGCCCGGAGCTGTGGACCAAGAACACCGAGGTGCTCAACGTCCCGTTCGCGGCCGTGAACACCACGATCCTGGTGCTGTCGTCGCTCACCTGCCAGCTCGGCGTCTTCGCCGCGGAGCGCGGCCAGGTCGGCCGCGCCGGCTCGGTGTTCAAGGTGAAGGGCTGGGGCCTGCGCGAGTGGTTCGTGCTCACCTACGTCATGGGCGCGATCTTCATCGGCGGCCAGGCCACCGAGTACGCCTCGCTCGTGCGGGAGGGCGTAACGATCCAGGACTCCGCCTACGGCACGATGTTCTACCTGACCACCGGCTTCCACGGCCTCCACGTGACGGGCGGCCTCATCGCCTTCCTCTTCGTGCTCGGTCGCACCCTGATCGCGCGCAAGTTCACCCACGAGCAGGCGGTCAGCGCGATCGTCGTCTCCTACTACTGGCACTTCGTCGACGTGGTGTGGATCGGTCTGTTCGCGACGATCTACCTGGTCCAGTAAGGCTCCCCGGACACCACTCGCGGCAACCGAACCGCATCCCCACTACGAAGGATTAGATGTGCGTCTCCTGAACCGTTCGGCCGGGCGGCTGTCGCGGCATCGCCGCGGACCGCTCGCGGGACTGGTCGTCCTGCTGCTGGGCCTGTTGCTCACCGGCGGCCTGTACGCCGCGTTCTCGCCGGCCCAGGCCGACCAGACGGGCTCCAGCACCGACCAGGTGGCGCAGGGTCGCAAGCTCTTCCTGGTCAGCTGCGCCTTCTGCCACGGGCAGAACGGCGAGGGCGTGCGCAGCCAGGACGGCCAGCACCAGCTCGGCCCGTCGCTGATCGGCGTCGGCGCCGCCGCGGTCGACTTCCAGGTCGGCACCGGACGCATGCCGATGTCGCAGCCGGGTGCCCAGGTGCCCCGCAAGCCGGTCACGTTCAGCGACCAGGAGGTCGCCGCGCTGGCGGCGTACGTCGCCACGCTCGGCCCGGGTCCCGCGATCCCGACCAAGAACGACTACAGCATCGACGGGCTGACCGCGAGCGAGAAGCAGGAGGCGATCGCCCGCGGCGGGCAGATCTTCCTGACCAACTGCACCGCGTGCCACAACTTCGAGGGGTCCGGCGGCGCGATGCCGCGCGGCGGCTACGCCCCCAAGATCCGCGGCGTGGACCCGAAGTACATCTACGAGGCGCTGCTCACCGGCCCGCAGAACATGCCGAACTTCACCAACGGCAACCTCTCCCCCGACGAGAAGCGTGACGTCATCGCCTACCTCGGGTCGCTGAACGAGATGAAGGAGTACGGCGGGTTCGGGCTCGGCGGTCTCGGTCCGGTGACCGAGGGCCTCACCGCCTGGCTGGTCGGCATCGGCCTGTGCGTGGGCTTCGCGGTCTGGATCGCCGCCCACACGACCCGTTCGAGCAAGAAGAAGGTGGACGCGTGAGCGACAGCCACGAGCTGGTCAACCTGCCCGACGAGGCGGTGACCAACGACCTGTACGCCAACCCGGGCCTGCCCGAGCACCACTGGCGCCCGACCGACGTCGACCCCAAGCTGGAGAAGCGGGCCGAGCGTCAGGTGGCGCTGATGTTCCTGCTCTCCGCGGTCTGCACGATCCTGCTGATCGTCAGCTACTTCGCGGTCGGGCCCGAGGACGCGATCGGCAACTTCGGTGCGCAGAACCTCACGCTCGGCCTGTGCCTCGCCGGTGCGCTGCTGTTCATCGGCATGGGCGTCATCCAGTGGGCCCGCAAGCTGATGGCCGACCACGAGATCATCGAGATGCGCCACCCGGCGGCCTCCTCCGAGTCCGACCGCGAGGCCACCGTCGCCGCGCTCAACGCGGGCATCGAGGAGTCCGGCATCGGCCGTCGCCCGCTGGTCCGCAACTCCCTGCTCGGCGCCGTCGGCCTGCTCGGCCTGCCGGCGGTCGTGATGCTGCGCGACCTCGGCCCCACGCCGGACCAGGTCGCCGAGGAGCAGCCGTACCCGGGCGCGGGCATCACCCACACGATCTGGTCGGAGGGCATGCGCGTCGTCCGCGACGTGGTCGGCACGCCGATCCGCCCGAGCGACCTCGAGGTCGGTGACCTGGTCAACGCGGAGCCCGAGGGCCTCTTCGACGGCGGCCCCGACGGGGAGCCGCTCGAGGGCGTCGCCCTGCAGGTCGGCAAGGCCAAGGGTGCCGTCGTACTCGTCCGCATGGAGCCGGACGAGATCATCCCCGGCGCCGGCCGCGAGAACTGGTCGGTCGACGGCATCGTCTGCTACTCGAAGATCTGCACGCACGTGGGCTGCCCGATCTCGCTCTACGAGCGGACCACCCACCACCTGCTCTGCCCGTGCCACCAGTCGACGTTCGACCTCGCGGACTCCGCCCGCGTCGTCTTCGGCCCGGCGGCCCGCCCGCTCCCCCAGCTGCCGTTGAAGGTCGACAGCGAGGGGTACATCGTGGCGCAGAGCGACTTCACCGAACCCGTGGGACCGAGCTTCTGGGAGCGTGGCTGAACATGGACACCACCAAGGTCGCCAACACGAACGGCACGACGCCGGCCACGGCGTCCAAGCCGGGTCGCGCGGCCGCGGTCGCGAGCTGGGCCGACGAGCGCCTCGGCCTGGCCACGGCGATGAAGAAGAACCTGCGCAAGGTCTTCCCGGACCACTGGTCGTTCATGCTCGGTGAGATCGCGCTGTGGAGCTTCGTCGTGCTGCTCCTCACCGGCGTGTTCCTCACCCTGTGGTTCACCCCCAGCATGGGCGAGGTCCGCTACAACGGCACCTACGAGCAGCTCAAGGGCATCCAGATGTCCGAGGCCTACGCCTCGAGCCTGCGGCTGTCCTTCGACGTGCGCGGCGGCCTGCTGATGCGCCAGATGCACCACTGGGCGGCGATGCTGTTCATCGCCGCGATGATGGTCCACCTGCTGCGCGTCTGGTTCACCGGAGCCTTCCGCAAGCCGCGCGAGCTCAACTGGGTGATCGGCTGCCTGCTGCTGCTGCTCGGCACGCTGGAGGGCTTCACCGGCTACTCCCTGCCCGACGACCTGCTCTCCGGCACCGGCGTCCGCGCCGCGGACGGCTTCATCAAGGCGACGCCGCTGGTCGGCACCTACATCTCGTTCTTCCTCTTCGGCGGCGAGTTCCCCGGCGAGTCGATCATCCCGCGCCTCTACACCATCCACGTGCTGCTGATCCCGGGCCTGCTGCTGGCGCTGATCGCGGCCCACATGCTGCTGCTCGTCTACCACAAGCACACCCAGTGGCCCGGTCCCGGTCGCACGGAGAAGAACGTCGTCGGGTTCCCGATGCTGCCCGTCTACGCCGCGAAGGCCGGCGGCTACTTCTTCATCGTCTTCGGCGTCACGGCGCTGATGGGTGCGCTGTTCTCGCTCAACCCGGTGTGGAAGTTCGGCCCGTACGACCCCTCGAAGGTCACCGCGGGCTCCCAGCCGGACTGGTACATGGGCTGGCCGGACGGTGCCCTGCGCATCATGCCCGGCATCGAGACCCACATCTGGGGCGTCACGATCAGCTGGAACGTGATGCTGCCGATCCTGGTGCTCCCGATGCTGATGTTCACGATCCTGCTGCTGCCGTTCATCGACGCGTGGATCACCGGCGACAAGCGTGAGCACCACCTGCTCGAGCGGCCGCGGAACGCGCCGACCCGCACGGCGATCATGGTCGCGCTGATGACCATGTACGGCCTGTTCTGGGCAGCCGGCGGCAACGACATCATCGCGATCCGGCTGCACGCCTCGATCAACCAGATCACGTACTTCCTGCGCGCCGCGGTCATCATCGGCCCGATCCTGGCGTTCGTGATCACCCGGCGCTGGTGCATCTCGCTGCAGCGCAAGGACAACGAGACGCTGCTGCACGGCTACGAGACGGGCGTGATCATGCGCTCCCCCGAGGGCGGCTACTCCGAGCGGCACCTGCCGCTCCCGGCCGCCCGCGCCTACACGCTCACCGCCCGCGACCGCGACCCGGTCGTGGCGGACGAGGAGCCGGGCACCGGTCGCCTCGCGGGCGTCCGCAGCCGGCTCCGCACGCTGATGTACAGCGACAACGTGCAGAAGCCGACCGCCGCCGAGCTCGAGGAGGCGCACCACCACGCCGACCACGAGCACGAGCTCCAGCAGGCGCTCGACGGCCACTCCGCCGACGGCCACCAGCACGACGGCCGCCACCTGGTCAGCGAGGAGCACCTGCGCGGCCACTGAGCCCCGCTCCCCCGAGCACCCCTTGAGCACAACCGACGGCCCGTCCGGACTCATCCGGGCGGGCCGTCGCCATCCCCGACGCCGAGTCGGCGCGAGTTGTAC
>JABFXA010000369.1 GCA_013361955.1 Nocardioidaceae bacterium
GGGACCGCCAGACCGCGGCGCTGCCGGTGCCCCGGCTACGGGCCAGCGCGGCCGCGGCGTGCGTGCGCGGGTCGCCGGGCCGCAGCAGCGGCAGCAGGTCGCCCTCGTCGAGCAGCTGGCCGTGCCGGTCGAGGAAGGCGAGCGTGCCGTCGTCCGGGTCGGCGGGGCTCCGGTCCGGCCCGGTCAGCCGGCTCAACGCGCCACGGACCGGCGCGGAGTCGGGGAGCAGCAGCGCCCGCTCGGGGTCCAGACCGACCTGGAGCGCGCCGTCGGCACGGCTGAGCACGTGGGTGCCGGGACGGAGGATCGGGCGCACCGGGCCAGCGTGCCGCAGCGGGCGGCGAGGCGTCGGCGCCCGTCCACAACCCCCGGGAACACGCAGCGGGACCCCTCGTCGGAGGGGTCCCGCTGCGACGTCGTGGGTGCTGCGTCAGGCCTTGCCGAGGATGCGGTTCAGGTTCGTGCCGCAGACCGGGCACACGGCCTTCGCCATGCGGGTGCCCTTGTCGTTGACCTTGACCTCGCCCTCTGCCTCGCGCTTCTCCTTGCACTTGACGCAGTAGAACTCGCCGCTCCAGGTCTCCGCCATGACGGCCTCCTTGCTGTGGTCGTGTCGGCGTGAGTGCCGACCGTGTCGTTCCGGTCGTGGCGGCGAGGAAGGGGGATTCCCGCCGCAGCCGCGTTCCGGTGCGGCCGTGTGGAGCCTACGGCAGGCGGGGAGGGGATTCATGCACGCTGCGCTCGTGGCCGCCTGATTCACGCTCAGCCCGTGAGGTTTTTGCCCGATTTCGTCCGCTTTTGCCGGACCTGGCGAGTGCCGCTGCGAGGTGTGTCTCACTCGCGGGCGCCCCGCCGTACGCCGTCGGTAGGGTCCCGGCCATGACGGACCCGGCCGCGACCGCCCAGCCCGCCCCCGACCACACCGAGCAGCTCCCGCACCTGCTCGTGCAGCGCCGGCCCGACGGGGTCGCGGTCCTCACCCTGGACAACCCGGACCAGCGCAACGCGATGTCGGACGGCATGACCGCGTCCTGGCAGACCGCGGTGGACGCCCTCGCCGGCGACCCCGGCGTGCGTGCGGTGGTGGTCACGGGGGCCGGCACCGCGTTCTGCTCCGGCGGCAACACCGGCTGGATCGCGAGCGAGCCGGACGCGAGCGTGGACCGGCTGCGGACCCGGATGATCGCGTTCTACCGGGCCTGGCTGTCGATCCGCCGGATCGAGGTGCCCACCATCGCCGCGGTGAACGGCCCGGCGATCGGCGCCGGCCTCTGCCTGGCGCTCGCCTGCGACCTGCGGTACGCCGCCACCGGCGCCCGCCTCGGCGCCCCGTTCGTGCGGCTCGGCATGCACGCCGGGATGGCCGCGACGTACCTGCTGCCCGACGTGGTCGGCCCCGCGCACGCCCGCGACCTGCTGCTCACCGGGCGCACCGTGGACGCCGACGAGGCGCTGCGGATCGGCCTGGTCACCGGGGTGCTGCCCGCCGAGGGCTTCCTGGACGGCGTGCTGGAGACCGCGGCCGGCGTCGCGGCCACTGCCCCGATCGCCAGCCGGCTGACCACCGTCGCGCTGCGCGGCGGCGGGCACACCGACTTCGAGGCGGCGCTGCAGTGGGAGGCGCTGGCCCAGCCGGTCACGCTCGCCACGGCCGACCTGCAGGAGGGCATCGCGGCGGCCCGCGAGCGGCGGCCGGCCCGGTTCACCGGCGCCTGAGCGCGAGACCCGAGCACGAAAGAGGCCCTCCGCCTTGCCGAAGCGCCGCTCGCCTTCCCCTTGCCAGCGTCGCTCCGACTCGACCGAGGGCCTCATCGTGCGCCCAACCTAGGTGTGGCCCGGAGCTCGGTCAACGCGGACGTCTCCACCGCTGTGGATAACTCTGTGGATGGTGTGTGGACCCGTGCGCACAGCCTGTGGACGAACCTGTGGGAACCCGTGGACAGCGCTGTGGGGGACACGCCCGGTGCGCTCGCCCGGACGAGGCTGACCAGCAAGAATGACCGTGCACACGGTGTGGACGAAAATTTCCCGCACCACCGAGCCTGCCCGGTCCGCACCCGGACCCGCCCGTCCCGAGGGAGTCGCCCAGGTGAGCACCGCGTACGTCGACCCGGTGCACGCCCTGCGCCGCATCGCGTTCCTGCTGGAGCGACAGCTCGCGGACAGCTACCGGATCAAGGCGTACCGGAACGCCGCCGCCACGCTGCTGCCCATCGACCCGGCCGAGGTCCGGCGCCGCGCCACCGACGGGACCCTGCGCGACCTGCCCGGCATCGGGGCGAAGACCGCCGCGATCGTCGCCGAGTGCGTGGCCGGCGAGCAGCCGGCGTACCTGCTGGAGCTGGAGGGGAGCGCGCGGCCGCTGGTCGAGGGCGGCGAGGAGTACCGCGCCCGGCTGCGCGGCGACCTGCACTCGCACTCGGACTGGTCCGACGGCGGCTCGCCGCTGGAGGAGATGGCGATGACCGCGCTGGAGCTCGGTCACGAGTACCTGGTGCTCACCGACCACTCACCGCGGCTGCGGGTCGCCAACGGGCTGTCCTCGGCCCGGCTGGTCCGTCAGCTCGAGGTGGTCGACGCGGTCAACGAGCACCTCGGCGGGGGCGCCGACGGGTTCCGGCTGCTCAAGGGGATCGAGGTGGACATCCTCGAGGACGGCGGCCTGGACCAGACCGACTCGATGCTGGCCCGCCTCGACGTGGTGGTCGCCTCCGTGCACTCCAAGCTGGCGATGGACCCCGGCCCGATGACCCGGCGGATGCTGGCCGCGGTCCGGCACCCGCGCAGCAACGTGCTCGGGCACTGCACCGGCCGGCTGGTCAAGGGCAGCCGGGGGATCCGCAAGCAGAGCCGGTTCGACGCCGAGCGGGTCTTCGCCGCCTGCGCCGAGGAGGGGGTGGCGGTCGAGATCAACTCCCGACCGGAGCGCTGCGACCCGCCCGACGACCTGGTCCAGCTGGCGCTCGACGCCGGCTGCCTGTTCTCGATCGACAGCGACGCGCACGCCCCGGGCCAGCTCGACTTCCTGCAGTACGGCGCGGAGCGGGCCCAGCGGCTCGGCGTACCACTTGACCGGATCGTCACCACCTGGCCACGCGAGCGTCTTCTCGAGTGGGCCTCGCCCGGGGGCGCCGGAGGGTAACGTCTGGCCCATGGCCGCACCTCCCGCCCCGGAGCCGGTCGTGGAGGTGCGTCGCTCGCGGCGCCGCCGCCGCACGGTGGCGGCCTACCGCGAGGACGACAAGGTGGTCGTGCTGATGCCGGCCCGGTTCACCCGCGCCGAGGAGCAGGAGTGGGTGGCGGCGATGCTGGCCCGGCTGGAGCGCTCGGAGCGCCGCCGGCGGCCCAGCGACACCGTGCTGAAGAAGCGGGCCGCCGACCTGAGCGCGAAGTACCTCGACGGCAAGGCCCGGCCGCTGGTGGTGCGCTGGGTCGACAACCAGAACAGCCGCTGGGGCAGCTGCACCCCCAGTGACCGCTCGATCCGGCTGTCCACCCGCCTGCAGGGGATGCCGTCGTGGGTCATCGACTACGTGCTCGTGCACGAGCTGGCGCACCTGCTCGAGGCCGGGCACACCCCGGCGTTCTGGGCGATGGTCGACCGGTTCCCGCGCGCGGAGCGCGCCAAGGGCTTCCTCGAGGGCGTGGCCGCGGCGTCCGAGCTCGGCATCCTGGCCGACCCACCGGACTGCTCGCCCGAGGGCGCCGCCGCGATGGCGGCCGACGACGTCTAACGGCGGGCCAGCGCCAGCTCGACCATCCGCAGCATGTCCGGGTCGTCGGTCGGCAGCTCCCGCACCGGCCACCAGCGCACGTCGTCGGACTCCTCGCTGACCGCGGGCTCGGCGCCCTCCGGCGCCCGCGCCAGGAACCGTACGTCGAGGTGCCGCACCCGCTCGTGCCCGGTGCAGAAGCCCACCAGGTGCTCGTCGAGGTGCAGCGGCACCGGGTCGACCACCAGGTCCTCGACGCCGGACTCCTCGACCGCCTCGCGCCGCGCGGCGTCGAGCAGGGTCGCGTCCTGCGGCTCGCAGTGCCCGCCCAGGTGGAACCACCGCTTCGCCTTCGCGTGCAGGGTCAGCAGCACCCGGGAGGCGTCGGCGGACAGGATCAGCGCCCCGGTGGTGAGGTGGTCGGGGTGGCACGACCGTGCGGCTCCGTCCGGGTGCGCGTCGAGGTGGTCGACGTACTCCCGGCGCAGGGCGTCCTGGCGCTCGTCCGGCGCGGTCCAGCCGCGCAGCACGGCGAGCGCGTCGTCGCGCAGGGTCACGTCTCCGCGGGGCCGTCGTCGGGCTTCTCGCGGTCGAGCAGCTCGGCCAGCGCGGCGTCGAACTCCTCGTCGCTGAGCGCCTGCGACCGGGGCAGCTCGCCTTCCTGGAAGCCCAGCGGGTCGTCGAGGTCGGCGGCGGTGGGCATCAGGTCGGGGTGCGCCCAGACCGCGTCGCGGGCGTGCTGCCCCCGGCGCGCGCGCAGCGAGCCCCACAGCGCCGAGGCGTCGCGCAGCCGCCGCGGTCGCAGCTCGAGCCCGACCAGCGCGGCGAACGTCGACTCCGCGGGTCCGCCCGCGGCCCGGCGCCGGCGTACCGCCTCCTGGAGCTTGCCCGCCGCCGGCATCCGCTGCTCGGTGGCCTGGCCGACGACCTCGTCGACCCAGCCCTCGACCAGCGCGAGCGTGGTCTCCAGGCGGGTCAGCGCGGCCTGCTGGGCCGGCGTCTTCTCCGGCTCGAA
>JABFXA010000277.1 GCA_013361955.1 Nocardioidaceae bacterium
CGGGCCGGCGGCACGTCCGGCGTGCTCTGGGGCGCGGCGCTCGGTGCGCTCGGTCGTCGCCTCGGCAACCGGGCGGCGCCGGACGCAACGGCGTGGGCCGAGGGCGTCCGGCAGGCCTACGAGGCACTGCTCCGGCTCGGCGGTGCGTCGCCGGGGGACAAGACCATGCTCGACGCGATCGGCCCGTTCGCGGACGCGCTGGAGCGGTCCGGCGATCTGGCCACCGCCACCGAGGCCGCGGAGCGGGCCGCCCGGCAGACCGCCGACCTGGTGCCCCGGGTGGGCCGGGCCCGGCCGCTCGCCGAGCGGAGCGTGGGCACCCCGGACCCGGGCGCCACCTCGTTCGCGCTGTGCGTGCGCGCGGTGACCGGGACGTCGATCGGCGCGGAAGGAGAGGCATGAGCAGCACGGGGTGGCGGGTCGCGGTCGGCAGCGACGACGCGGGGCTCGCGTACAAGGACGCACTGCTTCGCGACCTGGAGGCGGACGAGCGCGTCGCCGAGGTCGTCGACGTCGGGGTGAGCGCGGACGAGGACACCGCCTACCCGCACGTCGCGGTGGCCGCCGCGCGGATGGTCGCCGACGGCCGCGCCGACCGGGCGCTGCTGGTGTGCGGCACCGGCCTCGGCGTCGCGATCAGCGCGAACAAGGTGCCGGGGATCCGGGCGGTGACCGCCCACGACAGCTTCTCGGTGGAGCGCTCGGTGCTCAGCAACGACGCCCAGGTGCTCTGCCTCGGCGAGCGGGTGATCGGCCTGGAGCTGGCCCGCCGCCTGGTCCGCGAGTGGCTCGGCTACCAGTTCGACACCGCGTCGCCGTCCGCGGTCAAGGTCAGCGCGATCGGCGACTACGAAGCCTCCTCGGGCCGCGGGGGAGACTAGGACAATAGGATCGTCATCGCCCCGACCCACGTCCCGGGAGTGGTCGATGACGGATCTCCTCCTCGGTATCGACATCGGTACCGGCAGCTCCAAGGGCGTGCTCGTGGGCCCCGACGGCGACCTGGTCGCGACCGCGTCCCGGCGGCACGCGATGGACCTGCCCCGGCCCGGGCACGCGGAGATGGACGCCGACCGGATCTGGTGGGACGACGTGGTGTCGCTGTGCCGCGAGCTGGTGCTGCACGCTCACGACCGGCGGGTGGTCGGCATGTGCGTCAGCGGCATCGGGCCCTGCCTGCTGCCGGCCGACGCCGACGGCGCCGCGCTGCGCCCGGCGATCCTGTACGGCGTGGACAGCCGCGCGTCGGCGGAGATCGAGGAGCTCACCGAGCGCTTCGGCGCCGACGCCGTGGTCGCCCGGTGCGGCAAGGTGCTCTCGTCGCAGTCCGTCGGCCCGAAGCTGCTGTGGGTGCGCCGGCACGAGCCGGACGTCTGGGCGCGCACCCGGCGCTGGTACGGCTGCAGCTCGTTCGTGGTCGGCCGGCTCACCGGCGAGTACGTCCTCGACCACCACACCGCCAGCCAGTGCGACCCGCTGTACGACCTCGGTGCCCAGGACTGGGCGCACGACTGGGTCCACGAGGTCGTCGGCGACCTGCCGATGCCGCGGCTGGTCTGGCCGAGCGAGGTGGTCGGCTGCCTGACCGAGCGGGCCGCCGAGCAGACCGGGCTGCCGGCCGGCATCCCGGTCTCGGCGGGCACGGTCGACGCCTGGGCGGAGGCGTTCAGCTGCGGCGTCCGCCGGCCGGGCGACCTGATGTTGATGTACGGGTCCACGATGTTCTTCATCCAGGTGCTCGACGAGGTGCGCACGCACCGGTCGCTGTGGACCACGATGGGCGTCGACCCGGGCGTGCCGACCCTGGCCGCCGGCATGGCGACGTCCGGAAGCCTGACGGCGTGGCTGCAGGAGCTCACCGGCGGCGCGTCGTTCGGCGAGCTCGTCGCGGAGGCCTCGGCCGTCCCGCCGGGCGCCGAGGGGCTGGTGATCCTGCCGTACTTCGCGGGGGAGCGGACGCCGATCTTCGACCCCCGGGCCCGCGGCGTGGTCGCCGGGCTGTCGTTGCGGCACGGTCGGGGGCACCTGTTCCGGGCCGTCTACGAGGGCATCGCGTTCGGCATCCGGCAGACCCTCGAGCTGATGCAGGACGCCGGCGGCGAGGCCACCCGGCTGGTCGCGGTCGGCGGCGGCACCCAGGGCGGGCTCTGGACGCAGATCGTCAGCGACGTGATCGGCCGGGCCCAGCAGGTGCCCGCGCAGACCATCGGGGCCTGCTACGGCGACGCGCTGCTGGCCGCGGTCGGCACCGGGCTGGTGCCGCCGGACACCGACTGGGCCACGGTCGCCGACCGGGTCGAGCCCGAGCCCGGCAACGCGGACACCTACGCGGAGCTCTACGAGACCTACACCTCGCTGTACCCCGCCACGCTGGAGCAGGTGCACCGGCTGGCCCGCTTCCAGGAGCGGGCCTTCGAGCCGGCCGGCTCGAACCCCTAGGCGGTGCCGAACCAGGTGTTGAAGATCTTGTCGTAGCCGCCGTCCTTGTCCAGCGACGCCAGCACCCGGTTGATGGTGCGCAGCAGGTCGACGTTGCCGTCCTTCTTGACCGCCATGCCGTACTGCTCGCCCGTGTCGAACTGCGCGACGACCGCGAGGCCGGGGTTCGCGGCGACCACGTCGCCGACGACGGTGTTGTCGTAGACGGCGGCGTCCACCTTGCCCTTGTCGAGGGCGTCCTGCATCGCGGTGGCGTCCTCCAGCGGCACGACCTGGGCGCTCGACGGGGCGTTGTCGGTGACGTAGAGCTCGCCCGTCGTGCCGCCCTGCACGGCGATCTTCTGGCCGGCGAGGTCGTCGAGCGACGTCACGTTCGAGCCCTTGTCGACGACCAGCGCCTGCGCGGCGTCGAAGTACGGGCTGGAGAAGTCCAGCACCCGGGCCCGCTCGCCGGTGATCGTCATCGCGGAGATGGCCACGTCGCACTTGTCGGAGTTCAGCGCGTCGCCGGACTGGATCGCGTCGAAGTCGGTGTCCTTCACCCGCAGCTGTACGCCGAGGTCGTCGGCGACCTTGCGGACCAGGTCGACGTCGAAGCCGACGGGCTTGCCGTCCTTCATCGACTCGAAGGGCTGGTAGGGCATGTCGGTGCACACCGTCAGCGCGCCCGGCTTCACGACACGGGGCCTGGTGTCGGCGCTCGAGGTGTCGCTGCCGGTGGCCGCGCAGCCGGCGGCGAGGGTGGCCAGGAGCAGCGCGCCGAGGGCGCAGGCGGTCCGACGGGCGGGTGCGAGGCTCGTCATGTCAGGTCGCATTCACGGGAAGGGACTGGGTCAGGCGGAGCAGGGCGTACTCGGTGACCCGCACCAGCGCGCGCTTGGCGGACTCGCGGCTGCGGGCGTCGATGCGGATGATCGGGACCTCGGCGGGCAGCGCCAGCGCGCTGGCGACCTCGTCGAGCTCGTACTCACGGGTGCCGTCGAACTGGTTGACCGCGACGATGAACGGCAGGCCCTTGGACTCGAAGTAGTCCAGCGGCGAGAAGGACTCGTCGAGGCGGTTGGTGTCGACCAGCACGATCGCGCCGATGGCGCCGCGGCACAGGTCGTCCCACATGAACCAGAAGCGGCGCTGGCCCGGGGTGCCGAACAGGTACAGCACCAGGTCCTCGGCGAGTGTCAGCCGGCCGAAGTCCATCGCCACCGTGGTCGTGGTCTTCGACGGGGTGGCGGCCAGGTCGTCGACGTGCTCGGACTCGTTGGTCACCAGCGCCTCGGTGCGCAGCGGCATGATCTCCGACACGGCGCCGACGAGGGTCGTCTTGCCCACGCCGAAGCCGCCGGCGATGACGATCTTCGTCGACGCGGCCTTGCGCGGCGCGCTAGTAGGTGCGAAGTCCACGGAGGGTCCTCTCGATGAGCTCGATCCGCTCGTCCTTCGACGAACTCTCGGTGATGGTGGCCTGCACCCGGACCAGGCCTTGCTGCACCAGGTCGCCGAGCAGCACCCGGACGACACCGATCGGCATCGACGCGAGCGCCGACACCTCGGCGACCGACCGCTGGTCGCACAGGTCGAGCACCCGCAGCGCACCGGCGGCCAGGTCCTCGTCGGTGCTCGGGTCGTGCGGACGGAGGCGCAGGGTCGCCTCCAGCGGGAGGTCGACCGCAGCCTTCGTCCGCCCGGCCGTGATCGTGTACGGCCGGACGAACCGGGCGGTGGCGGCCGGCTCGTCCGGTCCGCGTGCGTCGTCGGGTACCACGGCTGTGCGGGTCAGTGGCCCGTCGGGACGCGCGGCTGGGCCTGCACGGCCCGGCCCACGCGGTCCACGAGCAGCGCCATCTCGTAGCCGACCTGGCCGATGTCGGCGGCCTCCTGGGTGAGCACGGCGAGGTTGGAGCCGTCGCCGACGCTCATCAGCATCAGGTAGCCGTGCTCCATCTCCACGACGGTCTGCAGCACCGCGCCGCCCTCGAAGAGCCGGGCCGCGCCGACGGCCAGGCTGGCCAGGCCGGAGGACACCGCGGCGACCTGCTCGGCACGCTCGCCGGGGATGCTGGCACTGGCCGCCATCAGCAGGCCGTCGGCCGACACCAGGATGGCGTGCGCGGCGTCCGGCACCTCGTCCACGAACCGGGTGACGAGCCAGTCGAGGTGACGAGCGCTGTCGGGGGCGTTCTCGGTCATCGGATCCTGCTTCCGTCTACGAAGGGTCGGGCTCGGCGCTGGCGGCGGCCCGGCGGCCGCGCGCGACGCCGGACGCGTGCGCGGCGAGCCGGGC
>JABFXA010000059.1 GCA_013361955.1 Nocardioidaceae bacterium
CCCGACGCCGAGCGCGGCGACCGCCAGCACGGCGACGACCGCGAAGCGCAGCCCGGCGGGTGAGGTCGGCCGCTCCGCCCCGGCCCGGCGCGGGCTGAGGAGGAGGAGAGCCAGCACGATCACCAGCAGCTCCAGCACGCAGGCGCTCACGTCGGCGGTACCCACCCGCTCCGACGTACCCGCCTGCGGACCGAACGACAACCCGACGGTCCGCGACCACAGCCAGACCAGCAAGGGGCCGGCCGAGACCACGATCGCGGCGATCGGTGCGGCCACCGCTCCGACGCGCTGGTCGCCGCCCCACAGCAGCAGCGCCGCCGTGCCGGCCTGGGCCAGCACCGCGAGCACCAGGAACACGCCCGCCGCACCCCAGTCCGCGAGGTGCGCGGGGAGCACCGCGAGGTGCACGGCCGCGGCACCGAGCAGACCGGCGGCGACGAGCACCTGGAGCGCGTGCCGCCGCGAGCGGGCCGGCACCACGTCGTTGGTGCGACCCATCCGGCCACCGCGGAGCGCCATCAGCCAGCCGACGGTGATCAGGTTCGCGGCCAGCAGGATCAGCACGCCCCACTCGACGCCGTGCACCTGCAGGGCGATCGTGTGGTCGTATCGCTTGCCCTGGCAGACCGTGTCGCACAGCCCGCCCATGCCGCCCATGCCGCCGTTGCCGCCGAGGTGCTGCAGCTGCACGTTCAGGTTCCACCCCGCGTCGGCGATGAGCGCCACCGCGCCGGCGAGCGTCGCCGTCCCGGCCACCAGCAGTGCCGGGGCGAGCAGCGTGTGCCGGCTGCGCAGCCACCGCGCCGCCTGCAGGCCGCCGAGCACGGCGAGCAGGAACAGCGGCAGCGTGAAGACGGACTGCAGGAGCCAGCTGGTGAACGGGCCCTCGTTGCGCTCGAAGGCACCCACCGCGCCCCGCACGGCGACCACCCAGAACCCGTCCACGAGGGCCAGGACGACGGCGAGGGGAACCGCCGTCGCCCACGGCGTCACGCGGCTCGAGACCGTCGTGGGCGCGACCCGCTGACCGACCAGCTCCAGCGTCATATGATCGACCAGCCGAACATCATCGCGTGGTCCTCGTGGGCGAGGTTGTGGCAGTGCGCGACGTACGGACCGACGAAGTCACGGAAGCCGCGGTAGACGATCACCGACTCGCTCGGGTCGAGGGCCACCAGGTCCTCGCGCGACCGGTCCTCCGGGTGCGAGGGCAGCGCCTTGTTGGTGACGTCGACACCGTTGCGCATCACGGTCCGGTGCTCCTCCATGTGCAGGTGGAACGGGTGCACCCAGCCGCCGCCGCCGTTGCGGATCTCCCAGAGGTTGAACGAGCCCATCTTCTGCTCGGCCAGCGGGGTCTTGCCGGCCGGGTTCTTCAGGCTGGTCGACACCTTCTCCGGGTTGAACTCGACGCCGTTGATCAGCCACTCGATCTCGCCGCCGCCACTGCCGCGCTTGACCTCGAAGATCAGCCGGTTGTCCAGCATCGACTTCCAGTTCTTGGGGAGCGGGGGCAGCGGGCGCAGCGTCTGGTTCGGCGCCGGCATCTTGCTGTCGTCCGGCGCGTCGTCGCCGATGATGATCTTGATCATCGGGACCTTGTACGCCGGGTCGGGCGAGAACCGCGACGAGTTCGTCCACATCCGGCCGGTGTCCATCTTCATCACGTTGGTGAGGTAGATGACGTCGCCCTTCTTGGTCGGCGAGCCGTCCATGTACTGCGTGAAGTCGACGATGAACTCGCGGCGCTTGGCCGGCCACAGCTCGAAGGAGTCCCGGGTGATCACGTTCGGCAGCAGGCCGCCGTCGGACGCGATCTGGTGGAACTGCATGCACTGCTGGCCGTCCGGGATCCGCCACTGGCCGTCGAGGTCGTCACCGCTGAAGCCCAGCGAGGCGGCCGTCTTCGGGCCGTTCGTCGAGGTCATCAGCTTGAACTCGTAGATCCGGGCGATCGAGCAGTCCAGGAACCGGAACCGGTACTTGCGCCGCTTGACCTCGTACACCGGGTACGCGGTGCCGTTGACGGTGAAGATGTCGCCGACGAAGCCGTGGTTGGGGAAGTGCTTGAAGAACGTCTTGCCCCACCACTCCGGGTGCGTGCGCGGGTTGTTCGCGTCGGGGAACTGACCGAGCTGGTCGTGCACGTCCTGGTGGACCGTGACGCCGTCGTCGAGCCGGGCGTCGTAGAACGCCAGCGGGATGTCGTAGAGGACGTCGAACGCGCCGTCCTTGCGGTTCACCCGCACGCCCGGCAGCCGCAGCCCCTGGCGCTCGTCGCCCATGTCCATCCCGTTCTTCGGGTCGTAGATGGGGTAGAGGCCGACCATGCCCTTGTAGACGTTCGAGCCGGTCTGGTCCATGCGGTGGTCGTGGAACCAGAAGAAGCTCTGCTTCTCGGTGTCGTCGTTGCCGGCGGGCCAGTTCAGGTACAGGTTGTCCACCCACATGCCCGGCAGGTAGCCGCCGTGCTTGGGACCCCGGATCGAGGAGTAGTGCGGGTTGCCGTCGCTCTCCGGGGCGGTGTGCCCGTTGTGCAGGTGGGTCAGGAACGACCAGTCCGGGGCGCCGAAGTCCTGGCGGTCCAGGCCCCACGGGTTCTCGTCGAGGCGGTTCTGGAAGCGGATCAGCACCGGCTTGCCGTACTCGGCGTTGATCATCGGGCCGGGGAACGACCCGTTGAAGCCGTAGATGGTGCTGAGCGGCAGCTTCCGGGCGGTGCCCGCGGCGACCGTCTTGCCGTTCTCGTCGAAGGTCTGGACGGGCCGGCCCTTCTTGTCGATGCCCATCACGTCGGACGTGGTGAAGGCGTGCGGCCGCACCAGCAGCTCGAGCTTGTAGACGATCGGGTCCGGCGAGCCGATCTTGTCCGGCCAGATCTGGTGCTTCTCGTTGAACAGCGAGTTCTGCTGGCCCTCGCCCGGGCCCGGCGGGTCGACCCAGTCCATGTAGTCGGTCGACGGGGCCAGCGCCTTCGGCACGTTCAGCTCGTCGGTGAACGGGTTCAGGATCAGCGGGCTGGTCGGGAAAACCTCGGTGTAGAAGAGCTGGTCGCCCAGCGCCGTCGACACGGCACCGAAGGCGCCGTCCGGCGACAGCAGCCCCTGCTTGGACAGGTAGGGCAGCCCGAGGCCCGTGGCGCCGGCCACCGCGAGGCCGGTGGCCCCGGCGGCGCCGACCCGAAGGAACGTACGGCGCTGAAGAGTGGGGGAGTCGGCGGACTTGGCGTCCTGCACGACCGGGGTCTCGTCCTTGTTCACGTCTACCCTCCGACGGCTGTTGTTTGTACAGCCAAAAATGTCGGGGGAAGACCTTGGGAGAAGGTTGGAGTTCCCGGCTTAGGTCTGGACCGCGCGGCCGGAGGGCGGGCTAGCTGGCCTTGCGGCGGGTGCTGGTCTTCTTCGCGGCGGACTTCGACGTGGCCTTGGAGGCGGTCTTGGAGGCCGCCTTCTTGGCGGTCTTCTTGGCGCCCGACTTCTTCGCCGCTGTCTTCTTCGTCGCCTTCTTGGCCGGCGGCTTCTCCTCGTCGGCGGGCGCCTCGGCCGGTTCCTCGGCGGCCTCCCCGCGGGACGCCTTGGCCGCGTCGACCGAGCGCTGCAGCGCGGCCAGCAGGTCGACCACCTCGCCGGTGCTGCGCTGCGGCTCCTCGGGCGCCTTGACCTCGCCGCCCTCGAGCTTGGCCTGCACCAGCGCCTGGACGGCGTTGGCGTAGTCGTCCTCGTACTCGTCGGCGTCGTAGTCGCCGGCCAGCGTGTCGACCAGCATCCGCGCCATCTTGAGCTCCTGCGGCTTCGCGGCGTGCTCGGTGGCGTCGAGGCCGGAGAAGTCGGGCTTGCGGACCTCGTCGGGCCACAGCATGGTCTGCATCACGATCACGTCGTCGCGGACCCGGAGCACGGCGGTGGTCATCCGGGTGCGGATCGACACGGTCACGACCGCCACCCGGTCGGCCTCCTTGAGCGCCTCGCGGAGCAGCGCGTAGGGCTTCGCCGCCGCCTTGTCGGGCTCGAGGTAGTAGCTCTTCTCCAGCCACATCGGGTCGATCTGCTCGCGCGGCACGAACTTCTCGACCGAGATCTCCCGGCTGCTGCTGGCCGGCAGGTCGGCGAAGTCGTCGTCGTCGAGCACGACCATCTGGCCGTCCTCGGTCTCGTAGCCCTTGGCGATGTCGGCGTACGCGACCTCCTCGCCGTCGATGCTGCACACGCGCTGGTACTTGATCCGCCCGCCGTCCTTGGCGTGCACCTGCCGGAACGAGATGTCGTGGCTCTCGGTGGCGGCGTACAGCTTCACCGGCACGCTCACCAGGCCGAAGGACACCGCGCCTTTCCAGATGGCACGCATGGCAGCTCCGATCGATCGGTCGACGTTGTCCCCATCATGACGTACGGCGCCGACCCGACGCGCTCAGCGGACCGGCTGCCGGTGGTGCCGGGTGCTGTCCCAGACGTGGTGCTGGGACAGCCGCAGGCCGTCGATCTCGAGCGCGCCCAGGGCCTGGCTCAGCGTCCGGTGCCCGTACCACCCCGCACCGTTCATCTGGCCGGCGAGCCGGCGCCGCAACCGCTTGCCGAGCTCGCTGAGCACCAGCGGGACGTCGGCGCGGGCGACCTCCTCGCGCACCGCGAGCTCGAAGGCCGTCCAGCCCGGCGGCAGCGACCGGCCGTCGCCGGGGGCGGGCGAGGC
>JABFXA010000071.1 GCA_013361955.1 Nocardioidaceae bacterium
GGTGGCCCGGCGGGCCGAGGCGCCGGCGGCGGGCTCCGGCAGCGACGCCGTGCTGAACCCGTACGTCGCGACGGCGTGCACCACCGCGTCGGACATCTCGTCGACCGCCTTCAGGTTGACGTTGGCGATCGTGTCGCAGGCCTGGTGGTAGCAGTGGTCGTAGGCCTCGCCGGCCGTGCCGCCGTACGTCGCGGCCTGCTCGGCGGTCTTCACGCCCTCGGCGCCGGTGAACAGGCCACCGGACGCGATGCCCTTCTCGATGAACGGGCCGTAGTCGCTGCGACCGCTGAACGGCGTCTCCTCCGACGGCAGCCCCTGGCCCGCGAAGTAGTCGGCGAACAGCTTCTCGATCTCGCCCGATCCGGGCGGGCCGACCGCCGCGCCGTCCGCCTCGCCGAAGCGGGAGTTGTCGCCGTCGTACACGAAGCGCACGTAGTTCGGCGAGCCGATCATGTCGAAGTTCAGGTACAGCCGGATGTCCTTCAGCCCTTGCGGGTCGTTGTCGGCGAGATCCTGCACGTAGTGCGTGGAGCCGAGCAGGCCGAGCTCCTCGGCGCCCCACCACGCGAAGCGAACGGTGTTGCGCGGCTTCACGTTCTGCGCAGACATCTGCTTGGCGAGCTCGAGAAGCGTCGCCGACCCGGTGCCGTTGTCGTTGATGCCGGCGCCCGGCACCACGCTGTCGAGGTGCGACCCGGCCATCACCACGTTGTCGCGGCGGCCGCCCGGGGTGTCGGCGGTGATGTTGTACGTCGGCCGGATCTCCGACACCGTGTCGGTGCTCAGCGCGACCGTGGTGCCCGACGGGGACGCGAGGTCCTGGCCGAGCGCGAAGCTGGCGCCGAGCGCGGGGATCTGCGCCGGTGCGCCGAGCGTTCCGGCGATGGCGCCGGTGTTGCCGGTCGTCCCGCGGTTGAACACGATCGCGGCCGCCGCGCCGGCGTCGGCGGCGTTCTGCACCTTCGCGCCGAAGGTGCAGGTGCCGCGCTGCACCAGCGCGACCGCGCCCGCCGGGAAGCCGGCGAAGTCCGCGGCCTCGCAACCGCTCGTCGACGCGTCGGTGGCGGTCAGGTCGGTGTCGACCGGGACCACCTGGCCGTTGACGTCGCCGGACGCGGAGTACGTCATCGTCGCGAAGTCGTCGGGGTTGGTGTACGTCGTGGCGTCGGGCGAGACCTGCCGCAGCGTCGAGGGCCGGTTCTCCTTGAAGAACGGGAAGTCGAAGGTCTGCACCTTCGGGGTGTAGCCGGCCGCCCGCAGGGTGCTGACGACGTAGTCGCGCGAGGCGGCGTACCCGGAGGTGCCCGATGCGCGGGTGCCGTCGTTGGCGGCCGCGATCGAGTCGAGGGCCCGCAGGTGCTGCGCGATGCCGGCCGCGGAGACCGCCGTGCGCAGCTTGCGCGAGGCGGTGTCGCCGGTGTCGGCGGAGGCGGGTGCCGTGCCCACGAGTGCGGTGGTGACCGCGAGGGCGAGGCCGGAGGTGAGCGCCGCGGCGGGTGCCCAGCGGCGCTTCGGGGCGTGCGTGCGTGGTCGCATGTGTCAACTCCCGAGAAGGGACCGGCACCGGTCTGGCACGCGGTCCAGGACATGTGAGGTGCGGAACACCCAAGCACGACCCGACCGGGCTGGCAACCATGGTTGACAGCGCCAACCAGTCGGTCCTAGAGGATCTCCCCCGGCGCGTACGACGCCGCCTCGGGGTAGCGCTTGGCGACGTCGTCGACCCGCCGGACGACGGCCTGCACCTGTTCGACGGCGGCACCGGTGAACGTGATCGGGTCGGCGACCAGCGACGCCAGCTGCTCCTCCGTGAGGCCGAGCCGCGGGTCGGCGGCCAGCCGGGCGAAGACGTCGTTCTCGGCCTGGCCCTGGCGCATCGCGAGCGCGACTCCGACGGCGGCCTCCTTGATCGCCTCGTGCGCGGTCTCCCGGCCGACGCCGTTGCGCACCGCGGCCATCAGCACCTTGGTGGTCGCCAGGAACGGGAGGTACCGGTCGAGCTCGCGCTGCACCACGGCCGGGAACGCGCCGAACTCGTCGAGCACCGTGAGGAAGGTCTGGAACAGCCCGTCGGTCGCGAAGAACGCATCGGGCAGCGCCACCCGGCGTACCACCGAGCAGGACACGTCGCCCTCGTTCCACTGGTCGCCGGCCAGCTCGCTGACCATCGACAGGTGGCCGCGGAGCACGACCGCGAGGCCGTTCACGCGCTCGCAGGAGCGGGTGTTCATCTTGTGCGGCATCGCGGAGGAGCCGACCTGGCCCGCCTTGAACCCCTCGGTGACCAGCTCCAGGCCGGCCATCAGCCGGATCGTGGTGGCCAGGTCGGAGGGACCGGCGACGAGCTGCACCAGGGCGGAGACCACGTCGAAGTCGAGCGAGCGCGGGTAGACCTGGCCGACGCTGGTCAGCACCCGCTCGAACCCGAGGTGCGCGGCGACCCGCTCCTCGAGCTCGGCGAGCCGGTCGGTCGAGCCGTCGAGCAGGTCGAGCATGTCCTGCGAGGTGCCGACCGGGCCCTTGATGCCGCGCAGCGGGTAGCGGCCGAGCAGGTCCTCGAGCCGCTCCAGCCCGACCAGCATCTCGTCGGCGATGGTCGCGAACCGCTTGCCGAGCGTGGTCGCCTGCGCCGCGACGTTGTGCGAGCGGCCGGCCATCACCAGCGCCTGGTGCTCGGACGCCAGCCGGCCGAGCCGGGCCAGTGCGGCGACGGCACGGTCGCGGACCAGCAGCAGCGACGCCCGCACCTGCAGCTGCTCGACGTTCTCGGTGAGGTCGCGGGAGGTCATGCCCTTGTGGATGTGCTCGTGCCCCGCGAGCGCGCAGAACTCCTCGATGCGGGCCTTCACGTCGTGCCGGGTGACACGCTCGCGGGCGGCGATGGACGCGAGGTCGACCTGGTCGACGACCGCCTCGTAGTCCTCCACGACGCCGTCGGGTACGTCGACGCCGAGGTCCTTCTGCGCCCGCAGCACGGCGATCCAGAGCCGCCGTTCGAGCACCACCTTGTGCTCGGGCGACCAGATCCGGACCAGGTCGTCGGCGGCGTAGCGGGTGGCGAGGACGTTCGGGACGGTCACGTCAGACTCCTGCGGCGATGTCGCTGCGGTGGTGGCTGCCGTCGATGCGGATCGCGGCCACCCCCTCGTAGGCCCGGGCCCGGGCGTCGGCCACGTCGGCGCCGACCGCGGTGACCGCGAGCACCCGACCGCCGGACGTGAGCACCCGCCCGTCGTCGTCGGTGGTGGTGCCGGCGTGGATCACCTGCACCCCGTCGCGGTCCTCGGCGGCGGCCAGGCCGTGGATCTCGGTGCCGGTGGTCGGCGTGGCCGGGTAGTGCTCCGCGGCGACCACCACGGCGACCGCGGCACCTGGGCGCCAGGTCAGCGGCCCGACGTCGTCGAGCCGGCCCTCCGCGGCGGCCGCGAGCACCACGCCCAGCGGCGAGTCGAGCAGCGCGAGCAGCGGCTGGGTCTCCGGGTCGCCGAAGCGGGCGTTGAACTCGACCACCTTCACGCCCCGCTTGGTCAGCGCGAGACCCGCGTAGAGCAGCCCGGCGAACGGGGTGCCGCGCCGGGCCATCTCGTCGACCGTCGGCTGCAGCACCCGGGCGGTGACGTCGGCGACCAGGTCCGCCGGCGCCCACGGCAGCGGGGTGTAGGCGCCCATGCCGCCGGTGTTGGGCCCGGCGTCGCCGTCGTGCACGCGCTTGAAGTCCTGCGCGGGCTGCATCGGCAGCACGGTGCGGCCGTCGGTGATCGCGAACAGCGACACCTCGGGGCCGTCGAGGAACTGCTCCACGACCACCCGCTCGCAGCCGGCCGCGTGCGCCAGCGCCTCGTCGCGGTCGTCGGTGACCACGACGCCCTTGCCCGCCGCAAGCCCGTCGTCCTTGACGACGTACGGCGGCCCGAAGGTGTCGAGCGCGTCGGCGACCTCGTCGGGGGTGGTGCACACGCGGGCCATCGCGGTCGGGACGCCGGCCGCGGCCATCACCTCCTTGGCGAACGCCTTGGAACCCTCGAGCCGGGCCGCCTCGGCGGACGGGCCGAAGCAGGCGATGCCGCGCTCGCGCACGGCGTCGGCGACCCCGGCGACCAGCGGCGCCTCGGGCCCGACGACCACCAGGTCGACGCCGAGCTTGTCGGCGAGCGTCGCGACCGCGGTGCCGTCGAGCGGGTCGACCGGGTGCCGCTCGGCGACCGCGGCCATGCCCGGGTTGCCGGGCGCGACGTGCACCTCGTCGACGTTCGGGTCGCGGGACAGCGCGAGCGCGAGCGCGTGCTCGCGGCCCCCGGTGCCGAGGACGAGAACCTTCACGCGGACTCTCCTAGGTCAGAGCAGGTCGTGGACGACCACGGTCTCGTCGCGCTCCGGGCCGACCCCGATCGCGGAGATCCGGGCGCCGGAGAGCTCCTCGACCGCGGCGACGTACTTCTGCGCGTTGGGCGGCAGGTCGTCGAGGCTGCGGGCGCCGCTGATGTCCTCCCACCAGCCGGGCAGCTCCTCGTAGATCGGCACCGCGTGGTGGATGTCGGTCTGGTTGACCGGCATCTCGTCGTGGCGCACGCCGTCGACGTCGTAGGCCACGCAGACCGGCACCTTCTCCAGACCGGTGAGCACGTCGAGCTTGGTGAGCACGAAGTCGGTGACGCCGTTGACGCGGGCGGCGTAGCGGGCGATCACCGAGTCGTACCAGCCGCAGCGGCGCGGCCGGCCGGTGGTGGTGCCGTACTCCATGCCGACCTTGCGGAGGTTCTCGCCGAAGTCGTCGTGCAGCTCGGTGGGGAACGGCCCCTCGCCGACCCGGGTGGTGTACGCCTTCACGATCGAGATCACCCGGTCGATGCGGGTCGGCGGGATGCCCGAGCCGGTGCACGCCCCGCCGGACGTGGCCGAGGAGCTGGTCACGAACGGGTAGGTGCCGTGGTCGACGTCGAGCAGCGTGGCCTGGCCCGCCTCGAGCAGCACCGTCTCGCCGCGGTCGAGCGCCTGGTTCAGCAGCAGCCCGGTGTCGGCGACCATCGGCGCCAGCCGGTCGGCGTAGGACAGCAGCTCCTCGACCGTGGCCTCGACCGTGACCGCGCGGCGGTTGTAGATCTTGGTCAGGATCTGGTTCTTCAGCTCGAGCGCGCCCTCGACCTTCTGGGCGAGGATCTTCTCGTCGAACAGGTCCTGGATGCGGATGCCGACCCGGTTCATCTTGTCCGCGTACGTCGGACCGATGCCGCGGCCCGTCGTACCGATCCGGCGGCTGCCGAGGAACCGCTCGGTGACCTTGTCCAGGATCCGGTTGTAGTCGGCGATCACGTGCGCGTTGGCGCTGATCTTCAGGGCGCTGACGTCGAGGCCGCGCGCGGTCAGCGCGTCGAGCTCCTCGAACAGCACCGCGAGGTCGACCACCACGCCGTTGCCGATCACCGGCGTGCAGCCCGGCGTGAGGATCCCGCTGGGCAGCAGGTGCAGGGCGTACTTCTGGTCGCCGATGACCACGGTGTGGCCGGCGTTGTTGCCGCCGTTGAACTTCACGACGTGGTCGACGCGGCTGCCGAGGAGGTCGGTGGCCTTGCCCTTCCCCTCGTCGCCCCACTGGGCTCCGACGATCACGACCGCGGGCATCCAACACCTCTCTCACACACGAAAAGCCCCTCCGACAGGGCGGGCGGGGCTCCTGCGGTGCAACGCTACCAAACCGGCGGAGACTGCTTGTTGCGTTCTCACCCTGACCGGGAACAACCTCGGGTGAATGCCGGGGAGCCGCGATGGATACTCTCCGCCCGTGGAGCCGCTGCTGCTGATCACCAACGCCGACGCCGGGAGCGCCGACCGGGAGAACCTGGAGACGGCACTCGCCGTGCTCCGGTCCTCCGCCGACGTGGAGGTGGCGGAGACGTCGAACCCCGGCGAGCTCGACGGCGTGCTGCACCGGCGAGGCGGCCGGCAGGTCGTCGTCGCCGGCGGAGACGGCAGCCTGCACGCGGTCGTGGCCGCGCTGCACCGGCGCAACGAGCTGTCCGACACCGTCGTCGGCCTGATCCCGCTGGGCACCGGCAACGACTTCGCCCGCGGCGTCGGCATCCCCCTCGACCCCGAGGAGTCCGCGCGGGTGGTCGTGAACGCCCGGATCCACCCGGTGGACCTGATCGTCGACTGCCTCGGCGAGGTGGTGGTCAACAACGTGCACATCGGGGCCGGTGCGCAGGCCAGCCGCAACGCGACCAAGCTCAAGAAGGTCTTCGGCCGGCTCGGCTACGTGCTCGGCGCCGCCAAGGCCGCGGTGAAGCCGCCGTTCGTGCGGGTCTGCATCGAGGCCGACGGCGAGCAGGTCGCCGACTTCGCGCACCCGATCCTGATGATGTCGGTCGGCAACGGCTCCCGCGTGGGCGGCGGAGCGGAGATCACGCCCGACGCGTCCCCGCGCGACGGCCGGATGGACCTGATGGTGTCGTTCTCGATCGGCCCGCTCGCCCGGGTCGGGTACGTCGTGCGGTTCCGGTCCGGCCGGCACCCGGAGCGTGCCGACGTCGTCTACCTGCGCGCCACCCGCGTCACGGTCACCGGCCAGGACTTCTACTGCAGCGCCGACGGCGAGATCTACGGACCGGAGCGCCACCGCACCTGGTCCGTCGAGCCCGCCGCCTTCCGGATGCCGCTGCCCGACGAGCCCTAGACCCAGCCGCGACGGACCGCCTCGACCCCGGCCTGGAACCGGGAGCCCGCCCCCAGGTCCTCGAGCAGCTCGGCCACCCGCCGACGTACGGTGCGCAGGCTGAGCGCCAGCTCGCGCGAGATCTGCTCGTCCTTGGCACCGTCGGACAGCAGGTCGAGGAGCACCCCGCGCTCGAGCGAGTCGTGGTGCCGCTGGTGGCCGTCGAGGCCGGGCACCGCCATCGCCTTCTCCCACAGCGTGTCGAAGGTGAGCCGCATCATCGTGACCAGCGCCGGCTGGCGTACGACGAGCCGGCGGTCGCCCGGACCGCCGGGCCGCTCGTCGACCACCGCGACGTCGTCCCCGAGCACCGCGAGCCGGGACGGGACGTCGGCCAGGATCCGCACGTGCTCGCCGGCCTCCGCGCGGTCCCACAGCACCTGCGGCGCCTCCTCCAGGACCCGGGCCGGGTACAGCGCCCGCAACGGCCGACCGGCCCGCAGCGCGTCCTGCACCCACGCGTCGATGTCCGGCCCGAACGGCCGCCGCCACTGGTCCGGCCGCATCCACAGCAGCTCGCCCGACGAGGTGAGCGCCAGGCTCTGCAGCAGCACGCTGACGTCGCCGCCGTCGACCAGCTCGAGGGAGATCCGCTCGGACCCGGGCAGCGACGAGGCCAGGTGCTCCGCCTCCAGCGCCGGCAGCACCTCGTCGCGCAGCGAGTCCAGCCGGACGCCGTGCGCGGTCCAGCTGCGCCGCCGCTCGGCCAGCAGCCGGTCCACCGCCTCGCGCGGCGGCCGCGCCCGCACACCGTCCGGCCCGTCGGCGACCAGCCCGAGCCGCACCAGCGTGGCGAGCGCCCCGGCGACCTCCGTGTCGTCCAGCCCGGTAGCGTCGGCCAGCGCCGCGACGTCCTGCCCGGCCCGGCGCAGCACCTGCCGGTACACCCGTTCTTCGCCGTCGCTCAGGCCGAGCGCGCCGAGCGCGCTGCCGTCGGGTGCCGGAGGCTCATATCCGCTCATCCGCCCGAGTTTAGTGGCCGTTTAGTGCCATTGGCAGTTTTGGGACACGCCTCGGTGTACCGATGCTGAGACAGTCGTACTCGTGGCTGGCCCACCGGTCCCGATCGGGGGATCAAGCGGGACCCGGGCCATCCCACACCGACCACGGAGGCGTCGGAATCGCAGCAGGGGACGATTCCGGCGCTTCTGTGGTTGATGGGCTCGCTACCGCTCGCCTGTCCCGCAACCAGCGGATGGTCACCTCAACCAGCGAGCAGCTCGTCGTAGGCCGTGGGGCTGCTGTCGCGCAGGAAGCCCCGGCACCGCTCGGCCTCGGCGGTCTCGCCGATCCGGTCGGCGGCGCGGGCGAGGGCGGCGAGGGCGCGGAGGAAGCCGCGGTTGGGGGCGTGCTCCCAGGGGACCGGGCCGTGGCCCTTCCAGCCGTTGCGGCGGAGCAGGTCGAGGCTGCGGTGGTAGCCCACCCGGGCGTAGGCGTAGCCGGTCACGTCGTCGACCCCGCTGCCGTCGGCCAGCGCGGCCTCGGCGAGGATCGCCCAGGCCAGCGGCGACTCCGGGTGCGCGCGGACCACGTCGGTGGCCGGCGTCCCGGCGTCGAGCTCCGCCGCGGCCGGGTCGGCCGGCAGGTGCGTCGGGGGCGGGCCGGCCATCAGGTCCTGGAACTCCATGCCGCACATCATGCCGGGCCCACGGAGACCGTCCCCGCCGGGTGCCAGGATGGATGCATGGCTTCGCCAACCACCACCGGCCCCCAGCCCGCCGCCACCCACAAGGACCCGTGGGCCGCGCTGGTCGCACTCTGCATCGGCTTCTTCATGATCCTGGTCGACACCACGATCGTGTCGGTCGCGACGCCCGCGATCATCGAGGACCTCGACGCCCAGGTGAACGACGTCGTGTGGGTGACCAGCGCCTACCTGCTGGCGTACGCCGTCCCGGTGCTGATCACCGGTCGGCTCGGCGACCGCTACGGCCCGAAGAACCTCTACCTCACCGGGCTGACCGTGTTCACGCTGTCGTCGCTGTGGTGCGGGCTGACCTCCAGCGTCGAGATGCTGATCGTGGCGCGGGTGTTCCAGGGCCTGGGCGCCTCGATGATCACCCCGCAGACGATGGCGATCATCACCCGGATCTTCCCGGTGGAGCGGCGCGGCCGGGCGATGGCGCTCTGGGGAGCGACCGCCGGCGTGGCCACGCTGGTCGGGCCGATCCTCGGCGGGGTCCTGGTCGACAGCCTCGGCTGGGCGTGGATCTTCTTCATCAACGTGCCGGTCGGCGTCGTCGGCTTCGTGCTCGCCGCCCGCCTGGTGCCGCGGCTCGAGACGCACACCCACACGTTCGACTGGCTCGGTGTCGTGCTCAGCGGCGTCGGCATGTTCCTGCTGGTGTTCGGGATCCAGGAGGGCCACCAGTACGACTGGGGCACGATCACCGGCGCGGTCACGGTGCCGGCGCTGATCGTCGGCGGGCTGGTCGTGCTCGCGGTCTTCGTGTTCTGGCAGGCGCGCAACAGGAGCGAGCCGCTGGTCCCGCTGCGGCTGTTCCGCGACCGGAACTTCTCGCTGGCCAACGTCGGCATCTCCACGATGGGCTTCGCGATCACCGCGATGTCGTTCCCGTTCATGCTCTACGCGCAGCTGGTCCGCGGGCTGAGCCCCACGCAGTCGGCGCTGCTGCTGGTGCCGATGGCGGTGGGGTCGATCGTGCTGGCGCCGTTCGTGGGCCGGCTCACCGACCGGCTGCACCCGCGGTCGCTGACGCTCTTCGGGTTCGCGGCGGTCACCACGTCGCTGTGGTGGACGTCGCGGGTGATGACCCCCGGCACCGCGACCTGGCAGATCCTGCTGCCGATGGTGCTGCTCGGCATCGGCAACGCGTTCGTGTGGGCGCCGCTCAGCGCGACCGCGACCCGCAACCTGCCCCCGCGGCTGGCGGGGGCGGGTGCCGGCGTCTACAACGCCACCCGTCAGGTGGGCGCGGTGCTCGGGTCGGCGGCCGTCGCGGTGGCGATGGACTCCCGGATCGCCGCGCACGGGCTCAGCTTCGACCCGAGCCGGGCGGGCGCCTCCTCCGGTGGAGCGATGCCGGCGCCGGTGGTCGACGCGTTCAGCTCGGCGATGTCCGACGCCATGCTGCTGCCGACCGTGGTGCTGGTCGTCGGCCTGGTGGCCGCCGCCTCCTTCGAGCATTTCCAGCGGCAGCCGGTCGGGGCGACCGCGCCCGCGCCGGCGCCGGCCGCGCAGTCCGAGTAGGACGGCGGCCGGCCCGGCGTACGACGGTCAGGCGCTGAGGCTGGTGCCGGTGCTGCTGAGGTTCTCGCAGGCCTCGACGACGCGCGCGGCCATGCCGGCCTCGGCGGCCTTGCCCCACGCCCGCGGGTCGTAGGCCTTCTTGTTGCCGACCTCGCCGTCGACCTTCAGCACGCCGTCGTAGTTGCCGAACATGTGCCCGGCGACCGGGCGGGTGAAGGCGTACTGGGTGTCGGTGTCGACGTTCATCTTCACCACGCCGTACGACACCGCCGCGGCGATCTCCTCGGGCAGCGAGCCGGAGCCGCCGTGGAAGACCAGGCTGAACGGCTTCGAGCCCGCCTCCAGCCCGAGCTTCTCCACGACCGCGTCCTGGGCCTGCTTGAGGATCTCGGGGCGGAGCTTGACGTTGCCGGGCTTGTACACGCCGTGCACGTTGCCGAACGTCAGCGCGGTCATGTAGACGCCCTTCTCCCCGGTGCCGAGCGCCTCGACGGTGGCCAGCGCGTCGTCGGTGGTGCTGTAGAGCTTGTCGCCGGAGCCGCCCTCGACACCGTCCTCCTCGCCGCCGACCACGCCGACCTCGATCTCGAGGACGATCTTGGCCTGGGCGGACTTGTCGAGGAGCTCCTGGGCGATCTGCAGGTTCTCGCCGAGCGGCACCGCGGAGCCGTCCCACATGTGCGACTGGAACAGCGGGTTCTCGCCGTTCTTCACCCGCTCGATGGAGATCTCGAGCAGCGGCCGGACGAACCCGTCGAGCTTGTCCTTGGGGCAGTGGTCGGTGTGCAGCGCGATGTTGACCGGGTAGCTCTTGGCCACCTCGGCGGCGTACGCCGCGAACGCCACCGACCCGCGCACCATGTCCTTCACGGTCGGGCCGGAGAGGTACTCCGCGCCGCCGGTCGAGACCTGGATGATCCCGTCGCTGCCGGCGTCGGCGAACCCCTTGAGCGCGGCGTTGAGCGTCTGCGACGAGCTGACGTTGATCGCCGGGTAGGCGAACGAGTCCCGCTTCGCCTTGTCGAGCATCTCCGCGTACACCTCGGGCGTGGCGATGGGCATCGCTGTTCTCCTCGTTCGGGACCGGTCGTCCCCGCCAACTCTAGGAGCGGCCCGTCACTACCCGGAAGTCACGTCCCCTGGGTGGACGTCCGGGTCCGGCCGGTTGCTCGTCGTCGGCCGGCTCCTCCTCGCGCCCGGGCGTGCGCAGCCCGAACCGGCGGATCGCGAACCGGAACAGCACGTAGTAGACGACCGCGTAGCCGAGCCCGATCGGCACCAGCAGCAGCGGCCGGGTGGCAGCGGTGAAGTTCAGCAGGTAGTCGATCGCGCCGGCGGAGAACCCGAACCCGTCCTTGATGCCGAGCGCGTTGACGAGCGCCATCGAGGTGCCGGTGAGGAACGCGTGCACGACGTACAGCGGCCAGGCCACGAACAGGAAAGCGAACTCCAGCGGCTCGGTGACCCCGGTGAGGAATGACGTGAGCGCGCCGGACAGCAGCACCCCGCCGACCAGCCGGCGCCGGTGCGGCCGCGCCTCCTGGTGGATCGCGAGCGCGGCGGCGGGCAGCGCGAACATCATGATCGGGAAGAAGCCGGTCATGAACGCGCCGGCGGTGGGGTCGCCGGACAGGAAGCGGGCGACGTCGCCGTGCACGACCCCGCCTGGGGTCGGGTAGCTGCCGACCGCGAACCACGGCACGGAGTTCAGCAGGTGATGCAGGCCGAGCGGGACCAGCAGCCGGTTCGCGACGCCGTACAGGCCGGCGCCGATGATCGAGTGCCCGACCAGCCAGCGGCCGAACGCGGTGAGCGCGGCGTCGAAGGTCGGGTAGGTGAACGACATCACGACCGCCAGCCCGAGCGCGGCGAGCGCGGTCACGATCGGCACGAAGCGGCGGCCGCCGAAGAAGGCGAGGTACGGCGGCAGCCTGAGGCGGTGGAAGCGCTGCCACAGCACCGCCGCGGTGAGCCCGACGACGATGCCGCCGAACACCCCGTAGTCGACCGGGTCCTCGCCCCTGTCCAGCACGAAGCCCGACATCTCGTCGGTGACCGCGTCGAACACGAGGTACCCGACGACCGCGGCGAGCGCGGTGGACCCGTCGGAGCGGCGCGCGAACCCGATCGCGACCCCCACCGCGAACAGCAGCCCGAGGTTGTCGAACAGCGCCCCGCCCGCGGCCGCGAGCACGTCGGCGACCGGTGACAGCCAGGGCCAGCGGGCGCCGAGCGCGACGCCCTGGTCGCCGTCGCCGAGCATGTCCGGCTGGCCGAGCCGGAGCAGGATCGCGGCCACCGGCAGCGCCGCGATCGGCAGCATCAGGCTGCGACCGAGGCGCTGGAGGACGCCGAGACCGGAGGACTTCCTGCCGGCCTCCGGGGTCCGTTCGTCGGTCTGTGCGGTGCCGGCAGCCGTGACCGCCTGGTCGCCCCCGTTCATCGTGGAGCCCGAGCCTCCCGTGGTTGGATGCGTGCCATGAGCCCCCCGATGAGCCAAGCGGAGCAGATCGTCGCCGGGCTCGGAGGTGCCCACAACATCGTAGAGATCGAGGCCTGCATCACCCGGCTCCGCACCGAGGTGCAGGACCCCGACCTGGTCGACAGGCCGATGCTGGAGGGGGCCGGCGCGCACGGGGTGATGAGCGCCGGGGCGGTGGTGCAGGTGGTGCTCGGGCCGACCGCCGACACGGTGGCGACCGAGATCGAGGACCTGCTGCGGTGACCGCCCGGCGGACCCGGGTGCTGGCGCCGGTCTCCGGCACCAGCCTGGACGTCGCCGACGTCCCGGACCCGGTGTTCGCCTCCGGCATGGTCGGCCCCGGGGTCGCCATCGATCCCGACCGGCGTCCGCAGGTGGTGGTCGCGCCGATCGCCGGTCGGCTGGTGAAGCTGCACCCGCACGCGTTCGTCGTGCTCGGCCCCGACGGGGTCGGGGTGCTGGTGCACCTCGGCATCGACACGGTCCGGCTGCAGGGCGCCGGCTTCCGGTTGCTCGCCGCCGAGGACGACGAGGTCACGGCCGGTCAGCGGGTGCTCGACTTCGACCCGGCGTACGTCGCCGGCGCCGGCTGCTCCCCGATCTGCGCCGTGGTGGTGATGGACTGCCCGTTGCCGGCCGTCCCCGTGCATCGCAGCGGGGCGCAGGTCGGCGCGGCCGAGCCGATCTTCGACATCGGCGCGTGAGTGGGCCTGGCTGGTCGAGGTACGAGCGGGCTCCCGCGAGCCTCGCAACCGCCGCGCAGAGACGTCAGCCGCGCCAGGACCCGGAGAGGTCGGCGTGCTGGCGGACCCAGGTGTGCATGGCGATGGCGGCCGCGGCGGAGGCGTTGATGGAGCGGGTGGAGCCGAACTGCGCGATCGAGAAGGTGCCGTCGCACGCCTCGCGCGCGGCCGCGGAGAGGCCGGGACCCTCCTGTCCGAAGAGCAGGCAGACCGCCTCCGGCAGCCGAAGCGTCTCGATCGGCTCGGACCCGGGCAGGTTGTCGATGCCGAGCAGGCTCACCCCCCGGGCGTGCAGGTGCTCGGCCAGCGCCGCGACGTCCGGGTGGTGCCGGATGTGCTGGTAGCGGTCGGTGACCATCGCGCCGCGCCGGTTCCAGCGTCGGTTGCCGACGATGTGCACCTCGCGGGCCAGGAAGGCGTTCGCGGTGCGCACGATGGTGCCGATGTTGAAGTCGTGCTGCCAGTTCTCGATGGCCACGTGGAAGCCGTGCCGCCGGGTGTCGAGGTCGGCGACGATCGCGTCGACGCGCCAGTACCGGTAGCGGTCCACGACGTTGCGCCGGTCCCCCTCGGTGAGCAGCCGCTCGTCGTACTGGTCACCGGTCGGCCGCTCGCCCACCCACGGGCCGACGCCGACCTCCTCGGGGCCGTGCGGCATCGGGTCGTACGGCGCGCGGCGCTCCTCGTCCTGCACGGACACGAGGCTAGGGCTCGGCAAGGTTGCGTTCAGGAGGGGCCTCTATTCTCGTCGCGTGACCTCGCTGCCCGCCCTCCTCCTCGGCATCAAGTGGCTGGACCCGCAGTACCTGCTCGACCAGTTCGGCGACTACGCGCTCTGGGGGGCGGCTCTGATCATCTTCGCCGAGTGCGGTCTGCTGATCGGGTTCTTCCTGCCGGGTGACTCGCTGCTGTTCACGGTCGGGCTGCTGGTCTCCCAGGACAAGGTGTCCTACCCGCTGTGGGTGTGCTGCCTGGTGCTGTTCGTGGCGGCGATCGTCGGCAACGCCTGCGGCTACGCGATCGGCTCGAAGGTCGGCCCCCGGATCTTCGACCGCGACGACTCCCGCCTCTTCAAGAAGAAGTACGTCGAGAAGACCCACGAGTTCTTCGAGAAGTACGGCAACCGGGCCATCGTGCTGGCCCGCTTCGTGCCGATCGTGCGCACCTTCATCACGGTGATGGCCGGCGTCGGCTCGATGGGGTTCCGCCGCTTCATGGTCTACAGCGCGATCGGTGGCCTGCTCTGGGCCTCCGGCGTGACCGTGCTCGGCTACTTCCTCGGTCAGGTCGCGTTCGTGCGCAACAACATCGAGGCGATGCTGATCGCGATCGTGCTGGTGTCCGTGATCCCCATCGGCATCGAGTTCCTGCGCGCCCGGGGCGCCCGGAAGCTCGACGAGGTCCGAGAGGACTGAGCCTCAGCGACGTACGGCGTCGAGGTCGGCCTTGGTCAGCACCGAGCGGACCTCGAGGTCCACGTCGGCCAGCGGGTTCTCGCCCTCGGGGCTGCGGTCGATGGCGCACACCACCACCTGGACCACGGCGCCGGCGTCGCGCAGCGCGCGGGTCGCGTCGCGGACCGCACCGCCGGTGGTGATCACGTCCTCGACGAGCGTGACCCGCCGGCCGGCCACGTCGGGGCCCTCGGCGAGCTTGCAGGTGCCGTACTCCTTGGCCTTCTTGCGCACGAACAGAGCCGAGTGACGGGTCCGGGCGCTCAGCGCCGTGACGATCGGGATGCCGCCGAGCTCGAGGCCGCCGAGCAGCTCGGTGCCGTCAGGGACCAGGCCGACCATCGCGTCGGCGACCCGGGCGAGGAGGGCCGGGTCGGACTCGAAGAGGTACTTGTCGAAGTACTCCGAGGACACCTGCCCAGACCTCAGGGTGAACTCGCCGGTCAGGCGCGAGCGGGCGTCGATGTCGCGGGCCAGGTCGGTGTCCACCATGGCCGTCACCCTAGTGCGGGCCTCGCCGGTCGAGGTGCGAGCCACCCGCTGGTTGAGGTGCGAACCGCTAGGTGAGCCTCGAAACCAGGCGTTGGCTTCGAGGTTCGCGGTAGCCCGCCCGCACCTCAGCCGGCGTGGCGGGTCGTGTTCACCAGGTGGCCGAACGCGATCATCCGGTTGTCGGTGTGGAACAGCTCGGCGCAGGTGGTCAGCGTGATCAGCTTCTGGCCCGGGCGCTGCGCTGGCTCGGGTCCACCGCGCGGGTTCTTCGGCAGCGGGTCGACCACCCACACGTCGTGGAAGCCGACCACCAGGTCGTTCGGGTCGGTGTCCAGCCGGTAGGTGTAGTCGGCGTCCTTGGTCTGCACCACGACCCGGTCGCCGGGGCGCAGGTCGGGCATGTTCCGGAGCGGCTCGCCGTGGGTGACCCGGTGCGCTGCGAGCGCGAAGTTGCCGACCCGGCCGGGCTGCGCGCTGCCGCGGAAGTGCCCGAAGCCCTCGGCGAGCACCCGGTCGGAGACGCCGTCCTGCACCGGCATCACGTAGTCCCGGCCGAACCGCGGGATCCGGATCAGGGCCTCGGCCCCGTGCAGCTCGACGCCCTTCGCCGAGCCGGACGCGCCCGCGTCGCCGCGCCACGCACGCTCGGTCTGCTGCACCAGCTGCTGCTGCTTCTGGTGCGCCACCACGTTGGTGCCGAACAGCTGCCAGCCGACGTAGCCGAGCAACGCGAGACCGGCCACGAGGAGCGCCAGCCCGACCCAGAAGGTCACGCCGCGACCGCGCCGCGACCGCCCGGGCGGGGGTGCCAGCGTCTGCTGCGCCATGCCGTCGATCATCCCCCATGGCCGGCCGGCCGGGCGGCGGAACGTCGTACAGTCACGCACATGCCCGCGCCCTCCCGCCTCGCCCGACGGCTGCAGTCGGTGCCGCCGACGATCTTCTCGGAGATGTCGGCGCTCGCCGTGCGCACCGGCAGCATCAACCTCGGCCAGGGGTTCCCCGACCAGGACGGACCGGCCACGGTGGTCGAGGCGGCGGTGGACGCGCTGCGGTCGGGGCACAACCAGTACGCCCCCGGCCCCGGGATCCCCGAGCTGCGCGAGGCCGTCGCGGAGCACCAGGAGCGGTACTACGGCGTGACGCTCGACCCGCTCACCGAGGTGCTGGTCACCGCGGGCGCGACCGAGGCGATCGCCGCGGCGATCCTGGCGCTGGTCAACCCCGGCGACGAGGTGGTGGTGATCGAGCCGTTCTACGACTCGTACGTCGCGTGCATCGAGATGGCCGGCGGCGTACGGCGGCCGGTGACGCTGCGCTCCCCCGACTTCCGGTTCGACGTCGACGAGCTCCGGGCCGCGGTCACGGACCGGACCACCACGCTGCTGCTGAACACCCCGCACAACCCGACCGGGGCCGTGCTCACCCGCGCGGAGCTCGAGGCGGTCGCCGAGGTCGCGATCGACCACAACCTGGTGGTGGTCACCGACGAGGTCTACGAGCACCTGCTGTTCGACGGCCGCGAGCACCTGCCGATCTGCACGCTGCCCGGGATGGCCGACCGCACGGTCACCATCTCCAGCGCCGGCAAGACGTTCTCGTTCACCGGCTGGAAGGTCGGCTGGGTGACCGGCTCACCCGAGCTGGTGCGGACCGTGATGGCCGCCAAGCAGTGGCTGACGTTCACGAACGCCGCGCCGCTACAGCCCGCGGTCGCGCACGCGCTGCGCCGGGAGAGCGGGTTCTTCGCCTCGCTGGCCAAGGAGCTCGAGGGCAAGCGCGACCTGCTCGTCGAGGGGCTGCGGACCCTGGACCTCGACGTCTACCAGCCCGAGGCCACCTACTTCGTCACCACCGACGTCCGCCGCTACGGGCACGAGGACGCGATGGCCTTCTGCCTGTCGCTGCCCGAGAAGGCCGGCGTGGTCGCGATCCCGTCGCAGGTGTTCTACGACGACCAGGAGGAGGGCCGGCACAAGGTGCGCTGGGCCTTCTGCAAGGACACCGCGGTCGTCGAGGAGGGCATCGAGCGGCTGCAGCGCGCCGACCTGCGCGCCTAGCTCGTCACCTGCCGCATCACCAGACCGGCGGCTTCTGCGGCGGAGGGGGCGGCGGCCCCGGCGGCCGGTACGTCGGCGGCGGGGGCGGCCTCGGGGCGCGCGTCCGACCGCCGTACCAGGCCGCGGACGGCGGGCTGAGCAGCAGCCAGAAGGCGCTGCCGGACGCGAGCAGCAGCACCAGGCCGAGCGGCGGGGCGCTCACCGTCGCCACCACCGACAGCAGCCCGACGAGCCCGGCGGAGACCACCAGCACCACCCGGGCCCACTCCTCGCGGCGGGCCGCGGCGACGCTGACCCCGATCACCCCGACGCACCAGAGCACCAGCACGACGCAGGCCACCAGCAGCGCGGAGAGCACGGCGTTCGGGTCGCCGCCGAGCCGGCCCTCGGGGTCGACCTCGCGGACCTGCTCGAAGAGCCCCTGCTTGTCCGCGAGCGCCCGGCCCATCACCAGCAGCAGCACCAGCCCCACCAGCATCGAGGTACCCATGGTGATCGCCAGCCCGGCGTTCACGGCGCCCGGGCGTCGGGCGTCGGGGGCCGCCTCGGGCCGGTGCGAACGGGGCGCCGGC
>JABFXA010000109.1 GCA_013361955.1 Nocardioidaceae bacterium
CTGCACCTCGGTCGAGAACCGCGGACGCCCCATCGAGACCACCCCGCATCAATCAGGGTGTTGCGAAAGCACCTTGAGCCCGCGGGCCGCTCGCACCTCAACCAACGCGCTCCCGGCGGCCGGGCGCCGCACGCAACCCCGGCATCCACTCCTCCCGTTGCTGCGCCTGTGAACAGAACCCCTAGTTCGGCGACCAGCTCGTCCGGGCGACCTCGGTGGCGGGGAGGGAGGGGATGGCGCGCATGGCGCGCATCTCCTCGTGGAGGGCGTGGCGGAGCATGACCAGCCGGTCCAACGTGGTGCCGGCCTCGAGGAGGGCCTGGCGCTCCTGGAGGGTGAGCAGGCAGGTGGCGGCGAGGCTGTAGGAGAGGTACTCCGGGTCGTGCGGGAGGTCGCCGTCGAGGACGTCGCCGCCGCGGAGCTCGGAGAGCCGCCGGCGGTACTCCTCGAAGGTGCCGCGCGTGCGGGCGGCCTCGGTGAGCGCCTGCGGCTGCGCCTCCTGCCGTTCGGGCAGCGTCTCGACGTCGCCCACGAGGTACTCCCCGGAGGTGTCCAGGCCGTCGAGCCGGAGCCGCTGCCGGCCGACGACCTCGATGTCGAAGCGGCCGTCCTGGTACGGCTCCACCGACACCATCTGTACGACGCACCCGACCCGGTGCACGGACTGCACGCCGTGCTGGCCGACCTCGTAGCCCTCGCGGATCGCGACGATGCCGAACAGCCGCATCGACTTGTCGGAGATGGTGAGCAGGTGGTGCACGAGCGCGCGGTACCGGTCCTCGAAGACGTGCAGCGGCACGCTGACCCCCGGGAACACCACGGTGTTCAGCGGGAAGATCGGCAGCTGCTCGCGCACGAGACTCAAACTAGCCGGTTGACCTGCGGTCTCTCGCGCTGAAACACCCCGCGGGACGGACCGGTCCCCGCACCTAGACTGGTCGCCATGATCCGCCGTATCGACCTCCGGGGTCAGCAGGCCCCCGACTACCGCGCCGTGGTGCCGCGCGCAGAGTTCGACGTCGAGGCGGCCACCCATGCGGTGCGTCCGATCCTGGAGGCGGTCCGGACCCGTGGTCTCGAGGCGGTGCTCGAGCTGACCGAGCGCTTCGACGGCGTGCGGCTGGAGTCCGTGGCGGTCCCGGTCGAGGCGCTCACACGCGCGCTCGGCGCCCTCGACCCCGGCGTCCGGGCGGGCCTGGAGGAGTCGGTGCGGCGGCTGCGCACCGCCAGCGAGGCCGACCGCGAGGAGGACACCACGGTCGAGGTGGCGCCGGGGGCGCGGGTCACCCAGCGCTTCGTCCCGGTCGACCGGGTCGGCCTCTACGTCCCCGGCGGGACGGCGCCGCTGGTGTCGACCGTCGTGATGAACGTGGTCCCCGCGCAGGTCGCCGGCGTCGGCTCGATCGCCCTCGCCGCCCCGCCGACCCGCGAGACCGGGCTGCCGGACGGTTCGATCCTGGCGGCGTGTGCGCTGCTCGGGATCGACGAGGTGTACGCCGTGGGCGGTGCCCAGGCGATCGCGATGTTCGCGTACGGTGCCGGGGACTGCCGACGCGTCGACATGGTGACCGGTCCCGGCAACCTCTACGTGACCGCCGCGAAGCGCCTGCTGCGCGGCGAGGTGGGGATCGACTCCGAGGCCGGCCCCAGCGAGATCGCGATCCTCGCCGACGACTCGGCGGAGGCGGCGTTCGTGGCCGCCGACCTGCTCACCGAGGCCGAGCACGGAGGGACGTCCGCGTCGCTGCTCGTCACCGACTCCGTGGCCCTGGCCGACGACGTCGAGGCCGAGCTGGAGAAGCAGGTGGTGGCCACCCGGCACAGCGACCGCGTCGCGGCGGCCCTGGGTGGGGTGCAGTCCGCGATCGTCCTCGTCGACGACCTGGACCAGGGGCTCGAGGTGGTCAACGCCTACGCCTCCGAGCACACCGAGGTGCACACCCGCGACGCCGCAGCGGTCGCCGCGCGGGTGCGCAACGCCGGCGCGGTCTTCGTCGGCCCGTGGTCGCCCGTGGCGGTCGGCGACTACTGCGCCGGGTCCAACCACGTGCTGCCCACGGGTGGCTGCGCGTGCCACTCCTCGGGGCTCGGCGTGCGGTCCTTCGTCAAGCAGGTCCACGTCGTCGACTACACGCGGGAGGCGCTCGCGGCGGTCGCGGACCACGTGGTGGCGCTGGCCGAGGCCGAGGACCTCCCCGGCCACGGCGCCGGCGTGAGCTCCCGGTTCAGCAGAGGCTGAGCCGATGACGTCCCTTCCCCTGCGCGAGGAGCTGCGGGGCATCGAGCCGTACGGCGCGCCGCAGCTCGACGTACCCGTCCAGCTCAACGTCAACGAGAACCCGTACCCGCCGAGCGAGGCCGTCGCGGCCGACGTCGCGCGGGCCGTCGCCGAGGTCACCGGCACGCTGAACCGCTACCCGGACCGCGAGTTCACCGCGCTGCGCGAGGACCTCGCCCGCTACCTCGGGCACGGCGTCACCCCCGAGCAGGTGTGGGCGGCGAACGGCTCCAACGAGGTGATGCTGCAGCTGCTGCAGGCGTTCGGCGGTCCGGGTCGCACGGCGGTGTCGTTCGCGCCGACGTACTCGATGTACCCGGAGTACGCCCGCGACACGGTCACCGCCTGGGTCACCGGGCACCGGGAGGACGACTTCTCCCTCGACCTCGACCACGCCCGCGCCGTGGTGGCCGAGCACCGGCCGACGGTGGTGCTGCTGCCGTCGCCGAACAACCCGACCGGCACCGCGCTGCCCCTCGCCACGGTCACCGCCCTGTGCGAGGCGGCGGCGGGGGTCGGGGGAGTGGTGGTCGTCGACGAGGCGTACGGCGAGTTCCGGCGCGCCGGCACGCCGAGCGCCCTCGAGGTGCTCCCCGACAACCCGAACCTCGTCGTCACCCGCACGATGAGCAAGGCGTTCGCGATGGCCGGCGTACGGCTCGGCTACCTCGCCGCGTCGCGGGAGATCACCGACGCGGTCCGCGTGGTGCGGCTGCCGTACCACCTGTCCGCGGTCACCCAGGCGGTGGCGCGGGTGGCGCTGCGGCACGCCGACGAGCTGCTGGCGCGCGTCGACGACCTGCGTGCCGAGCGCGACCGCACGGTCGAGTGGTTGCGCGGGCAGGGGCTCGACGTGGCCGAGAGCGACGCCAACTACGTGCTGTTCGGGCGGTTCGCCGACCGGCACGCGGTCTGGCAGGGTCTACTGGACCGCGGGGTGCTGATCCGCGAGACCGGCCCCGACGGCTGGCTGCGGGTCTCGGTCGGCACGCCGGACGAGATGGCGGCCTTCGAGAAGGCCCTGACGGAGGTGCTGTCATGAGCAGGACCGCGCGCATCGAGCGGGCGACCAAGGAGTCGAAGGTGCTCGTCGAGGTCGACCTCGACGGCAGCGGCCGCGCCGACGTGTTCACCGGGGTCGGCTTCTACGACCACATGCTGTCCTCGTTCGCGCGGCACGCGCTGGTCGACCTGACCGTGCAGACCGACGGTGACACGCACATCGACGCGCACCACACCGTCGAGGACACCGCGATCGTGCTCGGCCAGGCGCTGCGCGAGGCGCTCGGCGACAAGGCCGGCATCCGCCGCTTCGGTGACGCGCTGGTCCCGCTCGACGAGGCGCTGGTGCAGTGCGCCGTCGACGTGTCCGGGCGGCCGTACTGCGTGCACACCGGCGAGCCGGAGGCGCAGGCCTTCGTGACGATCGGCGGCAGTGGGGTCGGGTACCTCGGGTCGCTGACCCGCCACGTGTTCGAGACGCTCGCCTTCCACGCGCACCTCGCGCTGCACGTCCGGGTGCTGTCCGGGCGCGACCCGCACCACCTCGTCGAGGCCCAGTTCAAGGCGCTCGCGCGCGCGTTCCGCGACGCGGTCGCCCTCGACCCGCGGGAGACCGGCGTGCCCAGCACGAAGGGCACTCTGTGACGTCGGTCGTGGTCCTCGACTACGGCTCGGGCAACCTGCGCTCCGCCGTGCGCGCGCTCGAGCGCGCCGGCGCCGACGTCACCCTCACCGCGGATCGCGACGCGGCGATGGAGTGCGACGGCCTCGTGGTGCCGGGCGTGGGCGCGTTCAAGGCCTGCGTCGAGGGGATCCGCTCCGTGAAGGGTCACGAGGTGATCGGCCGGCGACTCGCCGGCGGTCGCCCGGTGCTGGGCATCTGCGTGGGCATGCAGGTGCTCTTCGCGCGCGGCGTCGAGCACGGCGTCGACACCGACGGCCTCGACGAGTGGCCCGGGGTCGTCGAGCGCCTGCAGGCGCCCGTCGTACCCCACATGGGGTGGAACACCGTCGACGTCCCCGGCGACAGCGTGCTCTTCGAGGGCGTGCGCGACGAGCGCTTCTACTTCGTGCACTCGTACGGCGTGCGCGACTGGGTCCTGGAGGCCAACGACCGGATGAAGCCGCCGCTGGTGACCTGGTCGACGCACGGGGGAGACCGGTTCGTCGCCGCGGTCGAGAACGGTCCGCTGTGCGCGACCCAGTTCCACCCGGAGAAGTCCGGCGATGCCGGCGCCCGGCTGTTGAACAACTGGGTCGGCGCGGTGGGGTGAGCCCGCCATGAGCAAGGAGCGGGCCCGTCGCCGTGCCGAGCGCGAGCGCGAGGCCGCGATCAAGGCCGCGGCGCGGGCCGCGGAGGCCGAGCGTCGTGAGCGGCGGGCCGCCCGGGC
>JABFXA010000099.1 GCA_013361955.1 Nocardioidaceae bacterium
CGGCGTGCACGACCAGCCCGACGTCGTCGACGTGGATGCCGCGCGCGGCGATGTCGGTGGCGACCAGCGTCGTGGCGCGACCCGACGAGAACGCGTCCAGCGCGCGCGTGCGAGCACCCTGGGAGAGGTTGCCGTGCAGCTCGACGGCCGGCACGCCGCGGGCGTTGAGCTGGCGGGTGAGCACCTTGGCACCGCGCTTGGTGCGGGTGAACAGCAGGGTGCGCCCCGGTGCGGCCGCGAGGTCGGCGATGACCTCGAGCCGGCCGTTGCGGTCGACGTGCAGCACGTGGTGCGTCATCGACGACACCGGCGACTGCTCGCTGTCGACGCTGTGCACGACCGGGCTGTCGAGGTAGCGGCGTACGAGCACGTCGACGCCGGCGTCGAGGGTCGCGGAGAACAGCAGCCGCTGGCTGCCGGTCGGCGTGCGGTCGAGGATCCGCTTGACCCCCGGCAGGAAGCCGAGGTCGGCCATGTGGTCGGCCTCGTCGAGCACCGTGACCTCAACGGCCGACAGGTCGACGTGGCCGGACCGCAGGTGGTCCTCGAGGCGTCCCGGGCAGGCGATGACGACGTCGACGCCACGGCTCAGCGCCTGCACCTGCGGGCCGGGCTTGACCCCTCCGAAGATGCGCAGCGTGCGCAGCCCGATGGCCCGCGCCAGCGGCGCCAGCGACTCGTCGATCTGGGTGACGAGCTCACGGGTGGGCGCGAGGATCAGCGCGCGCGGACGCTTCGGACCCCGCTTGGTGCGGGACGCCGCGAGCCGCGCGACCAGCGGCAGCAGGAACGCGTAGGTCTTGCCCGAGCCGGTGCGGCCGCGGCCGAGCACGTCCCGTCCCGCGAGGGAGTCGGGCAGCGTCGCGGCCTGGATCGGCGACGGGACGGTGATGCCGCGCTCCGCCAGCCGCTCGACGAGCAGGTGCGGGACGCCGGCGTCGGCGAAGGTGGAGACGGTGGGCCTGGAAGTGGGCGTGCGCGTGGCAGCAGAGGGGCGGCGATCCGCCATGAGGATGCTCCGATGAGAGAAAGTGGGTCGTCCTGCCCGGCGCGGGATCGGGCCCGCGGCGCTCGGTGGATGACGCTGGGCGGCCCGAGGCAGAACTGATGGGGCCGCTGCCACCAGCCTACGGGACGACGAGCACCGACCATGCTCGTTTACTCGTGAGCCGGCTCACGGTCCGCCCGGTAACCCGCGGTCTCAGCGACTCTTCGCGATCGGCACCACCGGAGCCTCGCTTCGACGCTGAACGCGGCGACGTCGGTCCCAACTCCTTGTTGTCACGACGACAGCCCACCACCATCCCGTCGAGGACGTGGTCGAAGGGGAAGCCGGCGAACAACTGCCCACCCCCTTCGCCGAAGCCGCAGCGCTCGGCGAGAGGAAGTGCTGGATCAGGTGGCGCGGCCAGCGCACCGGATCGTAGAGCTTCTCGTTGCCGTTGACGGCCAGACAGCAGCCGTCCCACGGGTCGCACTGGCTGCATGCGTGGCGCTACAGCAACCGCGCGGCACGCACCCACAGCGTCGACATCATCCTTGTCACCGAGCACGGCTGGACGCACTTCATGACCCAGCTCGCTGGACGTGCACCCCCCATGACGCGATAACGGCCTCGTAGGAGCGCCCACGCAACGAACGAGCCGTGGAAGTGCTTCGCGTTGCTGAGGGCTAGCTTCGTGACGACTCAGCTGCCAAGCTGCGCCGGTGGATTCCTACGCCCGCCACGTGAGGCGCCGCCTCAGTGTGGACGAGGAGTCCGAGATGGCCAAGGTCGATTCGTTAGCCGACGATCTGCGGAAGCACGTCGAGGAAACGGCCGAGGCGATCAAGGCCCTGCACGTGCACGGGGCGTCAAGCTCAGCGGTCCAGGCGCACTTCTCGCGGGTGCTCAAGGGTCGGCTCGGCTTTCGCGAGGAGGTCGTGCTGACGCCGCAGGACGGGCTGGTCACGCGAGCGCGGCCTGACTTCGTGTTCGAAATCTCCCCCGGGCGAGGGGTCATCGCCGAGGTCGAGCGTGGCGGGACCACGACGAACAACCACGACCTCAAGGATCTGTGGAAGACGCACGTCGCCACAGACGCCCAGCACCTCTTTCTCATCGTGCCGAACAACAACTGGCGTGCCGACGGCTCCCCACGCGAGAAGCCGTTCCCGTTGGTCGCCCGCCGTCTCGGAGCCTTCTTCGGCGACGAGCGACGAGAGATCGACGTCCTCAGCGCCCACGTCTTCGGCTACTGAGGCCGGCCAAGAGGAAGGGCCCGGTCGGAGTCCGACCGGGCCCTTCCTCGAGATGATGAGGCTCAGCTGCAGCCGCTGGTGCTCCCGCAGCCCTCGCAGACGTAGCAGGAGCCGGCGGGGCGCATCTTGGTGCCGCAGGTGAAGCAGAGCGGGCTGTCGACGGCGGTGCCGGTGATGGCCTCCATGAGCTCGGCGCTGGTGTGGGCGGCGGCAGGGGCCTCCTTGACCTGGTTTCGAGGAGACTCGCTCGCAGGCTCACGAGTCTCCTCAACCAGCGCGGAGTCGACCTCGACGCTGCCCTGGTCGACCTCGGTGTCCTCGACGGGTTCGTAGGAGCCGGTCTCGAGCTGGCGCTGGCGCTCGTCGGCGGAGTAGATGCCGAGGGCGGCGCGCTTCTCGAAGGGCAGGTAGTCGAGGGCGAGGCGCCGGAAGATGTAGTCCATGATCGACTGGCTCATCCGGACGTCGGGGTCGTCGGTGAGGCCGGCGGGCTCGAACTTCATGTTGGTGAACTTCGAGACGTAGGTCTCCAGCGGGACGCCGTACTGCAGCGAGATGCTGATCGCCATCGAGAAGGCGTCCATCACGCCGGCCAGGGTGGAGCCCTGCTTGCCGAGCTTGAGGAACACCTCGCCGAGGCCGTCGTCCGGGTAGGAGCCGGCGGTCATGTAGCCCTCGGCGCCGCCGACCGTGAACGACGTGGTGCGGGACGGGCGGGACTTCGGCAGCCGCTTGCGGACCGGGCGCTCGACCACGACGGTCTCGACCTTGGTCGCCTCGGCGTCCTTCTTCTTCGCCTTGGCGTCGGCGAGGGGCTGGCCGACCTTGCAGTTGTCGCGGTAGATCGCGGTGGCCTTGAGGCCGAGCTTCCACGACTGCAGGTAGACGTCCTCGATCTCCTCGACCGTGGCGGTCTCGGGCAGGTTGACCGTCTTGCTGATCGCGCCGGACAGGAACGGCTGGGCCGCGGCCATCATCCGCACATGGCCCATCGGGGCCAGGGCGCGGGCGCCCATCGCGCAGTCGAAGACCTCGTAGTGCTCGGTCTTCAGACCGGGCGCGTCGATGACGTGGCCGTGCTCGGCGATGTACTCGACGATCGCCTCGATCTGCTCCTGCTGGTAGCCGAGCTTCTTCAGCGCGCGCGGCACGGTCTGGTTGACGATCTGCATGGAGCCGCCACCGACGAGCTTCTTGAACTTCACCAGCGAGAAGTCGGGCTCGATGCCGGTGGTGTCGCAGTCCATCATGAAGCCGATGGTGCCGGTCGGTGCGAGCACCGAGGCCTGCGCGTTGCGATAGCCGTTCTTCTCCCCCGTCTTGACGACGGCGTCCCACGCCTTGGTGGCGAGCTTGTGCACCCGGGCGTCCTCGACGTGCAGGGTGCGCACCGAGTCGTTGGCGGCCTGGTGCTTGCGCATCACGCGCTTGTGGGCATCGGCGTTGCGGGCGTAGCCGGTGTACGGGCCGACCACGCCGGCCAGCTCCGCCGAGCGCTTGTACGACGTGCCGGTCATCAGCGACGTGATCGCGGCTGCCATGGACCGGCCGCCGTCGGAGTCGTAGCCGAGGCCCATCGCCATCAGCAGCGCGCCGAGGTTGGCGTAGCCGATGCCGAGCTGGCGGTAGTCGACGGTGGTCTGGCCGATCGCCTCGGTCGGGAAGTCCGCGAAGCAGATCGAGATGTCCATCGCGGTGATGATCAGCTCGACGGCCTTGCCGAACAGGTCGGCGTCGAAGGTGTCGTCGGCCTTGAGGAACTTCAGCAGGTTCAGCGAGGCCAGGTTGCACGAGGAGTTGTCGAGCGACATGTACTCCGAGCACGGGTTCGACGCCGTGATCCGACCGGTCTCCGGGTTGGTGTGCCAGTCGTTGATGGTGTCGTCGTACTGCAGACCCGGGTCGGCGCACTCCCACGCCGCCGTCGCGATCTTGCGGAACAGGTCGCGGGCGTCGACGGTCTCGATGACCTCGCCGGTCTTGCGGGCGCGCAGCCCGAACGACGTGCCGTCCTCGACCGCGCGCATGAACTCGTCGGTGACCCGGACGGAGTTGTTGGCGTTCTGGTACTGCACCGAGGTGATGTCGGCGCCGCCGAGGTCCATGTCGAACCCGGCGTCGCGCAGCGCGCGGATCTTGTCCTCCTCGCGCGCCTTGGTCTGCACGAACTCCTCGATGTCGGGGTGGTCGACGTCGAGCACGACCATCTTCGCCGCGCGCCGGGTGGCGCCGCCGGACTTGATGGTGCCCGCGGACGCGTCGGCGCCGCGCATGAACGAGACCGGGCCGGAGGCGGTGCCGCCGGAGGACAGCAGCTCCTTGGAGGAGCGGATCCGGGAGAGGTTCAGGCCGGCGCCGGAGCCGCCCTTGAAGATGAAGCCCTCCTCCTTGTACCAGTTCAGGATCGAGTCCATCGAGTCGTCGACGGA
>JABFXA010000261.1 GCA_013361955.1 Nocardioidaceae bacterium
ACGCCGAGGGCGCGGAGGTGCTGGTGCGGGTCGCACGACCGACGCGGCTCTCGGTGCTGCGGGTGCTCGACCGCGACGTCACCGTCGCCGCGAGCGCTCGCGCCGGGCCGGCGGGCGCTTCACCGTGATGGCGGGGGCGGCGCCTGGTACGGCCCGCCGTTGCCGCTGGTGCCCGGCGTCTCCGTGGTGGGGGTGCGGTCGGCCTCCGCCGTCGGCCCCGGGGACGTCTCGGGGACGCCCGACCCCGGGTCGCTCTCCTCGCCGGCAGGCTCCGTGCCTTCGGCCCCGACCTCCTCCGACTCGGACCGACGCCGCTCCTGCTCGCGGTGCTCGAGCTTGCGCAGCCTCCGCGAGTCCCGCCTGACCTGGCCGGCCCGCTTGATGCCGGAGCGGATCAGCTCCAGCCCTACGACGAACAACAGCAGCGCCCCGGCCCCGAGCAGGAACACCACCAAGGTGGGCATCTCGAGGCTGCCGCCGTACAGCACGGCGGTGTCGTCGGCACCGCTCGCGAGCACCGCGACCAGCGCGCCGGCCGAAAGGATGACGAGGACCAGGCCGAGCACGAACATGACGGGCTCCCTTCCATGAAACTGGGTCGGCTCATTCCCGCCCTGACCTGCGACAAAACCGCTTCGGACACCCCGCGCCGAGGCAAATGGACGGACTGCCGACAGGAGAGTTGCTCTCCATGGTTGAATGATCGGGCATCAACATGTCCGGGGGGCAGTCGTCGCTGCTCCGTCGTGCAGCCTGCAGCGGTGTGAGGAGACACAGGTGGACCTGTCACTCGAGACTCGTCACGAGGGTGGTCACACGATCATCGAGGTCGGCGGGGAGATCGACGTCTACACGGCCCCCAAGTTGCGCGACAAGATCACCGAGCTCGTCGGCAACGGCAACTACAACCTCGTGATCGACATGGAGAAGGTCGACTTCCTCGACTCGACCGGCCTGGGTGTGCTGGTCGGCGGCCTCAAGAAGGTCCGTGCCCACGACGGATCCATGCGCCTGATCTGCAACCAGGAGCGGCTGCTCAAGATCTTCCGGATCACCGGCCTGGCCAAGGTGTTCGCCATCCACGGGTCCCAGGCCGACGCCCTCGCCGAGCGGTAGTCCATGGCCGCCGCAGGCGCGGCCCGGACCACCACCGGGATCTCCGTCAGCATCGCGCGCGATCCCGCCCTGGTTCGCACCGTTCGTCTCGTCGCCGCCGCGGTGGCGCGGCGCGCCTCGCACGACGAGGAGTTCGTCGAGGAGGTCCGTCTCGCCGTCGGCGAGGCCTGTGCCCTCCTCGTCGGCGAGACCGACGAGTCCGCGAACGGCGGTCCCGTCGAGGTGACCATGCGCCTCGAGGACCGGCTCCGCGTCGCGGTGTCCGCGAACGGCTCTGTTGCCGCGGCCGACCCGCCCACCAGCGACATCGACGGCGTCGAGCCCTGGGCCCTCCTCCGCGGCCTGATCGAGGACTTCGATATCAGCCGTGCCGCCGGCAGCACCACGCTCAGCATGTCCTGGGCCCTCGCCTGACCCACCCTCCACGACTGGTACCACGGTGGTCTCGACCACCCGATAGGCGGCGGACAGGCCGAGCGGAGCGAGGCCCAAGCAGCTGGCACTGGTCTCGACCACCCCGTAGCCGTCCGCCGCGATCCCGTCTGGACTGAGGAGCGGCAAGCGTCGGAGGAGCGAAGCGGGGAAGACGCGCGGCCGCGACGAGGGAAGACGGGATCTTCCGGGCGGCGGACAGGCCGAGCGGAGCGAGGCCCAACAGATTGTGTCCTACGACACATACCCCTGCCCCCCATGGCGTCCCGACGTCAGTAGACTCCCCGGCACAACGCGCGCGTGAGCCGGATCACAAGCCGGCCCCGCCTCCAGGTGAAGCTGATCGCGCGCACGCATTCGACAGACGAGTGGACGGGCGCGAACGCCCGTCGAAGGAGGACGTATGTCCGGGCACATCTTTGCTGCCGAGACCGGCGGCAGAGCTGCGACCGTGGACCTGTCCGGGGGCAACCTGACGTTCGTGGCCGTCGTCTTCGTCATCGCGATCATCGCGCTGGCCATGGGGATGACGTTCCGACGGCAGGTGCTGGCCGCCGGTGAGGGCACCACCAACATGAAGACGATCGGTCAGGCGGTGCAGGAAGGCGCGCAGGCGTTCCTCACCCGGCAGTTCCGCACGCTCGGCATCTTCGCCGTGGCGGCGTTCCTGCTGCTGCTGTTGCTGCCGGCCGACGGCGGGTTCGGGATCCGGATCGGCCGCTCGATCTTCTTCCTGATCGGTGCCGGGTTCTCCGCGGCGATCGGCTTCCTCGGCATGTCGCTCGCGGTGCGCGCCAACGTGCGCGTCGCGGCGGCCGCCCGCGACGAGGGCCGCGACCCGGCGATGAAGGTGGCGTTCCGCACCGGTGGCGTGGTCGGTATGGCGACGGTGGGCCTCGGCCTGGTGGGCGCCTCGTTCGTGGTGTTCCTGTACAAGTCGGACGCCCCGACCGTGCTCGAGGGCTTCGGCTTCGGCGCCGCGCTGCTCGCCATGTTCATGCGCGTCGGCGGCGGCATCTTCACCAAGGCGGCCGACGTCGGCGCCGACCTGGTCGGCAAGGTCGAGCACAACATCCCCGAGGACGACCCCCGCAACGCGGCGACCATCGCCGACAACGTGGGCGACAACGTCGGTGACTGCGCCGGCATGGCCGCCGACCTCTTCGAGTCGTATGCCGTGACGCTGGTCGCCGCGCTGATCCTCGGCAAGGCGGCGTTCGGCGCCGAGGGCCTGGTGTTCCCGCTGATCGTCCCGGCGATCGGCGCGCTGACCGCGATCATCGGCGTGTTCATCACCCGGCCGCGTCCGGGCGAGAACGGACTGACCACGATCAACCGCTCCTTCTACATCTCCGCGGCGATCAGCGCGGTGCTGTGCACGATCGCGGCGTTCGCGTACCTGCCCAGCTCGTTCAGCGAGCTCACCGACGGCCCGTCCTTCGACGGCGACCCGCGCATCATCGCCACCGTCGCGGTGCTGATCGGCATCGTGCTGGCCGCGGTGATCCTGTCGCTGACGGGCTACTACACGGGCACCGACCACCGCCCGGTCAAGGACGTCGGGCTGACGTCGCTGACCGGCCCGGCGACCGTGATCCTGTCCGGCCTGGCGGTCGGCTTCGAGTCCGCGGTGTTCACCGCGTTCGTGATCGGCGCGGCCGTGTTCGGCGCGTACCTGCTCGGCACCGGCACCGTCGCGGTGTCGCTGTTCGCCGTGGCGCTGGCCGGCTGCGGCCTGCTGACCACGGTCGGCGTGATCGTGGCCATGGACACCTTCGGCCCGGTCTCCGACAACGCCCAGGGCATCGCGGAGATGTCCGGCGACGTCGACGGCGAGGGCGCGCAGATCCTCACCGAGCTCGACGCGGTCGGCAACACCACCAAGGCGATCACCAAGGGCATCGCGATCGCGACCGCGGTGCTGGCCGCGACCGCGCTGTTCGGCTCCTACACCGGCGCGATCGTGACCGCCCTGGCCGACGCCGGCGAGAAGGCCAGCTTCACCGCGCAGGTGTTCGCGCCGAACGTCCTGGTCGGTCTGCTGATCGGTGCGGCGGTCGTGTTCCTGTTCTCGGGCCTCGCGATCAGCGCGGTCGGCCGGGCGGCCGGCGCGGTGGTGTACGAGGTGCGTCGCCAGTTCGCCGAGATCCCCGGGATCATGGAGGGCACCGGCCGGCCGGAGTACGGCAGGGTCGTCGACATCTGCACCCGCGACTCGCTGCGTGAGCTGGCCACCCCCGGCCTGCTCGCGATCATGGCGCCGATCGCGGTCGGCTTCGGGCTCGGCGTCGAGTCGCTGGCCGGCTACCTGGCCGGAGCGATCGGCACCGGCACCCTGATGGCGATCTTCCTCGCGAACTCCGGCGGCGCCTGGGACAACGCGAAGAAGCTCGTCGAGGACGGCAACCACGGCGGCAAGGGCTCCGAGGCGCACGCCGCGACGGTCATCGGTGACACCGTCGGCGACCCGTTCAAGGACACCGCCGGCCCGGCGATCAACCCGCTGATCAAGGTGATGAACCTGGTCTCGCTGCTGATCGCCAGCGCCGTCGTGTCGATGAGCGTGGGCAAGGACCAGCACGACGTCCTGCGCGTCGTCATCGCACTGGTCGCCCTGGCGATCATCGTCGGCGCGGTCTACGTGTCCAAGCAGCGCGAGGTGACCATCGGCGACGACAGCAGCGACCACGCCGAGCCGCCCGCGGCTCCGCCGGCGCCGCCGGCCGACCAGGACCTGGCTCCCACCCAGCAGTTCCAGCCGGCCGACCCGTCGTCGACGCCGCCGCAGTAGCTCGCTCCATCCCGCTGGCCCGACCGAGCACACCGCTCGGGCGGGCCAGCGGCGTTTGACAGGATGCCCGGGTGGCTGGCGAACAGGAGCGGATCGCGCTCATCTCGGACGTGCACGGCAACCTGACGGCGCTGGAGGCGGTGCTCGATGACATCGACCGTCGCGGGATCACCCGGATCTTCAACCTCGGCGACTACGTCGGGAAGGGACCACGCGGCCGCGAGGTGATCGAGCGGTGCCAGCAACGCTGCGAGGTGAACCTGCTCGGCAACTGGGACGACTTCCTGCCCGACCCCGACCGCGAGTTCGACAACGAGGACCTCCGGTGGTG
>JABFXA010000130.1 GCA_013361955.1 Nocardioidaceae bacterium
ACACCCCAGGGGCCCGGGTTCTCCACGAGCAGGAAGGCGCGCACCGTGGACGCCGTGCCGACCAGTGGTTCCTCGCGGGTCAGACTGGCGACGGCGCACCGGAAGCCGGCGTCGCCGCTCACCGGATCTCGAGGAGCCCCTCGCGGACCAGCCGCCGGCAGAGCACCAACCGGCTCTGCTCGTCGAGGTGGTCGGCGAGGTCGGCGGGCCGGAACGTCTCGGCGGCGCGGACCACCTCGAGCGCGGGCGTCACGTGCGCGGGCATCCGCAGCTCGCGGTCGCCGAGCAGCACCGCGACCTTGTCGCCCTCGTCCAGCAGCACGCAGGGGTGGCCGTGCCGGCGGCGCAGCACCGTGGTGTCGGCGAGGTCGCGGACCGCGAGCCGGTCGTGCAGGGCGCCCCGCTGCCACAGCGTGCGGCCGGTCAGGAACCGGCGTACCTCCCCGGCCGCCACCGCGTCGGCGTCGACGGTGCGGACCGCCTCGGCGAGCTCCGCCGCGCGCTCGCGCAGGCGGTCGGCGAGCAGCGCCGGGTCGTCGAGGTAGCCGGCCGGCAGGTGCTGGGCGCCCAGGTCGTCGAGGACCCCGGCGAGGGCCCGGTCGAGGACCTGCTTCCAGGTGACCTGGTTGATGCCGAGCGTCACGTGCAGCGACGCGGAGTCCTCGGCGCGGGCGGCGTGCGGGGTGCCGGTGGGCAGGTACATGCTCACCCCGGGCTCGAGCACCACGGTCTGCTTCTCGCCCGACTCGTGCACCTCCCAGACCTTGCGGCCGTGGGTCTGGAACACGAACACGTCGTGGCTGTCCTCGTGCACCGCGAAGCCCTGCGAGCCGGGCGGGGTGAGGTACGCGTTGGCCTGGCACGGGTGGCCGAGCGCGAGCTCCAGGTCGGCGACCAGGTCGCCGAGCGGTCGCCAGTAGCGGTGCAGCCCCTGCAGCACGACGGTGGCGCCGTCGTCGAACAGCTCGGCCACCTTGCGGGCGTCGACGAGTCCGGTCATCGGCTGGCCGGCGAGCGTCGCGCCCCGGGTGTACGACGAGGCGGGAAGCACGTCGCCGTCACGGGCGACCCGCACCGCCGGGGTGCGGATCGCGGTGCTGGTCAGCAGCCGGTCGACGTCGTCGAACGACAGGAAGCCGACCAGCTCGTCGGGTGCGGTGTGGTGGACGTGCACACGGGACGCCCAGACCTTCGCCAGGAAGGTCTGGGCGTCACCGCTGAGCAGCTGTAGTGCGTTCAAGCCGGACCGGTCAGGCGTCGGTGCCGTCGGCGTCGGTGCTGTCACCGTCGGTGGTGTCGGTGGCGTCCCCGTCGGTGCCGTCGGCGTCGGTGCTGTCACCGTCGGTGGTGTCGGTCGCGTCGCCGTCGGTGCCGTCCGCGTCGGCGGGACCGGTGCTGCCGGTGGTCTCGATGTCGTCGTCGTTCAGCGGCTCGTCGCTCATGCTGCTCCTCCTTCGCTGGGGGTCGGCGGGCGCCGACGCACCCGCCGTACCCAACCTACGGGTCGGCACACACGCGGCGACAGGGTCAGGCGAGCAGCTGCTTGATCGGGTCGATCGCGAAGTACACGACGAACAGTGCCGAGACCACCCACAGCAGCGGGTGCACCGAGCCGGCCCTGCCCCGCACCGCCTTGATGAACACGTAGGTCACGAAGCCGGCGCCGATGCCGACCGAGATGGAGTACGTGAACGGCATCAGCACGATGGTCAGGAACGCCGGGATCGCGATCTCCACGTCGTCCCAGGAGATGTTCCTGACCTGCTGCATCATCAGGAAGCCGACCAGCACCAGCGCCGGCACCGCCGCCTCGTTGGGGATGATCGCGACCAGCGGCGCGAGCACCGTGGAGGCCAGGAACAGCACGCCGGTGACCACGCTGGCCAGGCCGGTGCGGGCGCCCTCCCCCACGCCGGAGGCGGACTCGATGTACGACGTGTTGCTGGAGACGCCGGCGGCACCGCCCGCCGCGGCGGCGATCGAGTCGACGACCAGGATCCGCTGCGGGTTCGGCGGCACGCCGTCCTTGTCGAGCAGCCCGCCCTCGGCGCCGATCGCGGTCATCGTGCCCATCGTGTCGAAGAAGTCGGCGAGCATCAGCGTGAACACGAACAGCAGCGCGGTGACCACGCCCACGCTCTCGAACGACCCGAGCAGCGAGAACTGACCGAGCGTGTCGAAGTGCGGGGTGTCCACGATCTTGTCGGGCAGCGCCGGGACGTTGAGGGTCCAGGCGTGCGTGTCGTAGTCCTTGCTGCCCGGCGTCCCCGCCGGGCCGATCTTCGCGATCTGCTCGACGGCGACGGCGAGCACGGTGGTGGCCGCGATCGAGATCAGGATCGCGCCCTTCACCTTCTTGACGTACAGCCCGATCACCAGCAGCAGCCCGAAGCAGAAGACCGCCACCGGCCAGCCCTGCAGGGTGCCGTTGCCGCCGAGCTGGACCGGGACGGTGGTGGCCGCGGCGTCCGGGATCCGGCGCACCCAGCCGGCGTCGACGAAGCCGATCAGCGCGATGAACAGCCCGATGCCGACGGAGATCGCCACCTTGAGCTGTGCGGGTACGGCGTGGAACACCGCCGCGCGGAAACCGGTGAGCACCAGCACCAGGATCACCAGGCCCTCGAGCACCACCAGGCCCATCGCGTCGGCCCAGGTCATCTGGCTGGCGATGGAGAACGCGACGAACGCGTTCAGGCCGAGGCCGGTGGCGAGCGCGAGCGGGTAGTTGGCGACGACCCCCATCAGGATCGTCATGACGCCGGCGACCAGCGCCGTACCGGCGGCGATCGCCTCCAGGTCGGGCGCCGAGCCACCGCCGAGGAACTTCCCGTCGACGTCCTTGGCGAAGCCGAGGATCAGCGGGTTGAGCACGATGATGTAGGCCATCGTGAAGAAGGTCACGACGCCACCGCGGACCTCCTGGGCGACGGTCGAGCCGCGCTCGGTGATCCGGAAGAGCTTGTCCACGCCCCGCGCGTCCTGGCGGTCGCGCTGCATGGTTCCTGAGGGTTTGTCCACGGACGTACATCTTGTCAGACCTGGGCGACGGGGGCGTTCCCGAGTCCCTCCGAGGACGGAGGGGTTAGATTCGGGTCGTGCAGGACTCCGACTACCCCCAGCAGCCGGTCGACGAGGTGCACCGGCACGAGATCGGGAACCGCACGTACCTCGTCGCCGACGTCGAGCCGCTCGACGTCGACGGCACCCGCACGGTCGCGGTCGGCACGGTGCTGTGGCTGCTGGCGTTCGTGATGCTGCTGCCGTTCTACGGCCGGCTCGCCGACGAGGACCGCACCTGGTGGCTGTGGACCTGCCTGGCCGGCTTCGGGCTCGGCATCGTCGGCTGGGACTACTGCCGGCGGCGGCGCCGCCGGCGACAGGCGGCCGCCTGAGCGGGCTCGGGCAGGCGAGGCGGAGCCGCGCCCGTCAGATCCGCCCGAGCGCGGCCGTGTCTGGACTGAGGAGAGCGCACGTCGGAGGAGCGCAGCGGGGGGGCGTGCGATCGACGAGGGAAGGCACGGTCCCCAGGCGCTCGGGCAGGCGAGGCGGAGCCGAGCCCGTCAGAACCGCTCGAGCGCGGCCGTGTCTGGACTGAGGAGAGCGCACGTCGGAGGAGCGCAGCGGGGGAGGCGTGCGATCGACGAGGGAAGGCACGGTCCCCAGGCGCTCGGGCAGGCGAGGCGGAGCCGAGCCCGTCAGAACCTGTCCAGCTCGTCCCAGGTGAGGGTGTCGAGCACCGGGTCGGGCAGCGGCTGCGGCTTGTTCTTCTTGGCCAGCTGCGCCTCGGAGTGCGCGCCGCAGCCGTGGTCGAAGGACACCACCCGGCCGTCGTCGTTGGCGTAGGCGTTGGCGCAGACGCCGAACATCGAGGCCAGCGGGCCGTCGAGCCGGACCAGGAACCCGCAGGTCCCGCAGCTGCCCGGCGCCGACTGCGCGAGCGGGGCGGTGGGGCCGTGGCTGCCGTCGTACCAGCGCTCGGCGGCCAGGTCGCGGCCCTCGAGCGAGAGCACCCGGGGGCGGCCGTACGAGAGCTCGTCGGCGACCGCGCGGTACGCCTCGTCGTCCTCCGGCACGCCCAGGTCCGACCAGTCGCCGGCCCAGTCGCCCGGGTCACCGGTGAGGTACGACGGCACCAGGCGCGGGTCGTCCTCCTCGGTCGGCAGGATGTCGCCGGGGCTCAGGTCGCCGGGCTGGATCCGGTCGCGCCACGGCACCCAGGTCGGCGCCACGATCGCGTCGTCGCCGGGCAGCAGCACGATCTCGTCGACCGTGACCGCCTTCTGGCGCGACGCCCGCGCCACCGTGACCGCCCAGCGCCAGCCCTTGTAGCCGGCGCTCAGGCACTCGAAGAAGTGCGTGACGACCCGCTCCGCCTCGACCCGGTGGCCGAGGTGCGCACCGACGTCGACGACGTCGACGGCCTCAAGCAGCGCCTCGCGGGCAGCGTCGACCGCGCCGACGCCCACGGCGTCCGCTCGCACGGTCCTGGTCCGGGTGCCGGTCCCGGTGCCCGCCTCGGCGATCATGAGCCAGGATTCTTCCTCATCCCCCGCGCCGTTGTCGCCCCGGGGCGCCGACCGTGACGACTCCGTGACGCCGGGCAAGCTGGGGGCATGCGGGCCGAGGACAACGACGGCGACGAGCGGGCC
>JABFXA010000391.1 GCA_013361955.1 Nocardioidaceae bacterium
ACTCCGCGCCGCCACAGGTCGGCCGGCGGCGGCCCGGCCTCCACCCGGTCGGCGAGCGTGTGCAGGCGCTCGGTCAGGTCCGTGGACATGCGTACCCCCCTCGTGCGGACGACTGTCTCAGACAGACACGCACGAGGGGGTCGCTTCGGAGGGGTCTCCCCCGCTACTTCTTCAGCAGGCTCCGCAGGACGTACTGCATGATCCCGCCGTGCCGGTAGTAGTCGGCCTCACCGGGGGTGTCGATCCGCACCACCGCGTCGAACTCGGTGTCGCCCGCGGTCACCGTCACGGTGCGCGGGGTCTCGCCGTCGTTGAGGCCGGTGACGCCGGTGATCGAGAAGGTCTCCTCGCCGGTCAGGCCCAGCGACTCGGCGGTCTGGCCCTCGGGGTACTGCAGCGGCAGCACCCCCATGCCGATCAGGTTGGACCGGTGGATCCGCTCGTAGGACTCCGCGATGACCGCCTTCACGCCGAGCAGCGCGGTGCCCTTGGCCGCCCAGTCGCGCGACGACCCGGAGCCGTACTCCTTGCCGGCCAGCACCACCAGGGGGATGCCCGCCTCGAGGTACTTCTCGCTGGCCTCGAAGATCGTCGTCACCGGCTTGTCGTCCGCGGTGAGGTCGACGGTGAAGCCGCCCTCGGTGCCCGGCGCGAGCTGGTTGCGCAGCCGGATGTTCGCGAACGTGCCCCGGATCATCACCTCGTGGTTGCCGCGGCGCGACCCGTAGGAGTTGAAGTCGCGCTGCTCGACGCCGTGCTCGGCGAGGTACGTCCCGGCCGGGGAGTCCTTCTTGATCGCACCCGCCGGGGAGATGTGGTCGGTGGTCACCGAGTCGCCGAGCTTGGCGAGCACCCGGGCCCCCTCGATGTCCTCGACCGGCGCGGGCTGCTCCGGCATGCCGTCGAAGTACGGCGGCTTGCGGACGTACGTCGACCCGTCGTCCCACGCGAACGTGTCGCCCGACGGGGTCTCCAGGGTCCGCCAGCGCTCGTCGCCGGCGAACACGTCGGCGTAGTCGCTGGCGAACATGTCGGAGCTGATCGCCTCGTCGATCACCCGCTGCACGTCGGCAGGGCTCGGCCAGATGTCCTTCATGAACACGTCGTTGCCGTCGGTGTCCTGGCCCAGCGGGTCCTCGAAGAGGTCGAGGTCCATCGAGCCGGCCAGCGCGTAGGCGACCACCAGCGGCGGCGACGCGAGGTAGTTCATCTTCACGTCGGGGTTGATCCGGCCCTCGAAGTTGCGGTTGCCGGACAGCACCGAGACCACCGACAGGTCGTTGTCCTGCACCGCGTTGCTGACCTCGGGGATCAGCGGCCCCGAGTTGCCGATGCAGGTGGTGCAGCCGTAGCCGACGAGGTTGAAGCCGAGCTTGTCCAGGTACGGCGTCAGGCCGGCCTTCTCGTAGTAGTCGGAGACCACCTTCGACCCGGGCGCCAGCGACGTCTTCACCCACGGCTTGCGCTGCAGGCCCTTGTCGACGGCGTTCTTGGCCAGCAGGGCCGCGCCGATCATCACCGACGGGTTGGAGGTGTTCGTGCACGACGTGATCGCGGCGATCGTCACCGCGCCGTGGTCGAGCTCGAACGTCGTGCCGTCGGAGAGCTCCACCAGCACCGGGTTGCTCGGCCGGCCGCCGTCCTTCGGCGCCGCCGACAGGTGGTCCTCCGGGTCCTTCTCGCCGTGCCCGTTGGCCGGCGAGTCGCTGGCCGGGAAGGACTCGGCCACCGACTCGTCGTACCCCTGCTCGTCCTCGGCGACGTAGTCGGCGAGCGCGCCGCGGAAGGCCTGCTTGGCGTCGGAGAGCGAGACCCGGTCCTGCGGCCGCTTCGGGCCGGCCAGCGACGGCACCACGTCGCCGAGGTCGAGCTCGAGCTTCTCGGAGTAGCGGGGCTCGGCCGTCGGGTCGTGCCAGAGACCCTGCTCCTTGGCGTACGCCTCGACCAGCGCGACCTGGTCGTCGCTGCGGCCGGTGAGCCGCAGGTAGCTGGTGGTCTCCTCGTCGAGCGGGAACACCGCGATCGTGGAGCCGAACTCCGGGCTCATGTTGCCGATCGTGGCGCGGTTCGCGAGCGGCAGCGCGGAGACTCCGTCGCCGTAGAACTCCACGAACTTGCCGACCACGCCGTGCTTGCGCAGCATCTCGGTGATGGTCAGCACCAGGTCGGTGGCGGTGGCGCCCTCGGGCAGCTCGCCGGACAGCTTGAAGCCGACCACCCGCGGGATCAGCATCGACACCGGCTGGCCGAGCATCGCGGCCTCCGCCTCGATGCCGCCCACGCCCCAGCCGACCACGCCGATGCCGTTGACCATCGTGGTGTGCGAGTCGGTGCCGACGCAGGTGTCCGGGTACGCCTGGGTGACCCCGTCGACCTCGCGGGTGAAGATCGTGCGGGCCAGGTGCTCGATGTTGACCTGGTGCACGATGCCGGTGCCCGGCGGCACCACCTTGAAGTCGTCGAAGGCGCCCTGGCCCCAACGCAGGAACTGGTAGCGCTCCTTGTTGCGCTCGTACTCGATCTCGACGTTCCGCTCGAACGCCTCCGGGGTGCCGAAGACGTCGGCGATCACGGAGTGGTCGATGACCATCTCGGCCGGCGCCAGCGGGTTGATCCGCGACGCGTCGCCGCCGAGGTCGGCCATCGCCTCGCGCATGGTGGCCAGGTCGACCACGCACGGCACACCCGTGAAGTCCTGCATGATCACCCGCGCCGGGGTGAACTGGATCTCCTTGCTCGGGTCGGCGTCCGCGTCCCAGCCGGCCAGGGCCTTGATGTCGTCGGCGGTGATGTTCGCGCCGTCCTCCGTGCGGAGCAGGTTCTCCAGCAGCACCTTGAGGCTGTACGGCAGCGAGTCGACGTCGAGCCCCTCGCCCTGCACCGCGCTCAGCCGGAAGATCTCGTAGCTCTTGTCACCCACCTCCAGCGTGCCCTTGGCTCCGAAGCTGTCCTGGCTCGCACTCGACATCCGTCGTCTCCTCGCAGCGTCACTCGGGTGGTCCGTCCCATCCTGCCCACTGGCCGGTACCCGCCGACAGGTGGGGCACGTCCCCGAACCGATATATCTTGATGTCAAGATACACGACGCCGAGAGGAGTTGGAACTGACGGTTCACTGGTTGAGGTGCGAGCCCGCTGTGGCGAGTCTGTCGCCACCGGGGGGACTGTGGCGGCGTCTGGGGGGTGCTCCGGGGGTACGCCGGGCGCTGCGGCGGCGCGTCGCCGACCGCCGTCTTCTGTTTCTGCCTTGGCTTGCGTTCGGTGTCCGGCGGTCGTCGCCGCGGCCAAGCCGCTTGACGCGCTCCGCCGCACCCCCTGCGCACCCCATCGGTCGGCCACGGGGCATGGGTGTGGCCCGGCCACCTGGTGGAGGTGGTCGGGTCGCACGCCTGGAGGTTCTAGTTGAGGTGCGGGACGAGGTGTTCGCGACCGAGGGGGCTGCGCCATTCGTAGCCGGTGTCGGTGCGTTGGTAACGCCAGCCGTGGTGGGTCTTCCGGTTGTGATGGCGTCTACACAGCGGCGCGAGGTTCTGCGGTGAGGTCTGGCGGGGCGGGCCGTGCTCTTGGTATGGGGCGATGTGGTCGAGGTCGCAGGACCGGGCGTCGGTGCGGCAGCCGGGGAAGACGCAGTGCTTGTCCCGGAGCACGACCAGGGTGTGCATCCACTCGGGTGGGTCGTGCCGGTCCACCGCCCCTGACGCGCTCATGTCCAGGACCGGCTGGATGCGGACCGTGCCGACCCGTTCCAGCCAGTCGGCGATCAGGGCGAGGGTGGCGGGGCCGAGCTTCTCGATGCTGCCGGCGCTGCCGGTCTCGAGGTCGTCGGCGTCCACGTGCAGGTACAGCGTCGGGGTCGCGACCGGACGGGTCGGAGCCTCGACGTCGAGTTCCAGGACGTGCTGGGGGTCGGCCAGCATCCCCAGCGCGGTCGCCCGCCGGGTGTCCAGCGGGCTGGCGTCGCCCAACCGGCCCAGCGTCGTGGCGAGGTCGCTGACGGTCTCGTCCAACGCCTGGGCGTCCAGGGTGTCCAGCCGTGCGTACATGTCGGTGGTGGCCGGGGTGTCGGGGCTGATGTCGAACCACACCCCACGGGATGCGAGGGCGTCCTGCTCGCGGGTGCGGGCCCGCTCGGGGTCGAACCGTGCCTCGGCCAGCCCCACGGTGGAGGTGATGGTCTGACCGGTGAGGCGACCGCGCCTGCCGGCGACGGCGAGGTGGCGGTCCACGAACCCGGCCCCCTCCGGTGACAGCGGGATGGTGTGCTCGGCGGTCTTCAGCGCCTGCCAGGCCGGGAGGGTGAGGTCCTGCACCAGCCGCCACAGCCTGGGGAGGCGGAACCGCAGCTCCAACGTCTGGCCGACCAGACCCAACGCGGCGTGGTGGCTGATGCCCAGCGCGGCGGAGAGCTCATGGACGGCGTCCTCGGTGACCTCCGGGCAACCGTCGCCGTTCAGCGGCGGGGCGACGGGCTCGCCGTCCAGACAAGCATCCGCGGGCCACGCCGCCGCGATGTCCCGGTCGTCGACGACCGGGTGGCAGTCGCAGAACGCCACGACCGCGGCCAGCCGGTTCGCCTCCGCCCGCGCCGCAACCCGCTGCTCACGCACCACCGACTCGAGCGCGGACTTCGCGTCGAGGTCGAGGAGGGTTGC
>JABFXA010000188.1 GCA_013361955.1 Nocardioidaceae bacterium
GCCGAGCGCGTCGTGCAGGCCCTGCCGCAGGCCGCGTGGAACGCCGCCGCCGGTCTGGTCGACGACCCCGACGACCCGTTCGAGCCCGTGGGGTCCGAGTCCGCGGTTTCCCCGGCCGACGCCGAGGCGATCGGCCGCGTGCTGTCCGCGGGGGAGGGCCTGTGACCCGCCCCGAGACGACGCCGGTCGTCGTGCACCCGGGCGTCGAGGCCCTGCGCCAGCGACTCGCCGCCCGCCGGTGGGTGTCGGTCATCACGGGCGACGGCCGCGCGCTGCTGGTCGACCGGGGCACCGGCGACGCCGAGCAGGCCGTGATCGCCGAACTGCTCGCGCGGAACATCGAGCCGTTGCGCGCCGCCCTCGACGAGGACGGCCCGTACCTGCTCGCCGAGATCGACCGCCTGCGCGACCTGGTCGTCGCGCAGCGCCCGCAGCTGACCGAACTGGCCGCGCTGGTCACCCGCGACGACGAGCAGTTCGGCGCGCAGGACTGGCCCGACGGCACCGCGACGCCCGAAGCCCTCGAATGGGCCGACACCGCCGCCAGCCGCGTCAGCGAGCGCGGCAGCGCGGGCCTGTTGACCTGGGCCGACCTGCTGGACGCGCAGGCCGCGCTGGTCACCGCCGAGGCGGACCCGGCGCTGTTGCGCGACGAGTTGCTGCACCTCGCGGTCATCGCCGTGAACTGGGTGCGGGCGCTCGACCACCGCGCCGGCCACCGCGTGACCGCGGTCGACGGCGGGGTCTCCACGCACCCGTGCACCTGCCCCGAGCAGCCCGGCCCGTCGCTCGGCGAGCAGGCCGCCGACTGGCACGGGCGCGGATACAGCACGGCCGAGATCGCCGCCGGGCTCGGCGTCGACGAGGCCACCGCCGCCGCGCTCATCGCCGCCGGAACGGGGGAGCAACGGTGACGGCCCGGCGGTTCCGTGCGCCGCGTCTGCGTGCGTACGACGGCGACCTGCGGTTTCACAGCTGGTTCTGCGGCGTCGGCGGCGACGGCGCGGGTGCCCGGCGGGTGCCCGGCGTCCGGGTCGTGTTCGGGGCGAACCACGCGAAGGTGGCGGTCCTCAGCCACACCGCGAACTTCCCCGACGCGCGGCACTGGCGCGGCGACATCCGCGACGCGCCGGTGCAGCGCTGGCCGGTCGCGGAAATCTTCTGGGCGTCGCCGTCGTGCCCGCCGTGGACCGACGCCCGCGGCGTGAAGCGGAATTTCCACAACACCCGGCAGGGCGAGTTCGACTTGGGCCTGAGCGAGCTGTCCAAGACCGCGAAGCAGGAGGAGGAAGAGCGGGCCCGGGCGCTGATGAACGAGGTGCCCCAGTACCTCGCCGGGGTGCAGGCCCGCGGCGGGCTGGTGCTGGCCGGGGTCACCGAGAACGTCGTGCAGTGCCGCAAGTGGGACGAGTGGGACCGGTGGATCGGGGACATCCGCAATCTCGGCTACAAGGTCCGCGTCATCGCGTTCAACAGCATGCACGCCGACGCGCCCCGCTCCCCGCGGGCCCCTCAATCGAGGGATCGCCTGTACGTGGCGTACTGGCACGAGTTCCTCGGGCGTGACCCGGACTGGGACAAGTGGCTGAGGCCGCGGGCGTGGTGTCCCACCTGCGACGAGATGGTCGACGCCCTGCAGGTGTTCAAGAAGCCGGGCGTCGACATGGGCCGCTACGGCAAGTACGGCCAGTACCAATACCGGTGCCCGAGGACCACGTGCCGCAACGCGGTGGTCGAGCCCGAGGTACTGCCGGCATGGGCGGCGATCGACTGGACGCTGCGCGGCACCCCGATCGGCCAGCGCTCCGAGGCCGGGCTGACGCCGCTGGTCGACAACACGCTCGCCCGGATCCGGGCAGGAATCAGGAAGTTCGCCCGCCCCTACGCGGGTGGCCAGGCGGGCGGCGACGTCATGGTGCCGCCGCTGCTGGTGCCGTCCGGCGGCACGTGGCGCGACGACGCGGTGCCGCTCAGCGCTCCGATGCCGACCCGCACCACCAGCGAGAGCGACGCCCTGGTCGTCCCGCCGGTCCGCATCCCCGCCCCAGGGCACCGCGCGTCCGAGGCGGCCGCGCCGGTCGTCGGACAGGCGGTGCTGCCGCTGGTCGTGCCGCTGCGCGGCGGCGGCGACGCGGAGAAATGCCGCCCGGTCGACGAGCCCCTGCACACCGTCACCGCGGGCGGCAACCACCACTACGTCGCATCCGTGCCGGTCACCGTCTCCGCGCCGGCCACCACGGCGCGGGCGGCGTTCGTGATGCGCAACAACGGCAGCAAGGGCGACGGCGCCGAGCACTGCACGACCGTCGCCGAGCCGCTGCGGACGCTGACCACGGCCGGACACCAGACGCTGATCGAGTTCGACCCCAGCGCGCTGGCGCTGCTGGTGCCGTACTACGGCAACGGCGCCGCCCGCCGGGTGAGTGCGCCGGTCGGCACCGTGACGACGGTCGACCGGTGGGCCCTGACGGTCCCGCCGCCCGGCAGCGTCGACATCGACGCGTCCGGGATCGACCTGGACGACGTGCTGTACAGGATGCTCACCCCGGCCGAGATCGGCAGGGCCATGGCGTTCACCGCCGACTACACGGTCAAGGGCAACCAGCGCCAGCAGGTCCGCCAGTACGGCAACGCCGTGACGCCGCCGGTCGCCGAACTGCTGGTGTCCGCGCTGGTCGAGGCGATCGAGGGCACCGAACTGCCCCGCTACCGGGCGGAGGTGTCCGCGTGAGCGCCGACGTCCTGGAGCAGCTGATAGGGCCGCACCACGCGGCCGTGTGGCTGAACGAGGTGGTGCACGACATCGTCGTCGCCGACATGCTCGACCCGGTCCGCGCCCTGGACTGGGTGCGCGGCCGCGTCGCGGCCGGCGACCCGCTCGTGCTCGCTGCGCCCGGCCAGGTCTGGCGCCTGCCCGACGGCGTCGACCCGGCCGCCGTCGGCGCCCCGGCCCGCTGCCTGTGGGTGCACCAGCGGCTGTACGAGCCGCCGCGGCTGGTCGTCGATCTGTACGACGACCAGGTCGACGACGACGCGGTCGACGAGGACGGCGACGTCGAGGCGGTCCGCGATGAGCTGCCCGTCGCCGATGTCGCCGCGTACGGCTACCGGCTGGCGAACTGGTGGTGGGACCGATGACCCACCACCCGAACCCGCCGCACCTCGGCGAACAGATGGACCTGCTCGACCTCGCCCAGGAGATGGCCCAGGCCGTCGCCCCGGTGCCCGCGCCGACCCGCGCGGGCACCACCCCGGCCGCGTCGCCGGGGCCGACGACGGTGGTCGACCTGCACGGCAAGTGCGGCGACCCGGCGTACGCCGATGTCGTCTACGTCGGCCGCCCCATGTTCCAAGGCGGGTGGCGGCTCTACGGCCACCCCCTCGCCAACCCGTACCGGGTCGGCCGGGACGGCGACGCCGACCTGGTGGTCGCCAAGTACGAGCTGTGGCTGCCGACCGCCCGGAACCTGCAGCGCCACCTCGACGCCCTGCGCGGGCACCGCCTCGGCTGCTGGTGCGGCCCCGGAAAACCGTGCCACGCCCGCGTGATCGCCCGGTTCGCCGACGCCCCGCGCCTGCCGCACATCCACCGCACCCGCCAGCCCCAGGAGAGGGGAGAGCACTGATGGAACCCGACCTGCCCGTCCTCAACGCCGAACGCGCGGTGCTGGGAGCGGCGCTGCTCGACCCCACCACGATGACCCGCGTCCCGTGGCTCGGCACGATCGACTGGCGCCAGCCGTACCACGCCGAGACGTGGGCGGTCATGCGCAACATCGGCCCCGAAGTGTCCGCCCGCGAGTTCCCGCACCGGGTGCTGGCCGGGCTGCAGGGCACCGACGCCGCCCGCGCGGTCACCGCGCCGCGGCTGCACGACATGATGGCCGGCTGCCCGCACCCGAACACCGTGCCGTACTACGCCGCGATGGTCGTCGAGGGCGGCACCCGCCGCACCCTGCACGACCTCGGCCACCACCTGCAGTACGTCGCCGAGCGGGCGGACGACAACGGCATCGAAGACACCCTGGACGAGGCCGTCCACACCAAGGGGCAGGTCGACGCGGTCGCCGAGCGGTGGCACCAGGTCCCCGAGGACCTGCGCGACCAGCTGGACAAGCTCGCCACCGGCCCGGACCAGGAAGTCCCGTGGCCGACCCCGCCGACCATCGCCCACCGGCACGCCGAGCCGCAGGCCGAACGCGCCGTGATCGGCGCGGTGCTCGCCAACCCGGACCTGCTGCACCAGATCGGCTGGCTCGACCCGCGCGACTTCGGCACCCCGGCCCTGGCCGGGGCGTGGGACGCGATCCACCACCTGCGCCGGCACGGCGCGCCGATCGACGCGGTCACCCTCGAATGGCAGCTGCAGCACCTCGGCCGGGAGCTGCCGCCGCACGGCGAACTGCACCGGATCGCCGCCGAGGCGCTCCCGGGGCTGGCCGAGAAGCACGCGCTCGTCATCGGCGGCGGCGCCGCGCTGGACCGCATCGACCTCGCCGGGCGGCAGCTCACGGTGTTGGCCGACGCCCACCAGATCCCGCCGGTCGACGTGCTCGGCAACGCCCAGACCGTCGTGCAGCAACTCCCGTTCGACGCCGAACGCGTCGTGCCGCGCCTGCCCGCCCGCGCCCGCGAGCCGCACCGCGCCC
>JABFXA010000440.1 GCA_013361955.1 Nocardioidaceae bacterium
CCGCACCCGCGAGGCGAAGCCGCCGATCATCTCCACCAGCGCCCGCTTCGTCTCGTCGTGGGCGATGCCCTCGATCAGGTACCGGTCCAGCTTGATCACGTGCGGGCGGATCCCGACGATGTGCCGCAGCCCGGCGTACCCGGCGCCGGTGTCGTCGAGCGCGATCAGCGCGCCCGCGTCGCGGAGCCGGTCGAGCTGCGCCCGCAACAGCTCGTACGACGCGACCTGCGAGTGCTCGGTCAGCTCCACCACGACGCCGTCGAGGTCCTCGTGCTCGCGCCAGACCGCCTCGACCGCGGGGTGCCCGAGCACGTCGGGGCCGACGTTCACGGCGAGGAAGGTGCCGGCCGGCAGCCGGTCGCGGGCCCGCAGCGCCTCGCGCAGCGCGACGCCCTGGAGCTCGCCGCTGCGGCCGAGCCGCTCCGCGGCCTCGAACCAGGTCATCGGGTCGGTGACCGGGTACCCGCTGAACCGGGCGAGCGCCTCGTAGCCGACCACCGCGCCCCTCACCAGGTCGACGATCGGCTGGAAGTGCACGTCGAACCCGTCGCCGCCGACGGCCCGGTCGATGGCCGTGGCCAGGAGTCGTGCGGCAGCGACACCTGGTCCTCGTGCGGCCGCGCCGAGGTGGCGAGACCAGCGGACCTCTTCCCCATGCGCTGTCCTCTCGAGGGCGCCCCGTGGCGGGACCCCACCCCCGCACCAGCGGCATCGTGGCACGGGCGGCCCCGCTTCGCCGCGCGACACGACCGGTCGCGGCGTACGCCTGGATCTGTACCTTTTCGCCCGGTCAGCGCAGGCTGCGCGCGGCGGCGCCGGCCCGGGCGCCGTACCCGGCCCCGCCGCTGCCCTGGCCGAAGTGGCAGGCGTGCACGAGGAGCGGGAACAGCTGGTGCAGCGGCACCCGGTCCTCCCAGCCGTCGGCGAGCGGGGCGGTCTCGTGGTAGGCCTCGAGCACCCGCGGCAGCTGCGGGCAGCCGAACAGCGCCAGCATCGCGAGGTCGGTCTCCCGGTGCCCGCCGTACGCCGCCGGGTCGACCAGCCAGACCCGGCCCTCCTGGCCCCACACGAGGTTGCCGGACCAGAGGTCGCCGTGCAGCCGCGCGGGCGGCTCGGCCGGACCGGCCAGGTCGGGCAGCCGCTGCACCACCCGCTCGACGGCGCCGGCGTCGTCGGCGGAGATGCCGCCACGGTCGCGGGCCAGCTTGAGGTAGGGCAGCAGCCGGCGGGTGGCGTAGAACTCCGGCCAGGTGTCGGCCGGCCGGTTCGGCATCGGCAGCAGGCCGATGTACCCGTCGCCCCAGTCGGCGCCGAACGTCGCGGGCCCGGCCCGGTGGGTGCCGGCCAGCGCGCGGCCGAGCCGCTCGGCGGCCTCCACCGACGGGCGCACCGGCTCGACCCACTCGATGACCAGGCAGTCGTCCTCGACCGCGAGCACCTGCGGCACGTCGGCCGCACCCGGCTCGGCGAGCCAGGACAGCCCGCGCGCCTCGGCCTCGAAGAAGTCGTCGGGCGCGTGCGGCCGCGTCTTCACCAGGGCCGAGCCGCCGCTGGACAGCCGGACCCGCGTGGTGGTGCAGTTGTCGCCGCCGGCGACGGGGGTGGTCGCGACCACGGCGGTGCCGAGCAGCTGCTCGGCGCGGCTGGCGACACCCCCGGCGCGGGCCATGTCAGTCGGCCTCCGCGGCGGTGGGGGCGGTGAGCCGGGACCGCAGCGCGTCGACCAGCCCGTCGGCGGTGCGCTCGACCACGGTCAGCACCCGGGCGAACCCGTCGGCACCGCCGAAGTACGGGTCGGGCACGTCGATGTCCTCGCCGCTGCCGCGTCCTGGGTCGAAGGTGCGGAACAGCAGCACCCGGGCGCGGTCGTCGTCGGTCGGCGCGAGCGCCGACACCTCGCGGAGGTTGTCGGCGTCCATCACCAGCAGCGCGTCGTGCGCGGCGAACCAGGACCCGTCGAGCTGCCGGGCCCGGTGCCGGGTCGGGTCGTAGCCGGCGTCCGCGAGCGTGGTGGCCGCCCGCTCGTCCATCGGGTCGCCGACGTGCCAGCCGCCGGTGCCCGCGCTGCTCAGCCGGACCCGGTCGGCGAGCCCGGCCGCCTCGAGCCGGTCGGCCAGCACCACCTCGGCCATCGGCGAGCGGCAGATGTTGCCCAGGCACACCAGCGCCAGGCGGTACGGCGAGCCGTGACCGCCGCGGGGCGCCGGCAGCCCGCTCACCGGTCGCCCGGCAGGATCAGCTCGAGGACCCAGGTCGCGATGCTGACGATGATCGCGCCGAGCACCGCGGTCCAGAACCCGTCGACGTGGAACCCGACGTCGAACAGGCCGGCGATCCAGCTCGTCAGCAGCAGCATCAGCGCGTTGATCACGAAGATCAGCAGGCCGAGCGTCAGCAGGATGAACGGCAGTGACAGCAGCTTCACGACCGGCGCGATGATCCCGTTGACCAGGCCGAAGATCAGCCCGACCACGAGCATCGTGAGCACCCGTCGGCCGGTGCTGTCGCCGGTGACCGTGATGCCGTCGAGCAGCCAGGCCGCGGTGGCGAGGGCGAGGGCGTTGACGACGACCCAGACGACGAATCTCACGGCCCGATCTTGCCAGGTCCGGGAGGGCCCGCACAGCGGTCGCGTCAGCGGCCGAGGTCGAGCGCGGCCAGCATCGAGGCCTCCGCGTGCTCCAGGTGCCGGTCGAGCTCGTCGGCGGCCGCCGCGACGTCGCCGGCCTCGAGCAGCTCGAGCAGGTGCGCGTGCGACGCCACCTGGTCGCCGGTGTTGCGCCGGATCCGGTCGACGCTGGCCAGCGCCAGCCGGATCTCGTTGGTCAGCGACTCGGCGAGCGCGACCAGCCGGTCGGACTCGGTGAGGCCGACGAAGGCGCGGTGGATGGCCAGGTGCGCCGCGGTGAGGTCGGCCGGGCTGGCGTCCGCGCCGGCCGCGGTCGCGAAGTCCGCCACGGCGCGGCGGCACGCGTCGCGGGCCTGGTCACCGGCCCGGTCCCAGCGCCGGACGCCGGGCACCTCGAGCACCGCGCGGGCGGCGCACACGTCGTGCACTGCGCCCGGGTCGAGCTCGGTGACGTGCACGCCGCGGTTCGGCTCCCGCGTCGCGAGGCCGTCGGCGACCAGCACCCCGAGCGCCTCGCGGATGGTCGAGCGGGACACCCCCATCGCGTCGGCCAGCGCCACCTCGCGCAGCGGCGTACCGGCGCCCACCTCGCCGTCGAACAGCGCGCGCCGCAGCTCCTCGACCACCCGGTCGACGGTCGAGGAGTGCGCCAGGCGCAACGTCTCGAACGCGGTCCCTGCCGGCCTCGTCATCGCCCCTCCCGAGTGAGTTCAGCACCACATTGTCCGACACGTGCTTGACCGGAGGGGAGGCCCGTCCCGCATACTTGGCATTCGTCCGATTGTCCGACAATCAGATCACCGGACGATTCCGCCCACGACCGAGCCGAGGGAGGCGAGCATGACCGTGGAGACCACGAGCCGGAGCACCGGCGTCGAGCCGGCCGGCACCCTGCAGTGGGGCCGCCGCTACCTGATGGTGTCCCCGGACCACTTCCGCGTGGCGTACGCGATCAACCCGTTCATGGACCTCGCCGACCAGCCCGACCCGGTCGCCGCCCGGACGCAGTGGCAGGGCCTGGCCGACGCGATCCGGGCCGCCGGCGCCGAGGTCGAGGTGCTCGGCCAGCGGGCGGACGCCCCGGACATGGTCTACGCGATGAACCTCGGCCTGGTCCTCGACGACCGGGTGGCGATCTCGCACATGCGCCACGCCGAGCGACGCACCGAGTCCGCGACCGCGCAGCCCTGGTTCGCGGCGGCCGGGTTCGCCCCGACGTACGTCGGCCGCGACGGCGTGGGCCCGCACCTGGAGGCCGGCGACGCGTTCGCGTTCGGTGACGCGCTGGTCGTGGGCTACGGCCCGCGCACCGAGGAGCTGGCGCTCAAGCACCTGGCCGCCGAGCTCGACGTGCGCGTGCGCGGGCTGCGCCTCACGCACCCGGGGATGTACCACCTCGACCTGGCGTTCTGCCCGGTCGACGAGCGGCGCGCGCTGGTCTGCCCGTCGGCGTTCGACGACGCGTCGGCCCGCGCCCTGCTCGACCTGGTGCCGGAGCCGATCGTGCTGACCCAGGAGGAGGCGCTGACCACGTTCGCCGCCAACTCCGTGGTGGTCGGGCGGACCGTGCTGATGCCCGGCGTCCCCGACCACGTGCGTGCGCGGCTCGAGGCCGCCGGGTTCGAGGTGGTGGTCGTCGACGTACGCGAGTTCCACAAGGGCGGCGGCTCGGTCCGCTGCCTGACCAACCCGATCGACGTCCGCCGCGGGCGGGACCTGCCGGTGGTGCCCGGCGGCGAGGTCGTGCTCCCCGCCTGACCCGGCCCGGGAGCGGCACGGGCCCGCACACCTCTCGGTGCGCGGGCCCGTCGCGGTACCCCCACCATCCCTGGCCCTCGCGGTAGCCAGTGCCGTCGTCGACCCCCAGGTCCCGGCTCGGGTGGTGTGGCCTTGTCCGCACCACCATGGTTGCGCGCGTGCACGGTTCGGCGCCTCCGCCGAACGGTCCGAGCACGGCGCGTTCCGGCCCTGACCCGAACGGGTCAGCCGGTCCGCCGTTCGGCCGGCGCGACGCCCGGACGCCTCAGGTGATCTGCGGGGGTTCCACGACGACGTCGGGGCGGCGGGAGCTCTGGGCGAGCACGATCCCGGCCACCACCGCCAGGCCGCCGGCGAGCTCGACCGGGCCGAGGCCCTCGTCGAACCAGGCCCATCCGAGCGCGTTCACCCCGATCGGCTCGAGCATCGCGATCATCGTGACCAGCGTCGCGGTCAGGTGCCGCAGGGCGGCCAGCTCGAGCGCGAACGGCAGCACCGTGCCGACCACCACGATCCAGGCGAGCACCACCCACACCGGCGCGGAGACCGCGTCCAGCCGGCCCAGCATCGAGGCCCGCGAGCCGACCACGCCGTCGGCGACCCGGGTCAGCGGGTGCACCACGTTGAGCGCGACCGCGGCCACCAGGAACGACCAGACGATCACCCGCAGCGGGTCGAGCCGGCCGACGCCGTGCTCGCCGACCAGGAAGTACGTCGCGAAGCACAGCGCCGCGCCGACCCCCGCCACGACGCCGACGACGTCGAACGCGAGGCCGCGCCAGATCCCGGTGGCCAGCGCGAGCCCGCCCCAGGCCAGGGCCAGGCCCCACCACAGCCGCCGGTGCACCTGCTCGCGCTGGGCGAACCGGGCCCACAGCGCGACCAGGAGCGGCGCCTGGTACTCCAGCAGCAGCGCCATCCCCACCGGCAGCCGGTCGATCGCCACGAAGTAGGTCCACTGCAGGGCCGCGACGCCGACCAGCCCGTGCAGCACGATCAGCGCGGCGAGCCGGCCGGTCGGCGGCATCAGCGCCTCGGGCCGGAAGAGCGCGGCGAAGACCACCAGCACCAGCACCGTGCCGGTCACCCGCAGCGTGGTCAGCGAGGCCGGGTCGACGCCGGCGCGCAGCGCCACCCGGGAGACCCCGGCGTTCTGCACGAACAGCAGCGCGCCGACCACCACGAGGGTCAGGCCGAGGGCGGGGTTGCGCCGGATCACGCGGACGAGCGTAAGGGGCGTGAGCCGGTTGGCTACTGACGGCCCACCCGTCGGCACTAGGGTGCGACCATGAGCAGCGCGACTCCCTCGCCGCGGGCCGCGATCGGCGGCATCCCGGCCTACGTCCCCGGCCGTCCCCCGGCGGCCCGGCCCGGCGTCACGACGTACAAGCTGAGCTCGAACGAGAACCCCCACGCGCCGCTGCCCGGCGTGCTCGAGGCCGCGGTCGCCGCCGCGGCGACGATGAACCGGTACCCCGACATGGGCTGCACCGCGCTGTACGCCGCGCTGGCCGAGCGGCTCGACGTACCGGTGTCGCACCTGGCGGCCGGCACCGGCTCGGTGGCCGTGCTCTACCACCTGCTGCAGGCGTTCTGCGAGGCCGGCGACGAGGTCGTCTACGCGTGGCGGTCCTTCGAGGCCTACCCGATCGCGGTGGCGGTCACCGGCGCGGTCTCCGTGCAGGTGCCGCTGACCGCCGACGCCCGGCACGACCTCGACGCGATGGCCGCGGCGATCACCGACCGCACCAAGGTCGTGGTGGTCTGCAGCCCGAACAACCCGACCGGGCCCGCCGTCCGCCGGGCCGAGCTGGAGGCGTTCCTCGCGACGGTGCCGCCGCACGTGGTGGTGGTGCTCGACGAGGCGTACCGCGAGTTCGTCCGCGACGAGGACCCGTTCGACGGCGTCGAGCTGTACCGGTCACGGCCCAACGTGGTGGCGATGCGGACGTTCGCGAAGGCCTACGGGCTGGCCGGCTTCCGGGTCGGCTACGCGGTCGCCGCCGAGCCGATCGCGGCCGCGGTGCGGGCGTGCGCGCTGCCGTTCGGGGTGTCGTCGGTGGCCCAGGCCGCGGCGGTCGAGTCGCTGCGCCGCGAGGCCGAGCTGCTCGAACGGGTCGAGGGCATCGTCGCGGAGCGGGCCCGGGTGCGCGAGGCGCTGCTCGACCAGGGCTGGGCGGTCCCCGACGCGCAGGGCAACTTCGTGTGGCTGCCGCTCGGCGAGCGCACCGTGGCGTTCGCGAAGGCGGCCGAGGAGGCCGGCGTGATGGTGCGCCCGTTCGCGGGTGACGGCGCGCGGGTCAGCATCGGCGAGCCGGCCGGCAACGACGTGCTGCTGAAGGTCGCCGCCGAGCACGCCGACTGAAGGTCAGTCGTCCTCGTCGCGCTTCTCGTCGGCGTCGCGGCTGACCAGCTGGGACAGCCCGGACACCGCGTCGGGGCGGGGTGAGGCGGCGGCGCGGTTGGTCTCGGCCAGCTCGACGAGCAGCTCCTGACGGCTCACCTGAACCGAGCGCGGGGCGTCGACGCCGACCCTGACGACGTCGCCGCGGACCTCGAGGACGGTCACCACGACGTCCTCGCCGATCACGATGCTCTCGCCGACACGGCGGCTCAGCACGAGCATGCGATCCACTCCTGGGTCTCGACCACGAACATCAGGGGCCCACCCTACGGCGCCGGGTGGCCCGCCCGCGCGAACACCCTGCCCGCCGAGGCGTCCGGTTGTGACGTACCTGGGGCGTCAAGACCAGACGCCTCGGCGGGGTCAGGCCTGGTCAGGCGTGGGCGAGGAGGGGGGCGCGGAGCGGCCAGTCGGCGTCGTCGAGGACGTACTGGCCGGCACGGCGGGTGCGGTGGTTGACCAGCACCGGGGCGAGCAGGTTCGCCGTGGCGTCCGTGGGCGTGTCGCCGAGCGTGACCACGACGAGCGCGATCAGGTCGGAGGGGTCGGTGGCGCCGAGCTCGTCGGCGACGGTGTCGTCGATCTCCGGCGCGTAGTCCTCGCAGAACGGCGCCGGCGGCATCACCACGAACCGCAGGTCCGGGTCGTCGAGGGAGCGCAGGTCGCAGATCACGCCGAGCTCGTCGAGACGGGCCAGCGCGAAGTGCCGCCGCTCGGGGAAGCCGACCAGCGGCTGCACCATGTCGAGCGTCGGGATGTCCTCGTCGGCGACGGGCTCGAGGAGGGGGAGGGGCATCGGGGTCTCCAGGTCGGTCATCGGCGCGGTCACCGGAGGAAGTCCATCAGGGACGGCTGCAGGACACGGGCGGTGGCGCCGAGCGACGCCTGGTACGCGACCTGCTGCATCTGCAGGTCCATGATGGCCTCCGCGACGTCGACGTCCTCGATGTCGGCCAGCGAGGCCTTGTTCGCCAGCGCGGCCGAGCTCAGCTTCGTCTGTGCTTCCTCCACCCGGCCGTAGCGGGTGCCGACGTCGGTGAGCGCGGTCTTCATCGAGGTGGTCACCGCGTCCAGGCGGTCGAGCACGCCGTCGAGGGCGTCCGGGTTGCTGGTCACGAGCCTGGCCGCGTCGGCGAGCACCGCGAACACGTTCTCGCCGTTCGCGCTGAGGGCGGTGCTCCCGTCCACGCCGACCGGGACCTCGACGCCCGTGCCCACGGTGCGCAGCACCGGGTTCGAGTCGCCGAGGTAGCTGCCGTCGGTGCCGAAGGCCAGCGGGCCGGCGGTGCTGCCGCCGAACACCGGCCGGCCGAGGTACGTCGTGTTCGCCTCGTCGCGCAGCTGCTCGCGCACCTGGGTGAGCTGCTGGGCGAGGGCGGTCCGCGCGTCGGCGCCGGAGGTGCCGGTGTTGCGGCCCTGCAGGATCAGCTCGCGCGCGGAGCGGACGCTGGCGAGCATCGACGTGAGCGCGGAGTCGGCGGTGCCGAGCCAGCTCAGGCCGTCCTGGGCGTTGCGGGAGTGCTGCTCGTCGGCAGCCATCGTGGCGCGCAGTCTCATGGCGTCGTTGGTGCCTGACGGGTTGTCGGACGGACGGTTGATGATCTTGCCGGTGGAGAGTCGCTCCTGGCTGGTGTTCAGCCGGCTGAGCCCGGTCTGCAGCGAGAACAGGCTGCGCTCGACCATCAGCCGCTGGGTGATCCGCGGGACGCTCATCAGTGCACCAGTCCGGTGCGGTTGATCAGGGTGTCGAGCACCGAGTCCATGGTGGTCAGCACGCGCGCCGCTCCTTCGTAGCCGCGCTGGGCCGCCATCAGCGCCACCATCTCCTCGTCCACGTTCACGCCGGCGACCGCCTCGCGCGACGCGTCCACCTGCGAGGTGAGCGTCGCCTGGCTGGTCGAGGCGGTGTTCGTGGAGGCGACGGAGACGCCGAACGACGTGACCAGGTTGCGGTAGCTCGAGGCGCCGAGGTCCATGGTGGCCAGCGCCGTCGCGTTCGTGTTGTCCAGGCCGCCGACACCCGCGGCGGCCGCGGCCACCTTCCTCGGGTCGGTGAGCGCGACCTGCAGGGTCAGCGCGCCGGTGCCGGTGAAGAACGTCCCGCCGGTCGCGCCGGCGAGGTCGACGCCGGCCGCGTGCTGGGTGTTCACCGAGGTGACCATCTCCGACACGAACGAGTCGAGCCGCGCGGCGTAGTCGGGCAGGTCGCCGCGCAGCAGCGACACCGTGCCGCCGAGCTCGCCGGCGGTCACGCTGACCGGGACGCCGTTCACGGTGATCCCGACCGGGTTGCTCGCGGCGCCGGCCAGGTCGGCGGAGCCGGTGCCCGCGACGGTCGCCGCGGTGTAGCCGGAGACCAGCGACTGGCCGTTCAGGGTGACGTCGGCGGTGGAGTCCTCCTTGATGGTCACCTGCGCGCCGGTCAGCTCGGCCAGCCGCAGGGTGAGCTGGTCGCGCTGGTCGAGCAGGTTCCCGGCGTCGGTCTGGCCGACGTACGCCGTGCGGAGCCCGCGGTTCAGATCGGCGAGCTGGCCGGCGACCGCGGTGACCTCGGCGGCCTGCGAGTCGAGGCGGGTGCGCTGGTCGGACCACTCGGTGGACACCGACGTCGCCTGGGCGGCGATCGCGGAGCGCAGCGACTCGGCCCGCGACAGCAGCTGCGTGCGCGCGGAGCTGTCGCCCGGGTTGTTGGAGACGTCGTGCCAGGCCTGCTGGAACGCGGTCAGCGCCGCGGCGACGCCACCGTCACCGGGCTCGCCGATCGCGGTCTCGACCCGGGCCAGCGAGGTCGCGCGGGCGTCGAGGAACGAGGAGCGCGCGTGCTCGGTGCGGGCCCGCGCGTCGAGCAGCGGGTCGACCATGCGGGTGACCGGCCCGGCCTGCACACCGCTGCCGGCGCCGTCCCACCGCGACCAGATGGCGGGTACGGCGGGCGCGCCGGTGGTCTGCCCGACCACGGAGCGGCGGGCGTAGCCCGGGGTCGCTGAGTTCGCGATGTTGCCGCTCGCCACGTCCATCGCCACCTGGTTGTAGCGCAGCGCGGAGAGCGCGGTGTTCAGAGATGACAAGGTCCCGCTCATGTGTAGCTCCTGCGGGGTCCCCGAGGCGGTGTGAGCGGAGTGAGCCCTGCGAGCGCAGCGAGCAGCGTCTTGGGGTGCATTCAGAGACTCCGGTCGACCAGGCCCGTGCGGGTGAGCGTGCCGACGGCACCCGCGGCGTCGTACGTGGGGGCCCTCTCGGTCAGCGACAGCAGGGTGGCCTGCGCGGCCTGGTAGCCGGCGGTGAGCAGCACCCGGTTGCTCTGCGACATCTCGGTGATCTGCGCGGCCACGGTCGCGAACGACTCGCGGTGGTCGAGCCAGAGCGTCTTCCACGGCTCCGGGCTGGCCTCGGCGATCTGCGACAGCGACGGGTTCGGGTCCAGCCCGATCTCCTCGGCGAGCTCGTCGACGCGGACGCTGCGGAGCAGCTCCACCTCGCGGATCTCGGCGAGCACCGCCTCGATCTCGCGGGCCGCGGCGGGCAGCCAGTGCGAGCGGCCGCCGGCGAGCACCAGCTGTTCGACCTCGAGCTTGAACAGGAGGAGCTCGAGCAGGTCGCGCTCGCGCCACAGCACGGACGACAGGTCCTCCATCGACATGAGCCACTCCCCGGCTGGTTGATCGTTGCCCCGGGGATCGGCGTGTCGCGAGGGCTCCTGAGGCAAACCCGGGAAGAAGATGGGGCCTCGCGATCCGGGGAGCCGGGCCCCCCAACCTGGGGGGTCGGCGGTCGGGGGCGTTCTCGCCTCGCGCGCGTTGTCGGCAGCCGGACGGCGCGACTTGATAGCCGGTCCGGACCACTTTTCCGAGTCGGACAATTCACCACCTCGGACCATCAAGTCATGAAAATGGTCAGTTCAACCATTTTCCGCGTCATGACCGCGGCGCCCGCCCTTCTCTTGTCACGTGCGCCCCGACATCGCTTCCCCCGCGACCCCGTCCCCGACCGTCGGCCCCGTCCTCACTGCCGAGGGGCGGGACCGCCTGGTCCGGGAGAACCTGCCCCTCGTCTCCTACGTCGTGCGCGACACCCTGTCCCGGGTCCCCGGGCACGTGTCGCGTGACGAGCTGATGTCGGCCGGCCGCCTCGCCCTGGTGCAGGCCGTCGACGGCTTCGACGCCTCGCGCGGCGCCAGCTTCACGACGTACGCGACCACCCGGATCCGGGGCGCGCTCGTCGACGAGCTGCGCAGCCTCGACTGGGCCAGCCGCAGCGTCCGCCGCCGGGCCCGTCAGGTCGACGACGCCCGGGGCCGGATCTCCGCGGAGCTGGGCCGCCCGGCGCAGGACCACGAGGTGGCCGCCGAGCTGGGTCTGGGTGCCGACGAGCTGGCCGCGCACAAGAACGACGTGGAGCGCGCGTCCGTGGTGTCGATCCACGGCATGGACGAGGGCGTCGCCGAGGAGCTGCTGCCGGCGGACCGGGTCACCCCGGCCGACCTGGTCGAGCAGCGCGAGCAGGTGGCCTACCTGCACGACGCGATCGACCACCTGCCCGAGCGGCTGCGCGCCGTCGTCGAGGGCTACTTCTTCGGTGACCGGCCGATGGCCGACCTCGCCGCCGAGCTCGGTGTCTCCGAGAGCCGGATCTCGCAGCTGCGCGCGGAGGCCGTCGGCCTGCTCCGCGGCGCGCTGGTCTCCGCGCTCGACCCCGACCGGGCCGAGAGGCACGAGCGTCCGGACGGCTGCGCGGCCCGGCGCAAGGAGGCGTACTACGCCAGCGTCGCCGCGCACCGCTCGTACGCCGCGCGGCTGTCCACGACGCACGTCGGGGGCGGCCACCGTCGCGCCGCCGGCGCGCACACCGCCTGATCGAGAAAATTCTCGACCGGACCCCTCAGATCGCCTCGGCGCCTGCCGATGCTCCCACCAGAACAGCCCACGGATGGGCAGTCCGACCCGCTTCAAGGAGGAAAATCAAATGGGTCTTCGCATCAACCAGAACATCGCCGCCTTCAACGCCTACCGGAACCTGTCGGTCACCGACAGCCAGATGGCCAAGTCCCTGGAGAAGCTGTCCAGCGGCTACCGCATCAACCGGGCGGCCGACGACGCGGCGGGCCTCGCGATCTCGGAGGGCCTGCGCTCGCAGGTCGGCTCGCTCAAGGTCGCGGCGCGCAACGCCCAGGACGGCGTCAGCGTCGTCCAGACCGCTGAGGGTGCGCTCACCGAGGTGCACTCGATGCTGCAGCGCATGAACGAGCTGGCCACGCAGTACCAGAACGGCACCCAGAACACCGAGTCCAAGGCCGCCCTCGGGTCGGAGTTCGACGCGTTGAAGACGGAGATCGGCCGGATCCAGGACAACTCCACCTTCAACGGCGTCTCCCTGTTCCCGGGTACCGCCGCCACGGTGTCGTTCCAGGTCGGCAGCTCCTCGGCCGACAAGATCGACGTGTCGCTGTCCAAGGTCGACGTCTCGGCCGCGGTCATCACCGACAGCACCACGGTGCAGACCGCCGTCACCGCGGTGTCCACCAAGCGCGCCGACCTCGGTGCCATCCAGAACCGGTTCGAGCACACCCTGAACTCGGTCAACGTGGCGGTCGAGAACCTGTCCGCGTCGGAGAGCCGCATCCGCGACACCGACATGGCGCAGGAGATGACCGCCTTCACCCGCTCGCAGGTCCTGGCGCAGGCCGGCACCGCGATGCTGGCCCAGGCCAACAGCTCCACGCAGAACGTGCTGCGTCTGCTGCAGGGCTGATCCTGAACCCGCTCGGGCTGACACCCGGTGGTGCTGTGGCGGGGAGGCCACAGCACCGACCGGGGGCGGCCGCGGTGGGTCCAGGGGCGCACATCCCGTGACCCACCAAGAGCGCGGAGCCGGTCCGTCGTGGACGCACACCACGACGGGCCGGCTCCTCCCACGAGCAGCACCCGGTAGCACCCGAGCGGACAAGGAGGAGCCCCGATGGCCTCGACCTCGAGCGTGAGCGGGCTCGTCAGCGGGCTCGACACCACCACGCTGATCAGCCAGCTGATGCAGGTGGAGGCGCAGCCGCAGACCCTCCTGAAGAACAAGCTCAGCACCGAGAAGAGCACGCTCAGCTCGCTGCAGGGCCTGAACGCGAAGTTCGCCGCGCTGGCCACCAAGGCCGCCGACCTCGCGAAAGCCTCCGCCTGGACGCCGGCGAAGGCGACCAGCTCCTCGACGTACGCCACGGCGAACGCGGCGTCGACGGCCGCGCCCGGCACCTTCGGCTTCACGGTGAAGCAGACCGCGACGGCCACCCAGCTGTCGTTCAGCAGCACGCCGAAGGCCACCGACGTGGTCGCCGCCGGCGGGCTCACCCTCACCGTGCACGGCGGCACCCCGATCTCGATCGACACCGGCGACGGCACGATCGGCTCCGTGGTCGCCGCGATCAACACCAAGGGCGCCGGCGTCACCGCGACCGCCCTCAAGCTCGACGACGGCAGCTACCGGCTGCGGGTCGTCTCCGACACCACCGGTGCCGGCTCGGACGTCACGCTGACCCAGGCGGACGGCTCGGCGCTGCTCGGCGGCGCCACCGCGACCGCCGGTCGGGACGCGCAGATCACCGTCGGTGCCGACACCGTGAGCTCCTCGACGAACACCTTCACCGGGATCAGCACCGGGCTCGACGTCACCCTCGCGCCGGGCACGCCGGCCAACACGGCCGTCGACATGACCATCACCCGCGACCAGAGCGCGGCGCAGACCTCGCTGCAGGGCCTGGTCGACGCCGCGAACGACCTGCTCACCCAGATCGACACCCTCACGAAGTACGACGCGAGCACCAAGACCGCGGGCGCCCTCGTCGCCGACGCCACCGTCCGTTCGCTGCGCGACCGGGTGCTCGACACGGTCACCAAGGCCGCCGACGGCAGCACGATGGCGTCGCTCGGGGTGCAGACCGACCGCTACGGGAAGATCGTGTTCGACACCGCGACCTTCGCCAAGGCGTACGCCGCCGACCCGACGTCGGTCGTGGCGAAGCTCGGCGCCGCGTCGACCGCGACCGTGCCCGGCTTCGCCTCCCGGCTGCAGGCGATGGCCAAGGCCGCCAGCGACTCGGTGAGCGGCACGCTGACCCTCAGCATCCAGAGCCGGCAGTCGACGGTGACCAGCCTCCAGGACCGGATCGACGACTGGGACACCCGCCTGGCGGCGAAGAAGGACGCGCTGACCACCCAGTTCACGCACCTCGAGGTGGCGCTGTCCAAGCTGCAGAGCCAGGCCTCCTGGCTGTCCGGCCAGATCAACAGCCTGTCCTCGTCCTCGAGCTCGTGACCCAGGGAGCCTTCGCCATGAACAACCCGCGCAACGCGTACCTCGCGAGCATGGTCACCACCGCCAGCCCGGCGCGGCTGCTGGTGCTGCTCTACGACCGGCTGCTCCGCGACCTGCAGCAGGCCGCCGAGCTGCAGGACGCCGGCGCCCACCTGGAGGCCGCACCGCACCTGCTGCACGCGCAGGAGATCGTCCTCGAGCTGCACTCCTCCCTGCAGGTCGACGTGTGGGAGGGCGCCGAGCGGCTGTCCGCGATCTACACGTTCCTGCACCGCGAGCTGGTGCGCGCGAACGTCAAGTGCGACGTCGAGGTGACCCGCAGCTGCCACGCCCTCGTCGAGCCGCTCGCGGACGCGTGGCGGCAGGCCGCGCTCGCCGGCGCCGAGGCCTGAGCGGGTCCGACCGTGACCCGACCCGACGTACCGGACGGCGGCTGGGACGCCGCCTGGGAGCAGGCGCTCGACGAGCTCGAGCGGACGCTCGACCACACCGAGCGGCTGCTGCTCGGCGCCGACGACCTGCCCGCTGCCGACGCGTGGACCCCGCCGGTGATCCCGGCCCCGCTGCCGGCCGCGATGCTCGACCGTGCGGTGGCCCTGAACGTCCGCCAGCAGCTGCTGATCAGCCGCACCGTCGCGGCGATGTCCGACTCCCGGCGCAACGCCGCCCTCGTCGACCGGGTCGCGGACGCGACCGGCGCCCGCCGTACGGACCGGCCGGTGTACGTCGACCTGCGCGCCTAGACCCGATATCGGTGTGCTTTCAGTGACCCAGAGGTCACTGAAAGCTATCCAATGTCGGAGGGACGGCGACCCGCAGCGGTAAAAGAAACGGCGGACGTCTCAGGTGTGGCGGCGGCCTGCCGAACACCATCGTCGGAGCAAGGATCGCTCCACCTCTGTCGCCGACGGATCGGCACCCCGCACCCACGTCACGGGAGTCGTCCGTCCCATGTCGATCTCTGCGTCCGACCCGGTCGGCGCGACCCTGCACGCGGCCCTCGACGGGCTCGCGTACCGCCAGCGCGTCGCCGCCGACGACATCGCCAACGTCGACACCCCGAACTACACCGGCCACAGGGTCGAGTTCGAGGACTCGCTGCGCTCCGCCGTCGTGAACGGCACCGTCGGCGAGGGCGTGACGCCGCAGCTGCTGGACGACGAGCGCCAGGCGGGGGCCAACGGCAACAACGTCGACCTGGCCAGCGAGACCATGACCGCGATGCAGGCGACGTTCAGCTACCAGCTGCTGAGCCGCGCCGTGGGGGACCGCTACGGCCTGATCACCACCGCCATCGGGGGCATGTGATGGGCGCCTTCGACATGCTGAACATCGCCGGCAGCGGCCTGGCGGTGCACCAGACCTGGCTGGACACGCTGTCCTTCAACATCTCCAACGTGAACACCGCGCGCTCCACGAGCGAGTCGGCGTTCCAGGCGCAGTACGCCGTGGCGCAGAGCGTCGAGGGCGGCGGGGTGCGGGTCTCCGGCATCGCGCTCGGCGACCCCAACGGCCGGCTGGTCTACCAGCCCGACCATCCGCTGGCCGACGCCAACGGCTACATCCGGATGCCCGACATCGACCTGGGCAGCCAGATGAGCCAGCTGATCATGGCGCAGCGCGGGTTCCAGGCCCAGGCCTCCGTGGTCCGCAACGCGCAGGACGTCTACTCCAGCGCCATCTCGATCGGCAAGAACGCATGAGCATCCCCGCCATCGGCGCCGTCAGCGGCTTCACCCCGCTGACCCCGCCCACGGTCACCTCCTCGGTGAACGCCGCCGCGCCCTCGACCTCGGCCCAGAAGGTCGACTTCTCCTCGATGCTCGCGAGCGGGCTGGAGAACCTGCAGGGCCTGCAGAGCAACGCCGACTCGCTCGCCGTGAAGGCCGCCACCGGCGACCTCACCTCGATCCACGACTACACGATCGCGGCGACCGAGGCGTCCACCGCGACGCAGCTCACCACCGCCGTCCGCAACAAGGCCCTCGAGGCCTTCCAGGAGATCATGCGGATGTCCGTCTGATGCGCGACCAGATCCTGGGCCGGCTACGGTCCCTGCAGCGCTCCTTCGGCAGCTTCACCGCCGGCCAGAAGACCATCGCGGTCATCGGCGGTGCGGCGCTGCTGCTCGGCGCGGTGATGGTGTACCGCTGGGCGTCGGCCCCGTCGTACGCCCCGCTGTTCACCAACCTCTCGGCCGCCGACGCGTCGGCCGTCGTCGACAAGCTGAACTCCGCCGGTACGCCGTACCAGCTCACCGACGGCGGTACGTCGGTGCTGGTGCCGCAGAACGACGTGTACAGCAGCCGGATCTCGCTCAGCGGCGAGGGCCTGCCCAGCCAGGGCAGCGAGGGCTACGGCCTGCTCGACGACCAGAGCCTGTCGACCTCGCAGTTCCAGGAGCAGACCAGCTACAAGCGCGCGATCGAGGGAGAGCTCGAGAAGACCATCGAGGCCCTCGACCCGGTGAACACCGCGGTCGTGCACGTGGCGATGCCGCAGGAGGAGCTGTTCAGCGAGCAGAAGCAGCCGACCACCGCCTCGGTGCTGGTCGCCACCCAGCCCGGCGACACCCTCGACACCGAGCAGGTGCAGGCGGTCGTGCACCTGGTCGCCTCCAGCGTCGAGGGCCTCGAGCCCAAGCAGGTCACGGTCACCGACTCCACCGGCGCGGTGCTGTCCACCGCCGGTGACGGCGTCGACTCGGTCGGCGACACCCGCTCCGAGCAGGTCAAGGGCTTCCAGGACCGGATGAACACCTCGGTCACGCAGATGCTCGACCGGGTGCTCGGCCCGGGCAACTCCTCGGTGCAGGTCACCGCGGACCTGAACTTCGACAAGACGGTCACGCACACCACGCGGTACTTCCGCGACCCGAAGGTGGGCGCGCTCAGCGACTCCACGGAGACCGAGGAGTACACCGGGACGGGCGCCGCAGCGGCGGCCCCCGGCGGCGTGGTCGGCCCGGACGGCCAGCTGAGCGCGAACGGGTCGACCGGCAGCGGCAACCCGTCGTACAGGAAGAAGAACCAGACCAAGGACAACGCCATCGGCTCCACGATCGAGGAGCGCGAGGCCGCGCCCGGCAACGTGGAGAGCCTGCACGTCGGCGTGGTCGTGGACACCCAGTCGCTGAACGGCGCGACGCCGCAGCAGATCCAGGACCTGGTGACCGCCGGCCTGGGCCTGTCCAAGAAGCGCGGCGACACCGTGCTGGTGCAGTCGATGCCGTTCGACCGCACCGCGGAGAAGGCCGCGGCCGCCGAGCTCAAGGCCGCCAAGGACGCCGACTCCAAGGCCGAGCTGATGTCGATGGTGAAGACCGGCGGGCTGGTGCTCGTCGTGCTGCTCGCCCTCCTCGTCGCCTGGCTGCGCGGCCGCAAGCGCCGCCAGCTCCGCGAGCAGGCCACGACGTACGTCGTCGAGCAGCTGCGCGCGCGGCAGGACGAGACGGCCGTGCAGCAGCTG
>JABFXA010000327.1 GCA_013361955.1 Nocardioidaceae bacterium
CCCGCGCAGGTCGGCGCCGCGCAGCGCCCGCACGGCGCCGAGCATCGCGACGACGCCGGCCTTCATGTCCGCGGCGCCGCGGCCGTGCAGCCGGTCCCCGTCGACGCGCGGTGTGAACGGCTCCGGCATCCCGGACACCCCCACCGTGTCCAGGTGTCCGTTGAGCACCACCGTGGGCCCCGCATGCGGTCCCGGCGGCACCGCGACCAGGCTGGGCCGGCCCGGGTACTCCGAGGCCGCCACCACCGTCGTCACGAAGCCCGACCGCTCCAGCCGCGAGCGCAGGTGCTCGACGATCCTGGTCTCACCCGCCGCGCCGGGCACCAGCCCCGGGTTGACGCTGTCGATGCCCACGAGCTCGCCCAGCAGCGCGACGGCCTCCGCTTCCACCTCCGGCATGGCGCGAGCGTAGACGTGCGGTGGGGTGAGCCCACCCGATAGGGGTGAGGTCGCGGGGCCGACCGCCGGGGGCATGGTCAGCCCATGACGGCTGAGGAGTGGGTGCTCGCGGTGACCGTGTTCTTCTCGGGCCTGGCGTCGGGTCTGCTGGGGATGCTCTGCACGATCATGCGCCCGATGCTCGCGGAGATGGACGGACCGGGCTTCCGGGGCTTCATGGAGGCGTTCCTGCGCTTCGCGGACGCGTCCTGGGGCCGGGTGTACAACCTGGGCTGGTCGCTGGTCATGTTCCTCGGGCCGATCGTCGCGCTGGTGCTCCTCCTCGACGACGCCGGCTCCGCGTCGTTCGTGCTCACCGCCGTCGGCCTGGTCGTTGTGTTCGTCGGGGTGATCGTGGTCTCCAACGTGTGGAAGACGCCGCACTACAAGGTGATGCTGGCCTGGGACCCCGAGGCGATGCCGCGCGGCTGGCAGGCGGGACGCGCGAAGTACTTCGCGATCAACTGGATCCAGCTCCTGGCGACCTGGGCGTCGTTCGCGCTGTTCATCGCGGCGCTGGTCGCCCTCAAGGGGCCCTAGCGGCCGCGGTGGTGGTCCAGCACCTCGCGGGCAACGTCGGCCAGCTTGAGGTTGAGCTCCTGCGACGCCTTGCGCAGCATCCGGAAGGCCTCGTCGTCACCGATCTTGTGGAAGGCCATCATCAGGCCCACGGCCTTGCCGATCTCCCGGTTGCTCTCCAGGCCCGCGCGCAAGGTGTCGGCGCGCTCGTGGTGGTGGGCCGCGCCGACCGCGACGGAGGCGAACGCGGCGAAGATCGCGGCCTCACCGATGGCGACGTCGGTCAGCGCGCCGGGCGTGTCGGAGAACAGGTTGAGCGCGCCGACCTTGTCGTCGTCGATCTTCAGCCGGAACCCCAGCGACCCGCGGACCGGGGTGTTCGCCAGGATCCACTCGGCCAGTCGCGGCCAGGCGCTGTTCCGGCTGAGGTCCGGGTCGAACTGGGCCGCGTCGTCGTCGATCGCGTCCACGCACGGGCCGTCGCCGAGCTCGATCTCGGCCCCGTCGATCGCGCGCGCGGTCTCGTCGCTGGCGGCCGCGGTGACGAACCGGCCCGACCGCCGCAGCATCAGGCTGGCGTGGTCGACGCCGGGCACCACCAGCGGCGCCGTCCGGCACAGCTCCGTGAACACGCCGTCGAGGTCGTCGGCGGCGTAGACGACCTGCGCCAGCGCGGCGAAGACCGTCGCCGGGTCGCCGCCGGACAGCCTGGCAGGGCGGCCGGCCGTGGGGTCCAGGGATCCGGTCATCTGGTTCGTCCCATTCCTCGAGGAAGGTGCGTCACCTCATCGGGCCGACTCTACGTGCCGACGGCAAGCCGGCCCGGTCGGTCAGCCGGGAGTGTCGGCGGCCGTAGAACGTGTAGACGAGCAGCCCGACGACCAGCCAGACCACGAACCGGGCCCAGGTCTCGACCGCGAGGTTCGACATCAGCCCGATGCAGCAGACCGCCGAGGCGACCGGCAGCCACGGGACCAGCGGGGTGCGGAACGGCCGCTCCATGGCGGGTCGGGTCCGCCGTAGCACGACCACGGCGACCGACACGACGAGGAACGCGAACAGGGTGCCGATGCTGACCATCTCGGCGAGCGCGTCCAGCGGGACGAAGCCGGCGAGCAGCATCACCACCGCGGTGGTGCCGAGGGTGACGCGGTACGGCGTCTGGTACCGCGGGTGCACCTTCCCGATCCACCCGGGCAGCAGCCCGTCGCGGCACAGCGCGAAGCCGATGCGGCCCATCGCGACGATGTCGACCAGGATCACCGAGGTGAGCCCGGCGATCGCGGCCACCGCGACCAGGATGCCGGCCCAGCCCATCCCGACCTGCTCGAACGCGTTCGAGATCGGTGCCCCCTCGCTGAGGTTCGTGTAGTGCACCATCCCGGTGATCACCAGGCACACCAGGACGTAGAGCAGGGTGCAGATCGCGAGCGTGCCGAGCAGGCCGCGCGGCATGTCCCTGGCCGGCTCCTTGGTCTCCTCGCCGAGGTTCGCGACGGCCTCGAAACCGCTGTAGGCGAAGAACACCACGGCTGCTGCCACGAAGACGCCGGTCACGCCGAACGCGGTCGGGTCGGCCCCGGTCACCCACTGCCACTGCGGCTGCGCGAGCCCGTTCAGCCGCTCGTCCGCCGGCAAGGTCTTCGACGGCGGGACGAAAGGCGTCAGGTTGGCGGCCTTGACGAAGAAGATGCCGGCGACCACCACGAACACGCACACCGACACCTTCACCACCACGAGCGCGTTGGTGAGCCACTTGCTCTCGCGGATCCCGATCGCGGCGACCACGCCGAGCACCAGGGCGATCGCGATCGCGCCGACGTTCACCGTGGAGGTCTCGCCGAACAGCGACGTGGGCAGGTCCAGGGCGTCCTGCAGGTAGCCGGACCAGCCGCGCGAGACGACGGCGGCCCCGAGCGCGAACTCGAGCACCAGGTCCCAGGCGATGATCCAGGCGAAGATCTCCCCGATGGTGGTGTAGGCGTAGGTGTAGGAGCTGCCCGCGGTCGGTACGGCGGCCGCGAGCTCGGCGTAGCAGAGTGCCGCGAGCACGCTCACCAGGCCGGCGACGGCGAACGAGACGATGATCGCGGGACCGGCGGAGCTCTTCGCCTCGATGCCGGTCAGCGTGAAGATGCCGGTGCCGATGACGATCCCGATGCCGAAGCCCATCAGGTCCCACGCGGTCAGCCGCTTGCTCAGGGTGGTGTGGCCCACGTGGCTGCCGACCGGGTCGTCGTTCTGCCGGAGGACGTCCTCGACGGGCTTGGTGCGCACGATGGAGCGAAGCATGCGGGACTCGTGCCCATCCTGTGCCGTCCCACACCGACCGGACCGGGCAGGGCGGGCTTCCCCCTTTTGTCCGGGTTCGCGAGCATGAGGCATGCCTGTTCCGTGGACCGACTTCCTGACCGCGCTCGGGACCGCCCTCCTGGGCGCGCTGGCGACGATGGTGATCGTGCACCTGGTGGCGCGGCTCGCGTCGCGCCGGTGGGGCTCGGCGTCCCGTCTCGCCCACGAGACACGCGTCCCGTTCCGGCTGCTGGTGCTCCTGGTCGCGGTGGACAGCGTGGTGACCGGCATGCGGCCCGAGGACGTGGACCCGTCGTGGTGGGGCGCGCTGGACCACGCGCTGCAGATCGCCACGATCGGTGCCGGTGCGTGGCTGCTCGGGTCGGTGCTGCTGTTCCTGGAGGACCTCGGGCTGAGCCGGTACCGCACCGACGTCGCGGACAACCTCGCCGCCCGACGGGTGCAGACCCAGGTGCAGGTCCTGCGCCGGCTCACCGTCGCCGCGGTGGTCGTGGTGGCCCTCGGCGCGGCACTGCTCACCTTCCCCGGTGTCCGCGCCGTCGGTGCCAGCCTGCTCGCCTCGGCCGGCCTGGTCAGCGTGGTCGCAGCCCTGGCCGCCCAGTCCACACTGGCGAACCTCTTCGCCGGGGTCCAGCTCGCGTTCAGCGACGCGATCCGCATCGACGACATCGTGATCGTCGAGGGGGAGTGGGGCCGGATCGAGGAGATCACGCTCAGCTACGTCGTGGTGCACCTGTGGGACGACCGGCGGCTGGTGCTGCCGTCGACGTACTTCACGCAGACGCCGTTCCAGAACTGGACCCGGCACAGCTCCGAGCTGCTCGGGGCGGTCGAGCTCGACGTGGACTGGCGCGTGGACGTCGCCGCGATGCGCGACGAGCTGGACCGTCTCCTCGAGGGCACGGACCTGTGGGACGGCCGCTCGAAGGTGCTGCAGGTGACCGATGCGGTGGGCGGGCTGGTCCGGGTCCGGGTGCTGGTCACCGCGGAGGACGCCGGCCGGCTCTTCGACCTGCGCTGCTACGTGCGGGAGCGGCTGGTGGCCTGGGTGCAGCAGAGCCAGGAGGCCGGTCTGCCGCGGCAGCGCGTGGAGCTCGTGGAGCGGTCCGCCGCCCGACGTACGACGGGGCCGGAGGCGGACCGGGCCGGGGCGTTCTCCGGTGACGAGCACTCCGAGGAGCGCGGCCGGCAGTTCCGGCGTGAGGAGACCGCGGGTGGCTAGCGGTCGCCCGCTCTCCGAGCGGGTCGCCGTCGCGCTGCGCGAGTCGGCCGAGGCGCAGCGGGCCATCCGGGCGCTGCCGGCGCGCAGGCGCAACCCCGCGCTGGTGCTGGCCGCGCTGCACGACCTCGCAC
>JABFXA010000240.1 GCA_013361955.1 Nocardioidaceae bacterium
GACCAGCTCGCGCATGCTGAACGGCTTGGTGAGGTAGTCGTCGGCGCCGACGCCGAGCCCGACCAGGATGTCGGTCTCGTCGTCGCGTGCGGTGAGCATCAGCACCGGCACCGGCCGCTCGGCCTGCACCCGCCGGCACACCTCGTGGCCGTCGAGCCCGGGCAGCATCACGTCGAGCACCAGTAGATGTGGCGCCCAGTCGGCGGCGCGGGCCACGGCCGACGGTCCGTCGTACGCCTGGGCGACGGCGAAGCCCTCCGCGGCGAGCCGGTCGGCGACCGCCTGGTTGATGGTCGGCTCGTCCTCGACGACCAGCACCCGCTGCGGCTCCCCGTGGTCCATGGCACGAGCGTAGGAGTCCGCCCGCGGGGGAGGTGCGGACGACGTGTGAAGGTTCTGTGCAGGTGCCCCGTTGCGGAGCCTTCGCGCGACGTTCACCTGCGGGCGACCGTCGGGTCACGTCGTCTCAGGACCGTGGTGGCCATGAAGAGTCTCGGGACGCTCCGACAGGGAGTCATCGCCATGACCGCCACGTTCGCCGCGTCGACCGGCGCCGCCCTGCCCGCCGAGGCCGCGCCGGCCGAGTCCCGGTCGCAGGTGGAGGAACCGCTGGTCATCGGCCACCGCGGCGCCTCCGGCTACCGGCCCGAGCACACGCTCGCCTCCTACCGGCTGGCGATCGACCTGGGCGCCGACTACATCGAGCCCGACCTGGTCTCGACCAAGGACGGCGTGCTGGTGGCCCGCCACGAGAACGAGATCGGCGGCACGACCGACGTCGCCGACCACCCGGAGTTCGCGGACCGGCGCACCACCAAGGTCATCGACGGCCGGCCGGTCACCGGCTGGTTCACCGAGGACTTCACGCTCGACGAGCTCAAGACGCTGCGCGCGAAGGAGCGGCTGCCCGGCGTACGCCCGGCCAACACCCGCTACGACGGCCGCTTCGAGGTGCCCACGTTCGACGAGGTGCTCGACCTGGCCCGCGCGGAGGGCCGCCGGCGCGGCGTCACGATCGGCGTCTACCCGGAGACCAAGCACCCCACCTACTTCGACGGCATCGGGCTGTCCCTCGAGGAGCCTCTGCTGCGCGCCCTTGCGCGGCACCACCTCGACCGGCCGAACGCCCCGGTGTTCATTCAGTCGTTCGAGACCACCAACCTGCGCGAGCTCGACACCATGACGAAGGTCCCGCTGGTGCAGCTGGTCGACGCGAGCGGGGCGCCGTACGACCTGGTCGGCCGTGGCGACACCCGCACCTACCGCGACCTGGTCACGCCCGAAGGCCTCCGCGAGATCGCGACGTACGCCGACGCGCTCGGCGCCACCAAGGAGCTGGTGCTGCCACGGGACGCGCAGGGCAACACCGGCGCGCCGAGCGACGTGGTCGACGACGCGCACGAGCAGGGCCTCCTGGTGCACGTGTGGACGATCCGCGACGAGAACCAGTTCATGGCGAACAACTTCCGGGTCGGCATCGACCCGAACGCCACGGGCGACTCGATCGCGGAGACCCAGGCGTTCCTCGACGCCGGCGTGGACGGGGTCTTCACCGACCAGGCGGACACCGCCGTGGAGGCCCGGCGCGAGTGGCTGGCGTCGCACACCCCTCAGGCGGGCTGAGCGACAGGCGCCCGGGGCGCGCCTACCATCGACGCATGGAGCAACCGCACGTCATCGTGCTGTTCGGCGCGACCGGTGACCTGGCTCGTCGCAAGCTGCTGCCGGGACTGCTGCACCTCTTCGAGGCCCAGCTGCTCAAGGACGCCCGCATCGTCGGCACGTCCCTCGACCAGCTCGACACCGAGGGGTTCGTGAAGCTGGCCCGCGAGGCGGTCGAGGAGTTCAGCCGGCCCTTCGACGAGGACTGCTGGACCGACTTCGCCTCCCGGCTGTCCTACGTGAACCAGAGCGACGGCACCCAGGCACTCGCCGAGGCCGTCGCCGTCGCGGAGAAGGCGCTGGCCGAGGAGTGTCCCGACCAGGAGGTGCGCCGGCTGCACTACCTGAGCGTGCCGCCCAAGGCCGCGCTGCCGGTGGTGCACCAGCTCGCCGAGGCCGGGTTGGTCGAGCATTCCCGGATCATCATGGAGAAGCCGTTCGGCACCGACCTCGCCTCCGCCCAGAAGCTCAACGCCCGCCTGCACGAGGTGTTCTCCGAGGACCGGATCTTCCGGATCGACCACTTCCTCGGCAAGGAGGCGGCCCAGAACATCCTGGCCTTCCGGTTCGCCAACGGCCTGTTCGAGCCGATCTGGAACCGCAACTTCATCGACCACGTGCAGATCGACGTGCCGGAGACGCTCGGCCTGGAGATGCGGGCGCAGTTCTACGAGTCCACCGGCGCGTTCCGCGACATGGTGGTCACCCACCTGATGCAGGTGCTCGCGTTCATGGCGATGGAGCCGCCCACGTCGCTCGCGCCCGGGCCGATCAGCGACGAGAAGCTCAAGGTGTTCCGCTCGATGCAGCCGATCGAGCCGCACAACGTGGTCCGCGGCCAGTACGCCGGGTACCGCGAGCTCGTCGAGGTCGACGACGTGTCCGACACCGAGACGTTCATCGCGCTCAAGGTGGAGATCGACAACTGGCGCTGGGCCGGCGTGCCGTTCTTCCTGCGCACGGGCAAGAAGCTCGCCGAGGGCGCGCGGATCATCTCGATCGCGTTCAAGGAGCCGCCGCGCACGATGTTCCCGCAGGGCTCCGGCGTCGGGGCCGCGGGACCCGACCACCTGACCTTCGACCTCGCCGACCAGTCCCGGATGTCGCTGTCGTTCTACGGCAAGCGGCCCGGCCCCGGGATGAAGCTCGAGAAGCTGTCGATGCAGTTCGCCACCCACGAGACCGGCAGCTCCAAGGCGGTGCTCGAGGCGTACGAGCGGCTGATCCTCGACGCGATGCACGGCGACCACACGCTGTTCACCTCGGCCGAGGGCATCGAGACGCTGTGGGACGTCGCCCACCAGCTGATCAACGACCCGCCGCCCGTGCGCGCCTACGCCCCCGGCAGCTGGGGCCCGAACGCCATCCACCAGCTGGTCGCCCCGCACGCGTGGCGGCTGCCCTTCGAACGCGCCTGGAGACGGCCGAACCCCACGGCCGACTGATCGCCAGTCGGGCCGTGGGGCTCTCGCGGGTGCGTCTGCGGCCGACCCCTCACTGCTCCGGCATCAGCACCCACGCCACGACGTACGCGACCAGCAGGGAGCCGAATCCGAGGACGGTGCCGAGCACCACCAGCAGCCGGACCAGGTTGGGGTCGAGGCGGGCGTACTCCGCGATCCCGCCGCACACGCCGCCGAGCCAGCGGTCGTCGCGGCTGCGGACCAGCCGTCGGGCCGGGGTGCTCGCGGGGGTGTAGGCGGGGTCGCTCATCGGTTCTCTCCTTGCTGGGTGGAGTCGGTGTCGTCGTCCTGCTCCGGCTGCTCCGGCTGCTCCTGCGACAGGATCCGGGTGCGCTCCACGTCGCGGGCGTACGGCGCGTAGGCCGCCGCCTCGAGGTCGGCCACCTCCTGGTCGTCGACGGCGGCCGGCTCGGCCCCGCGGTTCCGGGTCAGGCCGCGCGCCGAGATGGTGACCAGGCCGATCAGGCCGGCCAGCACCAGGGTCAGCGGCAGCAGCAGCCCGAGCCGGTCGCTGTCCACCCAGCCCGCGGTGACCAGGGCCCACACCGTGGTGATGCCGAGGAAGACCAGGCCGACCACGAGGTAGGCGACGTTCACGGGTCGTCCGCTGCGGTTGGTCTGCATGCTCATCAGGGGTTCCTCACTTCGATGTGTCCGGCCCGCAGGTCGGCGTTGATGGTCACGGTGTCGGGGCCCGCCCCGTAGACGCCGGACCGGCTGCTGTCGATCCCGCCGGTGCTGTTGTCGGGCAGGTCGATCCCGCCGGGCCCGTCGATGCTGGCGGTCACGTCGGACTCCACGCCGGGCGGCAGCGTCACCACGAGCTCGCCGACCTTGGCGCTGACGTCGATGGTGCGGCCGTCGAGCTGCTGCGGGTCACGCACGTCGCTGAGGTCCAGGACCACCCGGCCGCTCTGCACGTGGTAGGTGCTCTGCACCGCCGCCGCGCTGCGCGGGTGGTACGACCTCTGGTCGGTGTTGCCGTCGATGCTGTCGGCCGCGGAGGTCGCACCGAGCGCCAGCGACGACACGATGCCGAGGGCGATCAGGCCGCCGGGGCGGCCGTAGAAGGCACCCACGACGAGCATCGCGCCGGTGATCGCGAGCGCCACCGCCGGGTACGCCGCGTCGACCACGTGCACGCCGGAGGCGTCGACCAGACCGAGCACTCCCAGACCGAGCAGCACCGCGGCCAGCGTGAAGCCGAACAGCTTCGGGCCGGTCTTCGTGCGCTTAGGCGGCTGGTACGGCGGCTGGTACGGCTGCTGGTACTCGTAGGCACCCGCGGGCTCCCACGGCGGGGGCGGGCCGGCGGCACCCGGGGCGGTCGGCGGTGCGACGTACCCGGTGGACTCCATGCCCGCCGGCGGCCCCTGCGCGCCGGGCCCGGCCGGGCCGGTCGGCCGCTGGTTGCGCTCCCGGCCGAGGACCCAGACCACGACCAGGACCGCGATCAGGAACAGCGGCCACGGGAAGTTCCAGGAG
>JABFXA010000101.1 GCA_013361955.1 Nocardioidaceae bacterium
GGGTCACCGCACGGCGCAGAACCCCGGCGCCTCCGAGAGATGTGCCGTGATCCCCGCCCCGGCCCCCATCCCGCTGACCGTCGTGTCGCCGTCACCGGATGTGCCGGCGAACGCCCGGCAGGGTCGCGCCGGGCGATGACGGCTCGGCGGTCTCATCACCGAGCCTGACGGACCACCCAAGACCGTTCGAGGCTTGCACAGGATGCCGGTGCGTCCGTGGACCGCGTCCGGCGTGAGTCATCGCCGCTCGCCAGGTCACAAGGCAGCCGTCCGCACGACAAACGCAAATGGGCGAATCGACGGCATTATTCATGCGACAGGAGGCACGGATCCATTCTTTATTCCTTCTTCACACGGTGCGCCCTCTCGCTCCCACCTGGTCACGGCACTCGCCTTTTCCTCGCTGAGTGGTCGGGTGCAGGGTTCGGTCGCTGATGGCGGCTGCACGCACGACGGTACGGGACACGTCTGGGAAGCGCTCTTCCAGATTCGCGCGGCGCGGGCCGACGTAGCGCCACGGCGATGAGCCCGTGCAGGTTGCGGCTGAGGTTACGTTCCACCTACGACTTAGCATCCTAACTTAGCATTGCAAGTATTACGCGGAGCTTGCCGGCACCGCGATCCGGGAGCCGGACGGCTGGGGGACGCGGTTGTTCCTCGACGGCAGGGAAGATCTCGTCCTCGGCGCTGCTCCTCTCGACGAACGCGGGCCCGCCGTACTCGCGCCCGGCCGGAATCCCGGCGACGAAAGGGATCGATCCATGAAGAGAGACGTGAAGGCGGGGCTGCGGACGAGCTTGTCGATGTTCTGCGCGGCCTCGAAGTCGCGGCGGCTGCGGCCCAGTGCGCCCGACGATGCCGTAGCACCGGCCGCGTCGGGCTTCAGGAGGCGGCGGGGGCGCGACCGACCGGCCGGTACTTCATCAGGACGACTCCTGAGGTGAACGGCTCGGCGGAGATCAGCTCCAGCCGTTGCGGTGGTCGGCCGCCCTGGAACAGGGGCTTGCCGTCGCACAGGAACACGGGATGCACCAGCAGATGGAACTCGTCGACGAGCCCGAGCTCGACGAGAGACCAGATCACTCCAAGGCTGCCGTAGATCACGATGTCTCCGCCGTGGCCGCGCTTGAGTTCGATGATCTCGTCCGGGTCGACGCGTTCGTGTCTGCGGGTGTTCTGCCACGCCGCGACGTCCCCAGAAGCGGAGATGACGATTTTCTCCATGGCGTCGACCCGTCGGGCGTATCGCCGAACCTCCTCCGCTTCGTCGGGGTCCTGTGCGGCCCGCGGCCAATGGCCGGCGAAGTCGGCGTGCGTGATCCGCCCCAGCAGCAGGCCACCGGAGCCCTCCACCAGCTCCCGCTCATACCTGAGCAGCTGCTCGTCGATCTGCAACCAGCCCATTTCGTCCTGCGGACCGGCGACGATTCCGTCGAGCGTCGTCCACATCGACACAATGATCTTGCGCATGTTCCGTCCTCCCCGTGGCGCGTCGCACCTGGCGTCTTGCCGGGCCGGCAGTGATTCCGAAGTCGTCCGCACGGCCGGCACCAGGGGGCGTCGATCAGGCCCGTCGATAGGTGGAGATGACCACTCCGGTCCCTGCCGTGGTGGTGTCGGTCAGTTCCAGGTCCAGACGGGTGCCGCCGTTGAAGAGCCGCTTGCCGCCACCGATCACCGTGGGGTAGGTCAGCAGGACGAATTCGTCGATGAGCCCGGCGGGCACCAGCGCACCGATCAGCTGGCTGCTGCCCCAGATGCTGATGTGGTCGTGCCGCTCTTTCAGCTGGATGACCTGCTCGGTGACCTCTCCTCGCAGCAGGGTCGAGTTGTTCCAGCCCACGGCCTGAAAGGACCGGGAGGCCACGTACTTGGGCTGGCTGTTGAGCCGGACGGTTCGCGGGTCTGCCGGATCGGCGCCGGGCCAGTAGCCGGCGAACAGCTCATAGGTCCGCCTGCCGATCAGCAGCGCGTCGGCGTCCAGCACCGATGTGGCGATGCGCTGGTCCACCACCGGGTCGGCGTAGGGCTGGGTCCAGCCGCCGGCTGTGAACCCCCCGTCGCGGTCTTCGTCCAGGAGGCCGGGGGCCTGAATCACGCCGTCGAGGGTGACGAACGCCGTAACGACAATCTTGCCCATGCGCAGTTGTCCATCTCAGTCGCGCCTGGCGCCTCGGAGCACCGGTCGGCGCCGAAGGTGGCCAGGACGGGGTCAGGAGTCCGTTCTGGAAAGCGCTTGTAGGTGCCAGCGAACGCGCCGACGACCTCGTCTCCGTTCCAGAGGAAGTTGACCGGAATCAGCCGCAGTGTCCCTGCTCACCGGCGCAGGCCAGCTGCGTCGAGTCGTGAGCAGGCGCCGCGCAGCAGGGTGTCCGGCAGTCCTACATCGTCCCGCGGCGGGCCCACCGCCTGGAGGTCAGAAGGGCTCATGAGGCTTCAAGCTAGCGAAGTTACTCCTAAATAACAAGTTATGCTCCTAAATACGGATCTCTGCAGTATCTTGAAGGCATGAGCGGCATGCGCAGCTATGGAGATCCGTGCGGTGTGGCCCGCGGCCTGGACGTCATCGGCGAGCGCTGGGCCCTGCTGGTGGTCCGCGACCTCCTGCTCGGCCCCAAACGCTTCGGCGACCTGCACGCCGGCCTGTCGGGCGTCAGCCCGAACGTGCTCACCCAGCGGCTGCGCGACCTGATCGAGCACGGCGTCGTACAACGCCGCGACCTGCCGCCCCCGACCCGCGTCCGCCTCTACGAACTCACCGACCGGGGCCGGGCTCTGGAACCCCTCCTCCTGTACCTCGGCCGCTGGGGCAGCCGAACCGCGACCGCCCCCGAGGGCCTTCTCGGTGTCGACTCGATCCTGCTCAGCATCAAGGCGGCCTTCGACCCCGCCCAGGCCGCGCAGTTGCATGGCAGCTACGAACTGCACATCGACGACGACACCTACGCCATCGACGTCACCGACGACTCACTCCACATCAGCCGCGACAGCGCACCCAAGCCTCCCGACGCCACCCTCACTACCGACCTCGACACCCTCCGTGCCATCTGCGACCAGCGGCTCACCCTGGCGGCGGCACTAAACTCCGGCTCGCTGCACCTCGACGGTGACGAACACGCCAAACAGGACCTCACAGACCTTTTCCTGGCCTCGTTCACGCCCTCACCCCAGCCGACCACCGTGCCCTGAGGCGGCAAGATCATTCTCCCGCCGACGGCTGGTCCGGCGATCAGGAGGTCCGCGCCTTCTCTACGAGCGGCCTGCGGGTGCCCCGGCAACTCGCAGTGAAGGCTCTCCCGCGGGACCAGACGAGATGCCGGATCTCAGCCGGCGCAAAGGACGACATATTCCTCGACCTCCCCCCGTTCCTCCCTTCCGCGTCCGAGTCAATGCACCAGTCCCGGTCCGAAACACCTATCAGCCGCGGGTAGTTTGACCACCCGTTGGAAGAGGTTGGAGCAGGTAGCAGGACAACAGCAGGACCCCAAGTCGACCCCGTCGTTGTCGGTGAGCGGGACAGGTAAGCGCACGCGGTTGGCGCCGTCGGTGAACTACCAGGTGTTCGTCGAAGTGCTCACGGCCAGTCCACCCAGGGCGAGGCGGCCGACAAGTACGGCGTGAACCGGATGACGGTGAACGTGATCTGCAAGACCGCTAGCAGGGCGCGTTGGATGCCCTGGCCGACGCCTGGACGATCGGCCGTCCGGGCAAGAGCCCCGAGGCCGTCGAACTGGAGGCGGCCCGCAAGAGATCGAGCGGCTGCGCGCGACGGTGACCGAGCAGGCCCTCGCTCTCCATGTGAACCAGGGAAAATCGCTTTGGGGCTGAACACCGGCCTGGTCCCGCCGCGAGTCGACGCGAGTCGACGCGAGTCGACGCGATCGTCAAGGCCGGTCTGCTGGAGCTGGTCGGCTACGCGGCCCGCGAAGGCGGCTGGTCGACGCAGCAGTCGGCTGCGGCGCTGGGCCTGGACCATTCGCGGGTGCTGCGCTGACAGACCCGCCAGGTTCTCGGCCGTCTCGACGACGCCAAGCCCGGACTGGAGGTCGCGCTGCACGCGCTGCTGCTCTGGGAACGCGAGGCCATCGTCAAGATCGCCGAGGAGTGGCTGGGGATTGACTGCTCCCACCGCAAGCCGGCCCATCGAGGCTCGCGTCTGGAGGCGTTCTACGCCTCGGAATCGACGGTGCTGCGGGTGCTGCGGCCGCCGGCATCAAGGTCGTCGAGCGCCCGCCGCGCGAGTGCCGTCCCCGACGGGAATGGCCGGAGTGGGCCGACCTGGTGCCGGGCGTCATCACGATCTATGACTTCACCCACTGTCGCGGGCTGCCCAGTTGGTGCGCGATCGCGGTCATGGACGTGGTCTCGCGCTGCTGGCTGGCCACCGTGGTCTCCCCGGAGGCGACCTCCACCCAGGTCGAGGTCGTCTGCACCCGCGCCCTGCACGTGCTGGGCAAGGCCCACCTACTCGACGACGAGGCGTTTTTGGCCGAGTTGCGCGGCGGCCAGGTGCCCGACCATGACGAGTTCCCAGTGTTGCTCGCGCTCTCGGACAACGGCCCGCAGATGACCTCCTCAGCGACCCGG
>JABFXA010000198.1 GCA_013361955.1 Nocardioidaceae bacterium
CAGCGCCACCCGCTGCCGCTGGCCGCCGGAGAGCTGGTGCGGCCGGCGGTCGCCGTGCCCGGGAAGCCGCACGGTCTCGAGCGCCTCCTGCGCGCGCCGGCGGCGGTCGGCGCGCGCCACCCTCTTCACGCGCAGGCCGTACTCGACGTTCTCCAGCACGCTCATGTGCGGGAACAGCGCGTAGTCCTGGAAGACCGTGTTGACGTCGCGGGCGAACGGCGGCGCGTCGGTGACGTCGCGCCCGTCGAGCCGGATGGTGCCGGCGGTCGGCGTCTCGAAACCGGCCACCATCCGCAGCACGGTGGTCTTGCCGGACCCGGACGGGCCGAGCATCGAGAAGAACTCGCCGTCCTCGATGTCCAGGTCGATGCCGTCGACGGCGGTGACCGGGCCGAACGACTTGTGCAGCCCCTGGAGCGAGATCGCGACCGGCATGGCCGCAGTATGGCAGCGGGCTGCGGATTCCTCTGCTCCCAGCACCTGATTGATGGCGATTCTTGACGAAAGTGCCGATCAGGCCGCTGGATCCGCAGGTCCTCCTCGTCACCGGGAATGCCGTGACGCGAATCTCACCCCGACTCGGCCGAGACGAGGCACCCGGCCCCGGGTGGCGGTCCTAGACTTCTTCTCGCACTGGTCACGTGTCACTGCAGGACGGCGGACCGCGTCGCGCCACCCCGCCCCCTCGTCCGTGAAAGTGCTCCCGCCCGTGCTCGTCGTGCTCGGCGCCGTCGCGTCGTTCTTCTCCCTGTCCTCCACCGTCCCGCAGGTGCTCCGCGCCTTCCGGAGCCGCTCCGCCCAGGGCGTCTCGTGGGGGTCCGTCCTGATCAGCCTCGGCACCTTCGTGCTGTGGTGCGTCTACTCCGCGGTCGTCGCCGACCCGGTGCAGCTGGTCAACAACACCCTCGCCTTCGGCCTGCTCGCGCTGCTCGCGGTCGGCCTGCTGCGTGCCGACCGCCGCCGCTGGTGGACCGACGGCTCCGCGGCCCTCCTCGCGGCCGCCGCCGGTGCGGTCGTCGGCATCGCCCTGGCGGCGGCGCTCGGCCCGTTCGTGCTCGCGATGGTCGGCACCGTCGTGAGCGCGGTGCGGATGTGGCCGCAGACCCGGCTGGCGATCTCCCGCGCGCCGATGTGGGGCCTCGACCCGTGGGCGACCACCCTGGGCTGGCTGGGCTGGCTGGTGTGGACGGCGTACGGCGTCGGGGTCGGCGACCACGCCCTCACCGTCTCCAGCATCACCGGGTTCGTCATGCAGTCGACGATCATGGCGTTCCGGCTGCCGCCGCGCCGTACCCTGCACGCGGTCGCCGGCGGCCGCCTCGGCCCGGTCGCGGCCCGCATCGCGACCCCGGTGTCCGGCCGCTTCCCGATGCGCGCGGCCGACTTCGAGCTCGCCGCCTAAGCCGATCAGCCACACCCGGCCATCGGGATCGTCCGGCAGCACCCATCGGGCGGAGTCCGGTCAGGTGGGCTGCAGGTTCGCGCCGCGACCGTGGGGGCCATGTCGACGACGAGCGCCAAGACGCAAGCCAGGGTGATGCTCAACAAGGTCCCGGAGGTGACGGTCTACTTCTGGATCATCAAGATCCTGTGCACCACCGTCGGGGAGAGCTTCGCCGACTACATCAACGAGACCCTCGGGTTCGGGCTGACCAACACCACGATCCTGTTCGGCGTGGCGTTCGCGGTCACGCTGTTCTTCCAGTTCCGGCTGCGCCGGTACGTGCCGGGCGTCTACTGGCTCACGGTGGTCCTCGTCAGCGTGTTCGGCACCCTGGTCACCGACAACCTCACCGACGGGCACGACGTACCGCTGTGGTTCTCCTCGACGTTCTTCGCGGTGCTGCTCGCCGTCGTGTTCGGCATCTGGTACGCCCGCGAGCGCACTCTGTCGATCCACACGATCGTCACCCGACCGCGTGAGGCCTGGTACTGGACCGCGGTCCTGGTCACCTTCGCCCTCGGTACGGCGGTCGGCGACTGGACCATCGAGCTCACCGGCTGGTCGCCGGGCCAGTCCGTGCTGCTGCCGCTCGCGCTCATCCTCGGCGTCCTGGCCACCTGGAGGCTCGGTGCCACCGGCCCGGTGCTCTCGTTCTGGGTCGCCTACATCCTCACCCGCCCGCTGGGGGCGAACATCGGCGACTTCCTGGCCTCCCCGAGGTCCGAGGGCGGGCTCGGGCTGGGCACCCTCGGCACCAGCGTGCTGTTCCTCGCCACCATCCTGGGCGTGGTCGTCTTCCTGACCATCACCGGCCGCGACCGCACCGAGAACGTCCGGGCGGACGAGGCATAGGAGCAGCAGATGCCGACCACGAACGCGCCCGCCCACGACCGGTCCGAGATCCACCGGGTCCTGGTCGTCACCGACGCGGCCATGCCCAGCCCGTCGCTGCGTCAGGCGATCCGGCAGCGGGCCGAGAGCCACGACGCCCTGTTCCGGCTTGTCGTCCTCAACCCGGCCCGCGCCGAGGTCCACCTGCTGCACCCGGAACGACACGACCGGGCCGCCGAGGCCGAACGCGTCCTCCGTGCCGCGCTCCCCACCCTCGAGGAGGACGCCGGAGGTCCCATCATCGGATCCGTGTCGGTCAGGCACGACCCGATGGATGCCATCGAGGAGACCGTGTACGACGAGCCCGTCGACGAGATCATCATCGACGTACCCGATCACCGGATCTCGACGTTCCTCCACCAGGACCTCGAGCACAGACTCGGCCACCTGCGCATCCCCGTGCACGCCATCCGGCACGGGTCCGGACCCTGACCTCGCTGCCGGTCAGAGCCGGCGCGTGGTGAACAGGGTGGTCCCGCGCACCGTGTCCACCTCCGTCCCCCCGTCTCGGTGAACCCGACCTTGGCCAGCACCCGGCGGGACGCGGTGTTCCAGTCCCAGACCGTCGCCGACAGCCGTGCGTACCCGGACGACCTCGCCCACTCCAGCACCGCCGACGCCGCCTCGGTCGCGTAGCCCTGGCCCCAGGTGCGGCGCAGCAGCTCGAACGCCAGCTCCGGCTCACCGTCGGGTCCTCGGCCGCTGTCGACCAGCCCGCAGTAGCCGATCACGTCACCCGCCGCCTTCCGCTCGACCGCCAGCAACCCGGTCGACGACGGCTGGTGCTTGCGGATCGCGTCCTCGAGCTCGGCGACCGTCGGGTGTCCGTCCTCGTCGATGCGGCGGTGCTTCGGCACCCGAGGATCGCGTTCGGCCCACACCTCACGCTGGACGACGGCTTCGGCCACCCGCCACGGCCTGAGCAGCAGCCGTTCCGTCTCGAGGACGACGCCGCGCCCCGGCACCGCTGTCATGGCGGCAAGCCTGCCAGGGGCTCGGCGGGACCGAGAACGCGACATGTGGACCCCGGAGCGGCCGACATAGTCGGACACCCACCAGGCGCACCCCTCGCAGAGACCAGGTCTGGTCTGCCATGCGGCATCCTGGGCAGGTGAGCTCACTCCTCGCGGAGGAACGCTTCCATGCCTGGACGGGCCAGCACTTCCTGCTGCTGGCGATCACCGCCGTCGGCGTGGTCGCGGTCGTCTGGTGGGGTCGCACGCATCGCGATACGCCCCGGGAGCTCGTGGCGCGCCGCGGGTTCGCCCTCGTGATCCTGGCGGTCGCGGTGGGGGCGCAGGTCTACTCGCTGACGTCCGGCGTCCGGCACGTGCAGACCTCCCTCCCGCTCCAGCTCTCGGACCTCGCCGACTACACCGCCGCCTTCGCCCTGTGGACCCGTGGACCGCGGACCTCCGCCTTCACCTACTACGTCGGCCTCACGCTCACGCTGATGGCGGTGCTCACGCCGTCGCTGGGCCAGGCCTTCCCGGACCCGCGATGGTTCGGGTTCTGGGTGCGCCACATCCTCGTGGTCTGGGCGGCGGTGTACCTCGTCTGGGGGCTCGGCATCCGGCCGACGTGGCGGCTCTACCGGACCACCGTCGTGGCGGCGCTCGTGTGGGCGGTGGTGGCCTACACGTTCAACGTCGCCGCGGGCACCAACTACGGCTACCTCGTGGACAAGCCCAGCTCGGCCAGCCTTCTCGACCTGCTCGGGCCGTGGCCCTGGTACGTCCTGGGCGCGATGGCGCTGCTCCTGGGCGGCTGGGCGGTGGTCCTCACGCTGCCCTGGGAGCTGGCCCGGGCCCGGGCGGCAGCCGGCCCGGACACCGGCCGGGTGCGGGCCTGAACCGGACTAGCGCGGCCCCGGCTCCGGACGCCTCGAGCGTTCCCGCGGTCGCTGCGCTCGCGGCATGATCGACAACCTCGCCGTGGACCCAGAACCCACCCGGGAGGTGGAGCCCGATGCGCGACCTGGCACCCGACATCGTCCGTCAGCGGATCCTCATCGAGGGCTACTACACCGTGGCCGTCGACGAGGAGGTGATCCGCGAGTTCTTCGCGCACATCACGAAACGGCTGGACCTTCGCACCTACGACGTACCGGTCATCTTCGCCCCCGGCGGGGAGGGCAAGGACGCCAACGAGGGGTTTGACGCGTTCGTCCCGCTGATCGACTCCGGGATCTCGCTGTACGTGTGGACGGGCCCGAGGTTCCTGTCCGCCGTCGCGTTCACCTGCAAG
>JABFXA010000422.1 GCA_013361955.1 Nocardioidaceae bacterium
GGGCGATCGCCGCCGGCCTGGCGCCCCTGGACCTGGCCCGGCGCCCGCGCGACCTGGCCGCCCAGCAGGCCGCCGCCTCGGTGGGGCAGGGGCTGCTGGTGCACCGCTACAACGAGGAGTTCGCCCGGCACGGCATCACCGCCGGTCAGGTGCTGCTGACCGTCGACGACGTGACCCGGCGCAGCCACTACCGCAACGCCTACCGCACCTTCGCGAAGCTGCTCGAGATGGGCGTGCTGCCGGTCGTCAACGAGAACGACACGGTGGCCACCACCGAGATCCGGTTCGGCGACAACGACCGGCTCGCGGCGCTGGTGGCGCACCTCGTGCACGCCGACCTGCTGGTGCTGCTCAGCGACGTCGACGGCCTGTACGACGGCAACCCGGCCCGCGACGGCGCGACGCTGCTCAGCGACGTGCAGTCCGACGCCGACCTGGACGCCGTACAGGTGGGGAAGGCGGGGTCGGCCGGCATCGGCACGGGCGGGATGCAGACCAAGGTGGAGGCGGCCCGGATCGCCACCGGCGCGGGCATCCCGGTGGTGCTCACCTCGGCCGACCGGGCGGGGGAGGCGCTGGCCGGCGAGGAGGTCGGCACGCTGTTCCACCCCACCGGGCGCCGGCGGCCCACCCGGCTGCTCTGGCTGGCGCACGCGACCGAGGCGAAGGGCCGGCTGTTCCTCGACGACGGCGCCGTGCGTGCCCTCACCGAGCGGCGGGCGTCGCTGCTGCCCGCCGGGATCACCCGGGTCAGCGGCTCGTTCGTGGGCGGCGACCCGGTCGACATGGTCGACCCCGAGGGCGTCCCGGTCGCGCGCGGGCTGGTCAACTACGACTCCACCGAGCTCCCCGAGCTGCTCGGCCGCTCCACCCGCGAGCTGGCCCGCGAGCTGGGCGCGTCGTACGAGCGCGAGGTGGTGCACCGCGACGACCTGGTGATCCTGGAGCGCTCCCGCCGGCCCTGACCACCGAGTCATTTTCGGGATTCGCACGACGGCTACGGGCAAAGCGCGACAGACTGGACGACGTCGGACGGGGATTCTCGGGACCTGGCAAGGGGTGACTTCGTTTGGGTGCAGCACGTCGGCTGTGGCACGTGACCGTGACGGTCGCCGGGGACGACGTCGAGCCCCTCATCGTGCGCAACGCGCTACGTCGCCTCAACGACCAGCGGCCGTTCCTGCACTCGCTGAAGTACGCCGCGGGCCGCGCCGAGATCCAGTACTGGGAGGAGGCCGACAGCCTCCTCGACGCCTCGTCGCTCGCGCTGCGAGTGTGGAACGAGTACCGCGAGTCGGCCGGCCTGCCCCGCTGGGAGGTCGTCGGCCTCGAGGTCCTCGAGCGCGAGGTGTTCCTGTCCCGCGGCGTGGAGTACCACGTCATCGTCGACCTCCACGACGTCACCCCGCTGCCCTTCTGACGCCTCGGCGCGTCCCGGCCCGCAACTACACGCGCCTCGGCGACGACCGCGCCTCTACGCTGGGGGACATGACCTCGTTCGAGAGCGTGGCCGCGCGGGCGCGGGAGGCGGCGTACGAGCTCGCGGTGGCCACCCGGGCCACCAAGGACGCCGCGCTGCACGCGATGGCGGACGCCCTGGAGGAGCGGGCCGGCGAGGTCCTGGACGCCAACGCCGGCGACGTCGAGGCGGCCCGCGCGGCCGCGACCTCCGAGGCGCTCGTCGACCGGCTCACGCTCGACGAGGGCCGGGTGCGCGGGATGGCCGACGGGTTGCGCCAGGTCGCCGGGCTGCCCGACCCGGTCGGCGAGGTGGTCCGCGGGTCCACGCTGGCCAACGGGCTGGAGCTGCGGCAGGTCCGGGTCCCGTTCGGGGTGGTCGGGATCATCTACGAGGCCCGGCCGAACGTCACCGCCGACGCCGCCGGCATCTGCCTCAAGAGCGGCAACGCGGTGCTGCTCCGCGGCTCCTCGAGCGCCCGCCGGTCCAACGAGGCCGTCGTCACCGTGCTCCGCGACGCCACCGCGGGCACCGGGGTGCCCGCCGACGCCGTGCAGCTGGTGCCGGGGGAGGGCCACGAGCCCGCCAAGGCGATGATGCGGGCCCGCGGCCTGGTCGACGTGCTGGTACCCCGCGGCGGGGCCGGCCTGATCCGCTCCGTGGTCGAGGAGTCGACGGTGCCGGTGATCGAGACCGGGGTCGGCAACTGCCACGTGTACGTCGACCGCGACGCCGACCTCGACACCGCGCTGCGGATCGTGCTCAACGCGAAGACCCAGCGGCCGTCGGTGTGCAACGCCGCCGAGTCGCTGCTGGTGCACGCCGACGTGGCCGACGCGTTCGTGCCGCGGGTGGTCGCCGCGCTGCAGGAGGCCGGGGTCACGGTGCACGGCGACGAGACGTTCGGCGGCCTGGACGGCGTCGTGCCGGTCACCGACGAGGACCACGCCGCGGAGTTCCTGTCCCTGGACATCTCCGCGTCCGTCGTACCCGACCTCGAGGCGGCGGTCCGGCACATCCGCACCTACTCCTCGGGGCACACCGAGGCGATCGTGACGGGTTCGCAGGACGCCGCCCGCCGGTTCGTCGCCGCGGTCGACGCGGCGGCGGTGGTGGTCAACGCCTCGACCCGCTTCACCGACGGCGGCGAGTTCGGCTTCGGCGCGGAGATCGGCATCTCCACGCAGAAGCTGCACGCCCGCGGGCCGATGGGGCTGCCCGAGATGACCTCCACGAAGTACGTCGTGACCGGCGACGGGCAGGTCCGGTAGGCGTCGGCGCCGCCTGGTTGGATCGGCGCATGCCGCGCACGATCAGCGTCGGGGAACGTCGCGCCCGCCTCGCCCGCCGCCACCTGCTGCACCCCTCCGGCCGCACGGACGACGTGGCGGAGATCGCGGACGCCGTGGTCGCGCTGCACTCGACCGACCCGGTCACCGTCTACCTCTCCGCGCTGGCCCGGATGCGGCACCCCGACGTGACCGCCGTCGAGGCCGCGCTGTACGTCGAGCGCTCGGTGTTCCGGCACCACGCGATGCGCCGCACGCTCTGGGTGGCCACGCCCGAGGTGGTCCGACTCATGCATGCCGCGGCCACCCGTCGGCTGGTCGGCCCGGAGCACCGCCGCACCGCCAAGCTGCTCGGCGAGAACGGCATCGACGACCCCGACGCCTGGCTCGCCGACGCCCGCGAGCGGGTGCTCGCCGCGCTGCACGAGCACGGCCCGATGACGGCCCGAAGCCTGGGCGTCGAGGTCCCGGCGCTGACCCACAAGGTCGTGATGGCGCCCGGCAAGAAGTACTCCGCACGGGTCTCCGCGCATACCCGCGTGCTGCTCCAGCTCGGCTTCGAGGGGCAGGTGATCCGCACCCGGCCGACCGGCACCTGGATCAACGGCGCCTACACGTACGCCGCCCTCGACTCCTGGCTCCCCGGGGGGCTCGGCGAGCTCGGCGAGCGCGAGGCGGCCCGCGACCTGGCGCTGCGCTGGCTGTGCACGTTCGGACCCGGCACCGCCGCCGACCTGCAGTGGTGGGCCGGCTGGACCACCCGCACCACCCGCGACGCGCTGGCCGACTGCGGGGCCGTGGAGGTGGCCGTGGCCGAGGGGGCGGCGTACGTCGCGCCCGGAGACGACACGGCGGTCCGCGCACCCGGCCCGTGGGTGGCGCTGTTGCCGGGCCTCGACCCGACGACGATGGGCTGGAAGGAGCGCGACTGGTACCTCCCGGCCGCCTGCGCCGCCACGTTCGACCGGATGGGCAACGCCGGACCCACGATCTGGGTCGACGGGGCGGTGGTCGGCGCCTGGGACCAGGCCCCCGACGGCTCGATCCGCACCCACTACTGCGTCGACGTGCCGGCCGCCCGGCGCGCCGAGGTCGAGGGCCGCGCCGCCGAAGTGGCCGGGTGGCTGGGTGACGTCCGCTACACGGTGCGTTTCCCGAGCCCGCTCTCCACGGCTTTGCGCCAACAAACGGACCCGGCCGTCTAGGCTGGGAGCATGGCAGCACCCGCGGCGATCTCTCCGCACGACCTGGACGACCTGGACGTGTGGGCCGACCCGGCAGCGGAGCGGATCGGCACCCCCGCCACCCTGATCACCTTCGCCCGCACGGCGATCTCGGTGACCCTGTCGGCGTACGCCGCGTCCCAGCAGAACCTCACCCTGCTGGTGGTGGCGCTGGTGGTGTTCTGGGCCGGCGACAGCCTCGACGGTCTGGTGGCCCGGGTGCTGCGCTGCGAGACGCGCACCGGCGCGGTGCTCGACATCCTGTCCGACCGGTTCTGCGCCGCGTCCTTCTACGTCGGCCTGGTGTGGCTGCACCACGAGTTCGCGCTGCCGGTGTTCCTGTACCTCGCGGAGTACATGGTCATCGACTGCTTCCTGTCGCTGTCCTTCCTGGCCTGGCCGATCCGCAGCCCGAACTACTTCTACGTCGTCGACCGGCGGATCTGGCTGCTGAACTGGTCACACCCGGGCAAGGCGGTCAACTCCTCCCTGTTCGCGGTGCTGCTGCTGGTCACCCACTGGGCGTGGCTGGGCGCCGCGATCGCGCTCGGCCTGATCGCCCTCAAGGAGTGGTCGCTCAGCAGGGTGGCTCGCATCGGGATGCCGATCCCGGCACGGTAGGATCCCGGCCATGGCGAACCCAGTTCTGGTCGTGTCCGCTGCCGAGCGCGCAGCCGAGGGCATCGACCCGTTGTTCGTGGGCGGCGGGATCTTCCTGTTCCTGCTGATCCTGATGGGCGGACTGCTCGCCTTCGGCGCGGGGCGCGACCACTCCTGACCACCATGAGCCTGTGGTGATGCGTGACTGACGGCGGTACGGCGACCGACCCGGTGCACCGCACGGGACCCGGCAACGGCGTGGACGAGGGGCGCCGCCGCATCGGCGTGATGGGCGGGACCTTCGACCCGATCCACCACGGCCACCTGGTCGCGGCGAGCGAGGTGCAGTCCTGGTTCGACCTCGACGAGGTCGTGTTCGTGCCCACCGGCCAGCCCTGGCAGAAGAGCGACCGGCAGGTCTCGGCCGCCGAGGACCGCTACCTGATGACGGTCATCGCGACCGCCTCCAACCCCCGGTTCTGGGTGTCCCGCGTGGACATCGACCGCGGCGGGCCGACGTACACCATCGACACCCTGCGCGACCTGCATCGCGAGCTGCCCGACGCCGACCTGTACTTCATCACCGGCGCCGACGCGCTGTCCGACATCTTCACCTGGCGCGACGCCGACGAGCTGTTCAAGCTGGCGCACTTCGTCGGCTGCACCCGTCCCGGCTACCCCATGGACCCCAGCATGCTCACCGGCATCCCCGAGGAGCAGGTCACGATCGTGGAGATCCCCGCCCTGGCGATCTCCTCCAGCGACTGCCGCGCGCGGCGCATGCGGGGCGAGCCGGTGTGGTACCTCGTGCCCGACGGGGTCGTCCAGTACATCGCGAAGTACGCCCTCTACTCGCCACCACCCGCCGACACCCCGACGTCGAAGCTAGGACCCACAGGATGACCACCACATGACGGCCACCGACCGCGCTCTGGAGCTCGTGCGCACGGCTGCCGAGGCCGCGTCCGACAAGCTCGCCGACAACATCGTCGCGTTCGACGTCTCGGAGCAGCTCGTGATCACCGACGCCTTCGTGCTCTGCTCGGCGCCGAGCGACCGGCAGGTCCGCTCGATCGTCGACGAGATCGAGGACCGGCTCCGGGCGGTGGGCGCGAAGCCGGTACGCCGCGAGGGGGAGCGCGACGGCCGCTGGGTGCTGCTCGACTACGCCGACATCGTCGTGCACGTGCAGCACGAGGAGGAGCGCTCGTTCTACGCCCTCGAGCGGCTCTGGCGCGACTGCCCGCTGATCGACCTCCCGGACACCGTGACGTCCGGCCGCGGGCGGTGACCGGCCGCACCCTCGTGCTGCTCCGGCACGGCCGCACCGCCTGGAACGACAGCGGCCAGGCGCAGGGCCACGCCGACGTCGAGCTCGACGAGGTCGGGCACGCGCAGGCGGCCGACGCGGCGCCGTACGTCGCGGCGTTCGAGCCGGTCGCGCTGTGGACCTCCGACCTGGCCAGGGCGGCGCAGACCGCGACGTACGTCGAGCGCGCGACCGGCCTCGTCGCGACCCACGACCCGCGGCTGCGCGAGGTCGACGTGGGCTCCCGGCAGGGGCTCACGCTGGCGGAGTTCGCGGCGACGTACCCGGAGGAGCACGCCGCCTGGCTATGCGGAGACGACAGCCGGCCGGTGCCGGGCGCCGAGACCGCGGCGGACCTGCTGGCGCGGACGCTGCCGGCGTTACGGGAGTACCTCGGCCAGCTGCCTCCAGGGGGCACCGGTCTGGTGGTCGGGCACGGCGCCGCGCTGATGGCCGGCCTGCTCGGGATGGTCGGCTGGCCGCAGGACCTCGCCGGCGGGCTGCGCTACCTGTCCAACTGCGGGTGGGCGGTGCTCGGCGAGAACGAGGTGGACGGTCCGGTGCGGCTGATGGCCTACAACCAGCGGGCCACCGCGGGTGCGCCCGGGTTGCTGACGCCCTGACCCGATTTCGCATCCCGCTTCGGTGTTGGATAACATTCCGGGGTTGCCCGGGCACCGGGCTGCGGGGCTGTGGCGCAGTTGGTAGCGCACCTCCATGGCATGGAGGGGGTCAGGGGTTCGAATCCCCTCAGCTCCACACACTCTCGGCAGCGCGACCAAGCGCAGCGCAGTCGGTAGCGGCTGCCCCACCCCCGGCCGATGGCATGGAGGGGGTCCGGGGTTCGAATCCCCTCAGCTCCACACACTCTCGGCAGCGCGACGAAGCGCAGCGCAGTCGGTAGCGGCTGCCCCACCTCCGGCCGATGGCATGGAGGGGGTCCGGGGTTCGAATCGCCTCAGCTCCACCCCTTCTCGTAGAGCAGCGCAGCGGGCAGCGGCTGCGCCGTTCACCCGCCGCCTGCGGTGCCCGTCCCGCGGCGAATGCCCCGGTTCGCGCCGGCGCGGCCTCTTGCTTTGAGTTTCCTTTGAACCGCCACGCAGGTGGCTGCGTTGTTGACCTCCTGAACAGTCCCTTCCTCAGGAGGCCCACCATGCGTCCCAGCTCGCGCCTCGCGCTCGTCGGAGCGGTCAGCGCCCTGGCCCTGTCCCTCGGCACCGGGGCGGCGTCCGCCACCGGGCACGACGTCATCCGCAACACGCTGACCCCCAGCCTGCCGACCGACCCGGCCATCAACGGCGTGCCGCCCGGCGGCAAGCCCTGGATCATCGGCCGCGGCGAGGTCCGGGTCCGCGACACCGGCCGCATGGACGTGCGGATCCGGGGCCTGCAGATCCCCAACCTCAACGGCGACGGCGTTGACGTCAACCCGGTCGGGTCGATCAACGCGCTGCTGTTCTGCGACGGCATGCTGACCGCGGACAGCGGGCCGCACCCGATGACGGTGCCGGGCGGCAACGCGCGGTTCCGGGTGAACCTGCCGGTCTCCGGCGACTGCGAGAACCCGTCGGTGCTGATCAGCCCGACCGCGAGCGGCGGCGGCGCCTACATCGCGAGCGCCGTCGGCTCGATGGGCTGACCGGCACCTGCGCCATCCGAAGGCTCTGCGTCAGCGACGCCCTCGAGCAGTAGCTGACGCAGGGCTCGACGGTGCCCGCGCTAGAAGGTCTGCTGCGAGGCGGTGTGGCCCGGCAGCTGGGCGAGCAGCTCGCGGCCGCGCTGGGCGTGCTTGTGCTCGACGAGCACCTCGTAGCGGGTCGCCACGATCCGGCTGACCGAGCTGAAGTCACGCTGGCCGCGCGTCGCGGCGTACCCGACCAGCGCCCAGATCACGCCGAACAGCGCACCGAAGAGCACCGTCGACAAGATCACCGCGAGCGCATTGCCGTTGCCGAAGAACGAGAAGATCAGCCCGATGAACAGCCCCATCCAGACACCGGACAGCAGGCCCCCGAGCGCCACGCGCGACGTGGTCAGCCGGCCGGTCACCCGCTCGACCTGCTTGAGGTCGGTGCCGACGATCATGCAGTTCTCGACGGGGAACTCGTGGTCGGACAGGAAGTCGACCGACTTCTGCGCGTCCTCGTACTTGTCGTAGACGCCCAAGGACTGCGGGAACTCCAGGGTGAGAGCGGACCGGAGGTTGCGGAAGCTCTGCTGGCTGCTCATGCCTCGAGTGTCCCACCGACCCGCAAGGAAGCCCCCGCCGGCCGACCCCCGCGCGCCCCGCTGGTTTCGAGGCTCGCGGTTGCCCGCGTGCACCTCCACCAGCGGGCGTGCGACGCGGAGCGGAGCCCTAGGTGATGCTCATGCCGCCGTCGACGGCCAGCGTCTGGCCGGTGACGTACCCGCCCGCAGCACTGGCCAGGAAGACGAGCGCGGCGGCGAGCTCCTCGCCCTCGCCCTTGCGGCCGGCGGGGATGCGCGCACCCATCGCGTCGAGGTAGCCGTCGGGGTACTGCTCGGTCATCTCCGACGCGAAGAAGCCGGGGGCCAGTGCGTTGACCCGGATGCCCTTGCGGCCGGTCCACTGCTGCGCGAGGTCGCGCGTCAGGCCGATCAGCGCGGCCTTGCTGGCGGAGTACGCCGCCTGCGGCAGGCCCGCGGTGGTCAGGCCGAGGACGCTGCTGATGTTGACGATGCTGCTGCCGGGCTGCATCACCCGGCCGCACGCCTGCGCCATCCAGTAGCAGCCGTTGAGGTTCACGTCGATGACCCGCCGGAACTCCTCGGGCGCTTCGCGGGTCGCGGGCACGGCGGTGCCGATCCCCGCGTTGTTGACGAGTACGTCGACCCCGCCGAGCTCGCTCATCGTGGTGTCGACGAGCCGCTGGCAGTGCTCGGGGTCGGCCACGTCGGTCTCCACGACGAGTGCCCGCCGCCCGGCCGCCTCGACCAGGGCGCGGGTCTCCTCGAGTCGGTCGACGCGACGGGCACCGAGGGCGACGTCCGCGCCGGCCTCGGCCAGCGCCTTCGCGAACGAGACGCCGAGCCCCGACGACGCGCCGGTGACGATCGCGACCTTGCCGTCGAGGCGGAACAGGTCGAGCACGCTCATGCCACCGCCCCCTGCGCCGCGCGCCGGGCGTCCCAGGCGCTGCGCACCATCTCCTCGACGTCGTGCCGCATCCGCCAGTCGATGTCGCGGGCGGCCAGCTCGCCGGCGGCGACGATCCGCGCCGGGTCACCGGGCCGCCGTGGGTGCACCTCGGGCACGAAGTCGATGCCGGTGACCCGGGTCATCGCGTCCATGATCTGGCGCACCGACAGGCCGTCCCCGCTGCCCAGGTTGTAGACCGGCGCGAGCTCACGGCCCTCGGCCAGCGCCTGCGCGGCCGCGACGTGCGAGACGGCGAGGTCGCCGACGTGCACGTAGTCGCGCACGCAGGTGCCGTCGTCGGTGGGGTAGTCGTCGCCGAAGATCTTCGGGGTCCGGCCCTCCAGCAGCGCCTCGATCACCAGCGGGAACAGGTTGTGCGGGCTGGTGTCGTACACCTCGGGGGTGCCCGAGCCGACCACGTTGAAGTACCGCAGCGACGTGTGCGCGAGGCCGGTCGCGATGGCCTGGTCGCGCAGCAGCCACTCGCCGATCAGCTTCGACTCGCCGTACGGCGACTCGGGGCGCGTCGGCGTGTCCTCGGTGACGACGTCGCCCCCGGGCGTCCCGTACGTCGCGGCGCTCGACGAGAACACCACCCGCTCGACGCCGGCGTCCTGCATCGCGCGCAGCACGCTCATCGTGCCGGTGACGTTCTGGTCGTAGGTGTGCAGCGGCCGCTGCACCGAGACCCCGGCGTACTTGAAGCCGGCCACGTGGATCACACCGGTGACCTCGTGGTCGCGCAGCACGGAGGTGAGCAGCGCGGTGTCGAGGATGGTGCCCTCGACCAGCGGCACCTCGGCCGGCACGAACCCGCGGTGCCCGCTCGACAGGTCGTCGACCACGACGACGCCGAGCCCTTTGTCGGTGAAGGCGCGCACCACGTGCGCCCCGATGTAACCCGCTCCGCCGGTGACCAACCAGGTCATGCTCCGCCCTCTCGACACGCGTCAGAAGGACCGCGCCCCGCGGCCCGCCAGCCGACCCTATGCCACCCCTGACGGCGCTCGTCCGGCCACCGGACGCCGCTCGCGGAGACCTCCTCGGTTGGTCCATGCATAAGCGGCCCGATTAAGGGGGAGTAACGTCCTGACGGCCCAAACTCTGGAGGCTCGATGGTTCTCGCTGCGGACACCCTTCGACTCGACGCCAACTGGGTCGACTACATCCTGATCGCGCTCTACTTCGTCTTCGTCCTCGGGATCGGCATCCTGGCGCGACGGTCGGTGTCGAGCAGCATCGACTTCTTCCTGTCCGGGCGGGCGCTGCCCGCCTGGGTGACCGGGCTGGCGTTCATCAGCGCCAACCTCGGTGCGGTCGAGATCATGGGTATGTCGGCCAACGGCGCGCAGTTCGGCATTCCCACCGTGCACTACTTCTGGGTCGGCGCCGTCCCCGCGATGCTGTTCCTCGGCGTCGTGATGATGCCCTTCTACTACGGCTCCAAGGTCCGCTCGGTGCCGGAGTTCATGCAGAAGCGGTTCGGCACCGGCGCACACCTGGTCAACGCGCTGAGCTTCGCGCTGGCGCAGCTGCTGATCGCGGGCATCAACCTCTACCTGCTCGCCACGATCGTGAACACCCTGCTCGGCTGGAACCTCTACCTCTCCCTCGTCGTGGCCGCGCTGATCGTGCTGTCGTACATCACCCTCGGCGGCCTCTCCGCCGCGATCTACAACGAGGTGCTGCAGTTCTTCATCATCGTCGCGGCGCTGCTGCCGCTGACCCTGGTGGGGCTGAACCGGGTCGGCGGCTACTCCGGCCTCGAGGACAAGATCAACGACGCCGCGCAGCTGAACTCGTGGCCGGGCACCAACCTGACCGGCATCACGAGCCCGTTCTGGTCCGTGGTCGGCATCGTGTTCGGCCTCGGGTTCGTGCTCTCCTTCGGCTACTGGACGACGAACTTCGTCGAGGTGCAGCGGGCGATGGCCTCGCAGTCCATGTCGGCCGCGCGGCGCGCGCCGATCATCGGCTCGTTCCCGAAGATGTTCATCCCGTTCCTGGTGATCTTCCCCGGCATGATCGCCGCGGTGCTCACCAGCGAGGTGGCGAAGGCGAAGCAGTCGGGCGACCCGAGCTTCGACTACAACGACTCGCTGCTGTACCTGATCCGCGACCTGCTGCCCAACGGCATGCTCGGCATCGCGATCGCCGGCCTGCTCGCGTCGTTCATGGCCGGCATGGCGGCGAACATCTCCGCCTTCAACACCGTGCTGTCCTACGACCTGTGGCAGGACTACATCGTCAAGGACCGCGAGGACGGCTACTACCTGCGCGTCGGCCGGATCGCCACCGTGGCCGCGACGGTCATCGCGATCGGCACGGCCCTCATCGCGTCGAACTACACGAACATCATGAACTACCTGCAGACGCTGTTCGGGTTCTTCAACGCGCCGCTGTTCGCGACGTTCATCCTCGGCATGTTCTGGAAGCGGATGACCCCCACGGCCGGCTGGGTCGGCCTGGTCAGCGGCACCTTGGCGGCCGTGGTCGTCGGCGTGCTGAGCGAGGACGCACTCGGCGGCATGTCGGTCGGCGCGATCGGTCTCAAGGGGCAGGGCGCGAGCTTCGTGGCCGCCGGTGCGGCGTTCGTCGTCGACATCCTCGTCTCGGTGGTGGTCAGCCAGGCCACCCGGCCGAAGCCGGACGGCGAGCTGCGCGGGCTGGTGTACTCGCTGACCCCGAAGGAGGACTTCCACGACCGGAGCGAGGGGCAGCTGGCCTGGTGGCAGCGGCCGACCCGTCTCGCCGCGGTCTCCGGCGTCCTCGTGATCGCCCTGAACATCATCTTCTGGTGAGGAGCCGACCATGACCGAGCACAACGAGCAGACGCACAAGGCCGGCGCCTTCGACATCCGCACCTTCATCGGCGCGCTGATGGGCATCTACGGGGTGATCCTGCTGCTGGTCGGGCTGTTCAGCTCCGACGGCCGGACCATCAACCTGGTCACCGGGATCTGTCTGGCGGCGGCGTCCGCGTTCTTCATCCTGTGGGCCCGGCTGCGGCCGGTGCGGGTGCCCGACCACCTCGACGCCGCGGACATGGAACGCCCGCCCGGACACTGACGAGGCCACGTTGCGGGGTAAAGCCTCCGGGCCCAAATACAAAAAAGGACCGGAGGCTGTACCCCAATTCGGTAAAAAATGTTATCTATTGGTCTGACAGAGGCACGAAGTTGGTGCCACGGCCGGGGGGCCGACGGAAAATTGAATGTGTCCGGGGGGACAGATGATCGACAGAGCAGTCGACGCTGCGCTGCCACCGGTGGGCGCGCTGCTGCGTCGCCCAGCGGTGCTGGTGCGACATGAAGTGATGGCCAGCCTGCACGCCGCGGGGTTCGACGACGTGCTGCCCGCACACCTCGGGGTCTTCCAGTACCCCGGGCCCGACGGGCAGCGTCCGGGGGTGCTCGCGCTCCGCACCAAGGCGTCCAAGCAGGCCATGAACCACCTCCTCCACCAGCTGGAGGCGGGTGGGTACATCACCCGGGAGTCGCATCCCGATGACCGCCGCACGCGCGTCGTGCGGCTGACCGAGCGCGGCTGGGCCGCCTCGGCGGTCATCAAGGAGACGATGGTCCGGCTCGAGAAGGAGTGGGCGCAGGCCCTCGGTGACGCCGTCTACGACGACCTCGCCCGGGCCCTGATGAAGCTGGAGGCGGTGTTCGACGAGCAGGTGAGCGCCGGCACCTGACCAGCGGTCGTCCGCTCGTCGTCGAGGTCGCCGCCGTCCGGGCGGCGGCGACACCGACACCCGCAGCGCGCACAATCCGCTGGCCTCGGCCCGAGGTCGTTGCGCTATCCTCGGCACATGCACACGTTCGGCCTCCTTCTTGGCCAGCCGCGTTGAGCAACGGCCCTCCGGCCAGACCCGACGCGGCTACCCCTCCTGCGCGAGGGGTTTTTTTGTGCCCGACAGCAGCGACCGAGGAAGACCAGAGATGACCGAGCAGGAGCAGGACCAGGACGCCACCCGGTACGACGTAGCCGCGGTGCAGGACAAGTGGCGCAAGGTCTGGGACGACCTGGACCCGTTCCGCGCCGCCGACGACGGCAGCCGGGAGCGGCGCTACGCGCTGACGATGTTCCCGTACCCGAGCGGTGACCTGCACATGGGTCACGCCGAGGTGATGGCGCTGCACGACGTGATCGCGCGGTACTGGTGGCAGCGCGGGTACGACGTGCTGAACCCGATCGGCTGGGACTCCTTCGGCCTGCCCGCCGAGAACGCCGCGATCCGCCGCAACGAGCACCCGGCGACGTACACCTACGCGAACATCGAGACCCAGGCCGAGTCGTTCCGCCGCTACGGCATCTCCTTCGACTGGTCGCGCCGGCTGCACACCAGCGACCCGGGGTACTACCGGTGGACGCAGTGGCTGTTCCTGCGCTTCCGCGAGCGCGGGCTGGCCTACCGCAAGTTCTCCCCGGTGAACTGGTGCCCTGTCGACCAGACGGTGCTGGCCAACGAGCAGGTGATCGCGGGGCACTGCGAGCGCTGCGGCGCCGAGGTGACCAAGCGCGAGCTGTCGCAGTGGTACTTCAAGGTGACCGACTACGCGCAGCGGCTGCTGGACGACATGGCCGGCCTGCAGGGCCGCTGGCCCGACCGGGTGCTGGCCATGCAGCGCAACTGGATCGGCCGCTCCGAGGGCGCGCACGTCGACTTCGCGGTGGAGGGCCGCGAGGAGCCGGTGCGGGTGTACACGACGCGGCCGGACACCCTGTTCGGTGCGACGTTCATGGTGGTCGCCGCCGACGCGAAGCTGGCCGACGAGCTGGTCACCGACGAGCAGCGGCCGGCGTTCGAGGCCTACCTGGCCGACACCCGCAAGGCCTCGGACATCGACCGGCTGGCCACCGACCGGCCGAAGACCGGGGTGTTCCTGGGCCGCTATGCGACCAACCCGGTCAACGGCGAGCGGGTCCCGGTGTGGGCCGCCGACTACGTGCTGGCCGACTACGGCACCGGCGCGATCATGGCGGTTCCCGGGCAGGACCAGCGCGACTGGGACTTCGCATCGAAGTTCGACCTGCCGATCGTGCGCACCGTGCAGCCGCCCGGGGGCTGGGAGGGCGAGGCGTACGTCGGGGAGGGGCCGGCGGTCAACTCGGCCAACGACGAGGTCAGCCTGGACGGCCTGGACGTCGACGAGGCCAAGCGCACCATCACGGCGTACCTGGAGCGGCACGGCACCGGCGCCGGCGCGGTGAACTTCCGGCTGCGCGACTGGCTGCTGTCGCGGCAGCGGTTCTGGGGCTGCCCGATCCCGATCGTGCACTGCCCGGACTGCGGCGAGGTCCCGGTGCCCGACGACCAGCTGCCCGTCGAGCTGCCCGACCTGCGCGGCCAGGACCTGAAGCCCAAGGGCACCTCACCGCTGGCCGCGGCCGAGGACTGGGTCAACGTGAGCTGCCCGTCGTGCGGCGGCCCGGCGAAGCGCGACAGCGACACGATGGACACCTTCGTCGACTCGTCGTGGTACTTCCTGCGCTACTGCTCGCCCCACTTCGAGGACGGCCCGTTCGACCCCGAGGCGGTGCGGCGCTGGATGCCGGCCGAGCAGTACGTCGGTGGCGTCGAGCACGCGATCCTGCACCTGATGTACAGCCGGTTCTTCACCAAGGTGCTGTTCGACATGGGCATGGTCGACTTCGAGGAGCCGTTCACCGCGCTGCTGAACCAGGGCCAGGTGATCAACCAGGGCAAGGCGATGAGCAAGTCGCTGGGCAACGGGGTCGACCTGGGCGAGGTGCTGGACGAGTACGGCGTCGACGCGACCCGGCTGACCATGGTGTTCGCGGGACCGCCCGAGGACGACATCGACTGGGCCGACCTGTCGCCGGCGGGCGCCGTGAAGTTCCTGCAGCGCGCCTGGCGGCTGTCCGGCGACGTCGGCTCGGCGCCGGGCACGTCGCCCGAGTCCGGCGACCTGGCGCTGCGGCGGACCACGCACCGCACGGTGCACGAGGCCGAGCAGCTGGTCGACTCGCACCGGTTCAACGTGCTGGTCGCGCGCACCATGGAGCTGGTCAACGCCACCCGCAAGGCGATCGACAGCGGTCCCGGCCCCGCCGACCCGGCGGTGCGCGAGGCGGCCGAGGCGGTCACCGTGCTGCTGAGCCTGGTGGCGCCGTACACCGCGGAGGAGATGTGGGAGCGGCTGGGTCACCAGCCGACGGTCGCCCGGGCGGGCTGGCCGGCGGTCGACCCGGCACTTCTCGTCCAGGAGTCCGTGACGGCGGTCGTGCAGGTGCAGGGCAAGGTGCGTGCGCGGCTGGAGGTGAGCCCCGACGTGTCCGACGCCGACCTGGAGGCGGCCGCGCTGGCCGACCCGGCCGTGCAGCGGGCCCTGGACGGGCGGACCGTCCGCAAGGTGATCGTGCGCGCGCCGAAGCTGGTCAACATCGTCGCGAGCTGAGGGCTCAGAGGTCGGAGAGCGCGGCCTCGATGGTCTGGTGACCCGCGAGCAGGTCGAACGTGCGGCGGACGGTGCCGTCGTTGGTGAGCACGGCGGCGAGCACGGCGGCGACGTCCGCGCGGGGTACCTCCCCGCGCGGCAGCGTGCCCACCTGCACGCGTCCGCCGGGCGGGTCGTCGGTCAGCCGGCCGGGCCGGACGACCGTCCAGTCCAGGTCGCGCGAGCGCAGGTCGTCGTCGGCGGCCTGCTTGGCGCGCAGGTAGACCTGGAACACCTCGTCGCTGTGCGGGTCGGCGTTCTCGGTGCCCATCGCGGAGACCATCACGTAGCGGCGTACGCCGGCCTGCTCGGCGGCGTCGGCGAGCAGCACCGCGGCGCCCTTGTCGACGGTCTCCTTGCGGGCCGCGCCGCTGTTCGGGCCACCGCCCGCGGCGAACACCACCGCGTCGGCGCCCTTGACCACGTCGGTCAGCGCGGCCACGTCGGTGTGCTCGAGGTCGAGGACGGCTGCTTCCGCGCCGGTGGCCTCCACGTCGGCGACGTGGTCGGGGTTGCGCACCACGCCGACCACCTGGTCCCCGCGCTCGGCGAGCAACCGCTCGAGCAGCAGGGCGATCTGTCCGTGACCTCCGGCGACGACGACACGCATCTCGGCTCCTCCCGTCGGGATGGGGTACGACGACCGCAACCGTTCGCGGGTACCCACGATTCCCGACGGTAACCTGCAGCCCATGTCGCGGACGGTCGCCCTGATCACCGACTCGACGGCCATGCTGCCGCGCGAGCTGACCGACGCGCGCGAGATCACGGTGGTCCCGCTGCAGGTCGTCGTCGGCGCCACGTCGTACGACGAGGGCGTCGACCCGGAAGCGACGCCGGAGACGATCGCGGCCGCACTGCGGGAGTGGACGCCGGTGAGCACCTCGCGCCCGACACCGGCGGTGTTCGCCGAAACGTACGCCCTCGCCCACGAGGCCGGCTTCGAGCAGGTGCTGTCGATCCACCTGTCCGGGGAGATGAGCGGCACGTTCGAGTCGGCCCGGCTCGCCGCGAAGCAGGCGCCGCTGCCGGTCCACGCGGTCGACACCCGACAGCTCGGGATGGCCACCGGGTACGCCGTGCTCGCGGCCGCCGACGTGCTCGACCGCGGCGGCTCGGCCGAGGAAGGGGCCGGGGCCGCCCTGGCCCGGGCCGATGCGACCACCTCGCTGTTCTACGTCGACACCCTGGAGTACCTGCGCCGCGGCGGCCGGATCGGCTCGGCGGCGGCCCTGCTCGGGTCGGCGCTCGCGGTCAAGCCGCTGCTCGAGATCGCCGACGGCCGGATCGCCACCCGCGAGAAGGTGCGCACCGCCGGGCGGGCGCTGAGCCGCCTCGAGGAGCTCGCGGTCAGCGCCGCCGGCGACCGGCAGGTCGACGTGGCGGTGGCGCACCTGGCGAACCTGGACCGCGCCGAGACCCTCGCAGCGGCGCTCCGCGAGCGGCTGCGTCCGCAGCTCGCCGACCGCGACGTGTCCGTCGGGGAGGTCGGCGCCGTCATCGGGGCGCACGTCGGGCCGGGCATGGTCGCGGTCGTCGTGGCGCCCTGCTGACCGGAAAACGTCCACAGCCCCCGCAGACCCCCGTTCGTCCACAGGTCCGCGCCGGGCCCCCGCCGCGGGTCCGCCGGTGTCCCTAGGTTCGTCCGCATGCGCTCACGAAGGTCCCAGCAACAGGTCGCCGAGGTGGCACGGCGTCGCCTGGAGCTGCTGAGCGCCGAGCTCGCCGAGATCCGTTCCGGCCCGGCCCCGGTCCCGAGCCCCCGCGGCCGGGACGAGTCCGGCGGGCTCACCGACCCGACCCCTGGCCCACCTCCCGAGCCGCCCGCCGACGCACCCGAACGCGGGGCTGGG
>JABFXA010000014.1 GCA_013361955.1 Nocardioidaceae bacterium
AAGGCGTGGCGCGACGTCGGCGTGACCCCGGGCGCGTCCGGCGGTGGTGGCGCGCACGCGCCGCAGCGCAGCGGGACCGTCGCGGTGACCCGGTCCGGCGGGTTCGCGGGCGTGACCCAGACCGGCGAGGCCACCCTCGGCGACGACCCCCGCACCCCGGAGATCGAGTCGCTGCTCGACCGCATCGACTTCCGCGGCCTCGCGCCGCACCAGCCGATGCCCGACCGGTTCGTGTACACCTTCGACATCCAGGGCGAGCAGGTGACCGTCGGCGAGCACGAGCTCACCCCCGACCTGCAACAGCTCGCCCTCCTCGTCCTCGGCACCCGCTGACCCCCGCCCTCCCCGCCGAGAGGTCACTCCGGTCCCGCCGAGAGGTCAGTCGGGTCCTGCCGAAGAGTCAGGCGGCGATCCGCAGCGCGTCGCGGACCTCGTAGGTCCACTCCTCGATCCGCGCGGGCGTGAAGTCGTGCTGCGTCACCACGACCACGATCCAGCCGTGGTCGTGGAGCCACTTGCGGCGCGCGCGGTCGGCCTTGCGACGTACGTCGCCCTCGTGGAACTCCCGGCCGTCGAACTCGATCGCCACCTTGTGCTTCGGGTACGCCAGGTCCAGTCGGTACGTCGGCACGCCGTCGACCCGCACCCACCACTGCGGCTCCGGGACGGGGAGGTCGCGGTCGATCATCGTCATGCGGGTCCACGACTCACCGGGTGACTCCGCGCGCGGGTCGGCGTACTGCACGAGCTCGCGGGCCTGTACGACGCCGCGTCGGCCGCGGTAGCGGCGCAGCTCGCGGTGCATCTGCTCGCGCGTGATCCCGTGCAGGCGCATGAACCCGTCGAGCGCGGCCAGCGCGTCGCGGCGGCCGAGGGTGCACGCGAGGTCGAGCGCCGTGCGCAGCGGGCTGGTGACGGTGACCCCACCGATCTCGACCAGGTCGCGGCTCGCCAGGTCGCGCACCCCTCCTGCGACACCGAGCCGACGGGTCCGCGTGTGCCCGCGCAGCACGAAGCTCTCGACGGGCGGCAGGATCTCCAGCTCGCGGAACTCGAAGGTGTCCACGCCCCACAGCCACGCCGCCGTCCGGTCGCAGATCACCGCCCACGCGCTGGTCACCTTGCTCGCCGCGGCGACCCGGGTCTCGAGCGAGTCGTCGACGCCGGCCGCGACGTACACGTTGCGGAGCACGCGTCTCACGTGACCTTCCCGGACGTACGTCGCGAGGCGCTTGCGGGTCAACCCGCGCGCTCGGGCCTCCGGCCAGGTGAACGGTTCGTCGGGTACGCGGTCGTCAGGGTGCATGCCGGCACGGTGCAGCGTGCCGGACGATCGGCGGCACCGCCGACCGACAGCCTGGGGACGAGCAGCGTCCGTCCGCGCCTGTGGACAGCACCCGGCCCGGACCCGAGTGACCTCTCGCCGGGACCGGAGTGACCTCTCGCCGGGACCTGAGTGACGTCTCGGCGGGCGGGGCGGTCAGTCGAAGACGCGGTGCACCTTGTGCTGGGCGGCCTGGGCGCGGGGGCGGATCACGAGCTCGTCGACGTTCACGTGCGGCGGGCGGGTGACCATCCAGGTGATCGCGTCGGCGATGTCGTCGGCGGTGAGGGGCTCGGCGACGCCGGCGTACACCGCGTCCGCCTTCTCCTGGTCGCCCTCGAAGCGGACCAGCGCGAACTCGTCGGTGCGCACCATCCCGGGCGCGATCTCGCAGACCCGGATCGGCTGGTCGTACAGCTCCAGCCGCAGCGTCTCGCTGACCACCTGGGTGCCGTGCTTGGCGGCGGTGTAGCCGGCGCCGCCCTCGTAGGCGATCCGGCCGGCGGTGGAGCCGACGTTCAGGATGGTGCCGGCGCCGCTGGCCACCAGCGCGGGCAGCAGCGCGCGAGTGACCTGCATGAGGCCGATCACGTTCACCTCGAACATCCGCCGCCACTCGTCGCTGTCGGCCTCCGCGACGGGGGAGGAGCCGAAGGCGCCCCCGGCGTTGTTCACGAGTACGTCGAGCCGCGGACCGACCCGCTCGGCGAGGGCGGCGACGTCGGACTCGGAGGTGACGTCGCAGGTCACCGCGGTCCCCCCGATCTCCGAGGCCAGCGCCTCGACCCGGTCGGCTCGGCGAGCGGCACAGATCACGTGGTACCCCTCGGCGGCGAGGTGGCGGGCGGTGGCGGCGCCGATGCCGCTGCTGGCCCCGGTCACGACGGCGGTGCGATCGGTCATGGGGCGATTGTGCCAACCCCACGGCATCGGGGCAGACCGGACCGGAGGTGCCAAATCGCCCGTGAGTTGGCACACTCCTACTCCATGAATGCAACCCGGGTGGCCGCAGTGGCTGCCATTCTCGGGGGTCTCGTGTGGATCGTGGGCGGCGTGCTCGGTTGGGGGGCGAACGTCAACCCGGTGGCGTACCTGGTGGGTCTGGGGTGGTTCCTGGTGGCTTTCGCGGCGTTCGGCTACACGTTGGTCGACCACGCTCCGGTGTGGCTGCGCGGCATCGTCTCGCTTGCGACCCCCGCCCTCGCGTACGTCGTGTGGATGTCCGTGACCGACGCCTTCGCGACCGACTCCCCACCGGCGCTCGGTGCGGGGCTGTTGCTGCTGGTCGTGGGGGCCGTGGCGATGGGCCGCGGGGGCCGGTCGACGGCGGCTGCGCCCGCGCACGTACCGGTCCGCGGACGCCGCGCCGCGCGCTGAGCGACCCCGGAATAGGTGTCGCGTGCAACTGGTTGCGGACGTGGAGGTATGTCCGTGACCGCTGAACCACGCCCCGAGGCCCGCCACGGCCGCGTCGCGATGATCAGCCTGCACACGTCGCCGCTGGACCAGCCCGGCACCGGCGACGCGGGCGGGATGAACGTGTACGTCGTCGAGCTCGCCAAGCGGCTGGCCGACGACGGCCTGGCCGTCGAGGTCTACACGCGCGCCACCTCCTCCGACCAGCCGCAGCGTGTCGAGGCGTTCCCGGGCGTGACCGTGCGGCACGTGCACGCCGGCCCGTTCGAGGGCCTGACCAAGGGCGAGCTGCCCGGCCAGCTGTGCGTGTTCGCCCGCGAGGTGCTGCGCGCCGAGGCCCGCCACGACCAGGGCTGGTACGACGTCGTGCACTCCCACTACTGGCTCTCCGGCCAGGTCGGCGCCCTGGTGCGCGACCGGTGGAGCGTCCCGCTGGTGCACTCGATGCACACCATGGCGAAGGTCAAGAACGCCTCCCTGGCCGACGGCGACACCCCCGAGCCCTCCGCGCGCGTGATCGGCGAGGAGCAGGTCGTCGAGGCCGCCGACATGCTGATCGCGAACACCGACGACGAGGCCAAGCAGCTGCTCGAGCTGTACGACGCGGAGCCGGCCCGCGTCGAGGTGGTGCACCCCGGCGTCGACCTCGACGTGTTCCGACCCCGGATCGGCGCCCGCCAGCGGCTGGGGCTGGCCGAGGACGCCGCCGTGCTGATGTTCGCCGGCCGGATCCAGCCCCTGAAGGCGCCCGACGTGCTGCTGCGCGCGGTGCGGCTGCTCCTCGACCGCGACCCGGCGCTCCGCGACCGCCTCGTGGTCCCGGTGGTCGGCGGCGCGTCCGGCACCGGCCTCGAGCACCCCGAGTCGCTGGCCCAGCTCGCCGACGCGCTCGGCATCGCCGACGTGGTGCGGTTCGTGCCGCCGGTGGCGCAGTCGACGCTCGCGGACTGGTACTCCGCCGCGACGCTGGTGTGCGTGCCGTCGTACAACGAGTCGTTCGGGCTGGTCGCCGTCGAGGCGCAGGCCTGCGGGACCCCGGTCGTCGCGGCCGCGGTCGGCGGGCTGCCGACGGTCGTGCGCGACGGCGGCTCGGGGCTGCTGGTCGACAGCCACGACCCGATGGACTACGCACGAGCCATGGAACGCATCGTCACCGCCCCCGGTCTCCGCGAGGAGCTGTCCGCCGGCGCACGCCGCCAGGCCGACGGCTTCGCCTGGGACATCACCGCCAAGCGCACCCGCGACGTGTACCGGGCGGCGCACCGCTCCATGCGCGACGACCTCGCCGGCGACCCCGCATGAGCGACCGCACCCACGCGACCGAGACGGTCCGCGCGGCCCTCGGCGACTCCGAGCTCACCTGGAAGGAGATCTCCGAGGGCGTCTTCACCGTCGACCTGCCCGGCGAGCGCAAGCTGATCACGCCGTGCCGGCTCGACGTGGGCGACCACGCGTTCGCGGTGCACGCGTTCGTGGCCCGGCAGCCCGACGAGAACCACGAGCGGGTGTACCGGTGGCTGCTCGAGCGGAACCTCAAGATGTTCGGGGTCTCGTTCGCCCTCGACGCCACCGGCGACATCTACCTCGACGGCCGGCTGCCGCTGTCGTCGGTCACCCCCGACGAGGTGGACCGGCTGCTCGGCGCGGTGCTGACGTACGCCGACGAGTCGTTCAACACCATCCTCGAGCTCGGGTTCGCCTCGTCGATCCGCAAGGAGTGGGAGTGGCGGCGCAGCCGCGGCGAGTCGACCCGCAACCTCGAGGCGTTCCGCGGCTGGCTCGAGCGCGGCTAGAGGGCGGCGGGCGCGATCCCGAGCAGGTCGCGCAGCGCCCGCTCCCCGCTCGGCGTCACCAGCAGCGCCCGGCTGCGGTCCGGGCGGCGTACCCAGCCCTCCTCGACGAACCGCCCGCACAGCACCGCCCCGACGTGACCGGCCAGGTGCGGGCGGCGCTCGGTGAGGTCGACGCAGTCGCGCACGAACGTACGTCGCCCCGCCTCCGCGTCGAGGTCGTCGCCGAGGCCGGCGAACCAGTCCCGGCCGCGCGCGGTCACGCCGATACCGCCGCGCCGGTGCAGCAGCCGCCGGTCGAGCATCGCGTCGGACACCGCCACGCCGAGCCGGCCGGCGAGGTGGTCGTAGCAGGTGCGGGCCGCCGCCAGCCGCTCGCGGGAACGGGCCGCGTTCAGCGACCGCACCGGCGCCGGCTCGCCGAGCGTGGCGAGCGCCTCGAGCAGCTCCGCGACGTGCGGTCCTGCCAGCGACACGTACGTGCAGCGGCCCTCTCGCTCCGTGGCCACCAGGCCGCCCGCGGCCAGCCGGGTCACGTGCTCGCTCGCCGCGGCCTTGCCGACAGCGGCCTCCGCGGCGAGCTCGGTGACCGTCCAGCGGCCGCCGTCGAGCATCGCCAGGCACATCGCCGCCCGGCTCCGGTCGCCGAGCAGGTGGGCGACCTCCGCCACGGCCCGGGCGTCCGTCACGACGCCACCCGCTCCGGCTCGCCGGCGAGCAGGTCGGCGTGCTTGCGCGGCTTCCGCCGGGCCAGCGCGACGCCCACCAGGCAGAGTGCGCCACCGACGTACGCCATCGCCGGCGGCACCTCGGACAGCAGCGCCCACGACAGCAGGACCGTGATCGGCGGCACCAGGTACGTCGTCACGCTGAGGTTCCCGGCGCTCATGTGCGAGAGCGCGTAGGCGTACGTCGAGAACGCGATCGCGGTCGGGAACAGGCCGAGGAACACCACCCACCCGATGTCCGCGGCGCTCGCGCCCGACACGTCGTGCACCAGGTCGCCGGCGAACGGCAGACAGGTCAGCACGCCTACCGTGCAGGCGATCCAGGTCACCTCGACCCCGGACAGCCTCGACACCAGCGGCTTCTGCACGGTCAGGCTCACGGCGTACGCCGCCGCCGAGACCAGGCAGAGCACCACCCCGAGCGGGTCGTAGCGGCCACTGCCCGAGGTCGACGTCGCGATCAGCACCACGCCGGCGAACGCCACCACCAGGCCGATGCCCAGCGCGAGCGTCGCGCGCTCCTTGAGGAACACCGCCGCCAGCACCGCGACCAGCACCGGCGACAGCTGGATCAGCATCGCGGCGGTGCCGGCGTCGACGCGGTGCTCACCGGCGTTCAGGGCCACGTTGTAGACGCCGAACCACAGCACGCCGATCGTGACCAGCCCCGGCCAGTCCCGCCGCCGCGGCACTCGGAAGCCTCGCAGCGCGACCATCACGCCGAGCGCGACCGACCCGACCAGCAGCCGGCCCAGCGACAGAGACCCCGGTGAGAACGACGGGCCCAGGTGCCGGATCGCCACGAAGGCGGACGACCAGAACAGCAGCGTGACGCCGACGGCGACCAGCGGGAGGGTGGGATGACGGGGTGCGCTCACACCCCGACGCTAGTCACGGAAAGGTTCGGCGCGCACCGTACTTTCCTGCCGACTTGCGTCGACATCAGGTCACCACCGCTGGTTGAGGTGCGAGCGGGCCGCGGGTCTCGAAACCAGGACGTGCCGGTCAGGCCTCCAGCTTGTACCCCAGCCCCCGCACGGTGACCAGGTAGCTCGGGGTCGCGGGGTCGGGCTCGATCTTCGCGCGCAGCCGCTTCACGTGCACGTCGAGGGTCTTGGTGTCGCCGACGTAGTCGGAGCCCCACACCCGGTCGATGAGCTGTCCGCGGGTGAGCACCCGGCCGGGGTTGCGCAGGAACATCTCCAGCAGCTCGAACTCCTTCAGCGGGAGCTTGGTGTCGCTGCCGTTGACGGTCACCACGTGCCGCTCGACGTCCATCCGTACCGGGCCCGCCTCGAGGGTCGCCGGGGCCAGCTCGACGTCCTGCCCGCGGCGCAGCACGGCGCGGATCCGCGCGACCAGCTCGCGCGGGGAGTACGGCTTGGTGACGTAGTCGTCGGCGCCGAGCTCGAGGCCGACGACCTTGTCCACCTCGGTGTCCTTGGCCGAGACCATGATCACCGGCACGTTCGAGGTCTGCCGGATCTGCCGGCACACCTCGGTGCCGGGAAGCCCGGGCAGCATCAGGTCGAGCAGCACGATGTCGGCGCCGGTCTTGTCGAACTCCGCGAGCGCGTCGGGCCCGGTGTACGCCAGCGAGACGTCGAAGCCCTCCTTGCGCAGCATGTACGCCAGCGCGTCGCTGTAGCTCTCCTCGTCCTCCACGACGAGCACTCGGGTCACGGGGTTGCCTCCTGGGTCTGCTGCCGGCGTACGTCGGCCGGTCCTTGGGTGACGGGGCCGGTGGTCGGCGCCTGGGGCGGGTCGCCGACCTTGCGCGGCAGGGACAGCGTGAACGTCGATCCCTGGCCCTCCACGGACCAGACCCGCACCTCGCCGCCGTGAGAGGCGGCGACGTGCTTGACGATCGACAGACCCAGGCCGGTGCCGCCGGTGGAGCGGTGCCGGGCCGGGTCGACGCGGTAGAAGCGCTCGAAGATGCGGTCGATCTCGCCGGCCGGGATGCCGATGCCCTGGTCGGTGACGATCAGGTCGACCATCAGGTCGTTCGCGCGGGCGGCCACCACGACCCGGCTCTGGTCGGGGGAGTAGGTGACCGCGTTCGCGACCAGGTTGCCCAGCGCGAGCGCGACCTCGTCGCGGTTGCCGAGGATGGTCAGCGAGCGGTCGCCGTCGTGGACCAGCTCGATCCGCTTGGCCTGGGCGTCGATGATGCTCTGGTCGATGGCGCTCTCGAGCACGGCGTCGACGTCGACCGGCTGCGGGGCCTCGAGCGGGTCGTCGCCCTGCAGCCGGGACAGCTCGATGATCTGCTGCACCAGCCGCGACAGCCGCGCGCTCTCGGTCTGCATCCGGCCGGCGAAGCGGGTCACCGCCTCCGGGTCGTCGGCGGCCTCCTGGACCGCCTCGGCGAGCAGGTTCAGCGCGCCGACCGGGGTCTTCAGCTCGTGGGACACGTTGGCGACGAAGTCGCGGCGGATCGCCTCGACCCGGCGCTCGCGGGTGCGGTCCTCGACGAGGGCGAGCACCAGCCGGCTGCTCAGCGGCGCCACCCGGGCGGTGACGTGCAGCGGCGGGACGCCCCGGCCGCGGGTCATCACCAGCTCGGTCTCGCGGATCTGCCCGTCGCGACGTACCTGCCGGACCAGCTCGGCGAGCTCGCCGACGGCCACCTGGTTCTCCCGGACCAGGCCGAAGGCGTACGCCGGGGCGGACGCCTTGAGCACCTGGTCGGTCTCGTCCACGACCAGCGCGCTGGAGCGCAGCACGGACAGCACGGTGGCGATCCCGGCGGGGACGGACGGGTCCTCGACAGGGGTCGTCTGGTGCATCTGGTGCTCGCTGACCCGCCACGCGAGGACGACGCCGGCACCGAGCACCGCGCCGAGAAGCGCGAACAGCAGCGCCTGCGTCGTACCGTCCACGTACCCGATCGTACGCACGCGGTCACCGCCCGTTCGCCAGGGATGGTGCCTCTGACCTGCGCTTTCTTCGACTGTTCACCTGGCGTTCACGACTTGTCGACGCCGGGTCGTCGCCGCTTCACCTGGGTCTCCTACCGTTCATGTCATGCGTGATGCCTACTTCGACCAGCTCGACACCATCGTCGACGACCTCGTCACGATGACCCACGAGGTGCAGGAAGCGGTCTCCCTGGCGACCCAGGCCCTGCTCACCGCGGACGCCGAGATCGCGGAGAAGGTCATCTCCGACGACGCGGCCATCGACGAGGCCCGCGAGCGTGTGGAGGCCAAGTCCTTCGAGCTCCTCGCCCTGCAGCAGCCGGTCGCCAGCGACCTGCGGATGCTGGTGGCGGCCCTCCGGATGGTCGCCGACCTCGAGCGGATGGGCGACCTCTCCGTGCACGTCGCCAAGGTCGCCCGGCTCCGGGTGCCGCAGGCCGCGGTGCCGCAGGAGATGGTGCCGACGATCGAGCGGATGGCCCAGGTCGCCGAGAAGATGGTCGGCACCGTGGCCGGGATCATCGCCGACCGCGACGTCGACGGCGCCCGCAAGCTGGAGGAGGACGACGAGGAGATGGACCAGCTCCGCCGCTCGTCGTTCCGGCTGATGCTCAGCGACTCCTGGAGCCACGGCGTGGAGCCGGCCGTCGACATCGCCCTGCTCGGCCGCTACTACGAGCGGATCGCCGACCACGCCGTCTCGCTGGCCCGCCGGGTCGTCTACCTGGTCACCGGCGAGACCGTGACGGCCACCCCGGACGTCTGAGCAGGTTCCGCCGAGCCGACCCGCCACGGCGGGAGCCGGTGCCATGATGGCCCGGTGAACGCGGTCACCCGACCGTCGACCGCCGTCGACTTCGTCGAGGAGTACGCCGCCGCCGCCGAGCGCTTCGCGGTCGCGGTGGCGTGGGCGGACCCGCGTGCCCTCGTGCCGAGCTGCGCCGGTTGGACGGTCAGCGACCTCGTCGTCCACCTCGGCAACGTGCACGCCTGGGCGGCCACCATCGTGGAGACCGGGCTCCCGGCCGTCGAGCAGAACGACCACCCCCGCGGCTCCCGGTCGCGGACGGCCAGCCAGTGGTACGCCGGGAAGGCCGAGGACCTCTACGAGGTGCTCAGGCACGCCGACCCGGAGCAGCCGTGCTGGAACTTCGCGTTCGGCACCGGCGTGGCCGGGTTCTGGCAGCGGCGGCAGCTCCACGAGACCACCGTGCACGGCTTCGACCTCGACCTGGCCACCGACCGGGAGACGGCCGAGACCGACCCGGTGGTCGCCGCGGACGGCGTCGACGAGGTGCTCACGGTGTTCCTGCACCGGATGAGCCAGCGCGGGCACGTCCCGGAGCTCGAGCGGCCGGTGCTGGTCTCGGCCTCCGACACCGGCGACGCCTGGCTGGTCTCCCCGCAGCCCCGCCGCGAGCCGCCGCCACTGGTGCCCGAGCAGCCCTCCGGGCCCGTCGAGGCGGCCTCCCCGCGGGCGCCCACGGTGGTCCGCGGCCGGCCGGCTCTGGAGCGGTCCGGGGCGGCGGTGGAGGCGCTCTCGGCGCCGGCCGACGTGCTCTACCGGCTGCTCTGGAAGCGGCTGCCGCTCGAGGAGTCCGGGCTCGTGGTCGAGGGCGACGACGCCCGGGTGCGCGCCTTCCTGGGGTCCCGGCTGGTGCCCTGAGAAGGAGCGGAAAATCCGTTTCTGTCCTGGGGGTGCGGGTCGCTAGGTTGCGGCCATGCTCTCGGATCCGGTGGTCGAAGCGCTCGACCTGCACCGCAGCTACCGCACCCGCACCGGGATCCTCAAGCGGGAGCGGCGCGACGTCGACGCCGTGCGCGGCGTCTCGTTCGCGATCGAGCGCGGTGAGCTGTTCGGTCTGCTCGGCCCCAACGGCGCCGGCAAGACCACCACGATCAAGATGCTGATCACGCTGCTGCTGCCCTCGGCCGGCACGGCCCGGGTGCTCGGCCACGACGTCGTCGACGCGCCCCGCGACGTACGCCGGCACATCGGCTACGTCTTCGGCGGCGACCGGGGGCTCTACGAACGCCTCTCCGCGCTCGACAACCTGCGCTACTTCTCCGAGCTCTACGGCGTCCCGCCGCGCGAGCAGCGGCAGCGCATCGGCGAGCTGCTCGAGATGGTCGGGCTGACCGGTCGCGAGAAGGAGCGCGTCGAGGGGTTCTCCCGCGGCATGCGGCAGCGCCTGCACATCGCCCGCGGGCTGCTGCACGACCCCGCGGTGCTGTTCCTCGACGAGCCGTCGATCGGCATCGACCCGGTCGGCGCCCGGGAGCTGCGCGCGACCATCGCCCAGCTGCGCGAGCAGGGCAAGACGATCCTGCTGACGACCCACTACATGTTCGAGGCCGACGAGCTCTGCGACCGGATCGCGGTGATCGCCGACGGCACGATCGTCGCCGAGGGCACGCCCTCGCAGCTCAAGGGCCGGGTCGCCGACGGGCACGTCGCCGAGGTGGAGACCTTCGGGCTGCCCGACGGGCACCTCGACGTGGTCCGGTCGCTGGCCGGCGTCCGCTCGGCGGCGGTCGAGGAGCGCGGCCAGGCGCAGGTGCTGATCGTGCAGGTCGAGCCGGGGGCCGAGGTGACGTCCGGGGTGCTGTCCTCGATCGGCGGCACCCGGGTCGGCAAGGTGAGCGCCCGCGAGCCCACCCTCGAGGACGCCTACGTCGAGCTGGTGAGCGCGTCGTGAAGGTGCTGCGCCTGGTCTCGGTGTCCTACTGGCTGCACCTGAAGATGCTGGCCACCTCGGCGTTCGAGGGCGTCTTCCAGGTGATCTGGCCGCTGTTCTTCGCCACCACCGCGTTCCTGGTGTTCCGGCAGTCGCACGATCCGCACGCGCTGGTCTACGCCGGGCTCGGCTCGGCGGTGATGGGCATCTGGTCGGTGATCGCCACCACCGCGAGCGGACTCCTCCAACGGGAGCGCTGGCACGGCACGCTCGAGCTGCTCGTCGCGTCGCCGACCCCGTTCGCCCTGGTGCTGGTGCCGATGACCGCGGCGATGGCCAGCCTGGGCGTCTACAGCCTGGTCGCCACGCTGCTGTGGGGCTGGCTGCTGTTCGGCATCACCGTGCCGGTCGCGCACCCGGTGGTGTTCGTGCTAGCGATCGTCGTGTCGATCTTCGCGATCGCGCTGATCGGGTTCCTGCTGTCGGTGACCGTGGTCCGCTACCGCACCGCGTGGGCCCTCGGCAACCTGCTGGAGTACCCCGGCTGGTTGGTGTGCGGCTTCCTGGTGCCGATCACGCTGTTCCCGCACTGGGTCGGCTGGATCGCCTACGCGTTGCCGCCGACCTGGGGGATGGCTGCGATCCGGTCCGCCGCCTCGGGTGGTTCGCCGTGGGGGCAGATCGTGATGTGCCTGGTGCTCGGCCTGGCCTACGGCGCGGCCGGCGCCCTGGTGTCCGAGTCGGTGCTGCGCTCCGCCCGCCGCAACGCGACGCTGGCGCTGACGTGAACTCCCTGCGGGTGTTCTTCGTCGGCGGCCTGATCAGCTTCCGCGGGCTGTTCAACTGGCTGAGCCCGTGGATCTACATCCCGTCGATGCTGGTCGCGCCGATCTTCCAGATCCTGCTGTTCGCCTACATCGGCCGCAGCGCCGGCGTGCAGGACGACGCGTTCTTCGTGATCGGCAACGCCGTGCAGTACTCCGCGATCCCGTGCCTGTTCGCGCTGACCAACACGGTCGCCGGCGAGCGCTGGACGCAGACGCTCGGCATCGTGCTGGTCACCCCGGCCCGCCGGGTGCCGCTGTTCCTCGGCCGCTCGCTGCCGGTGGTGGTCAACGGCTTCCTGGTCTCGATGTTCTGCCTGGTGGTGAGCAGCCTGCTGCTCGGCGTGCACATCCCCGGGTCCGCGTGGCCGCCGATGGTCGTGGTGGTCGCGGTCGCGGCCGCCTCCTGCACCGGTCTCGGCCTGGTCACCGCGGCGATCGGGCTGCGGGTGCGGGAGACCGCGGTGCTGTCCAACGTGCTGTTCGGCGTGCTGCTGATCTTCTCCGGCGCCAACGTCCCGCTCGACACCCTTCCGTCGTGGATGGCCACCGTCGGCGAGGCGCTCCCGCTCTCCCACGCGATCGCCGCGGCCCGCGAGCTCGCCGCCGGCGCGTCCTGGTCCGACGTGTCCGGCCTGGTGGGCACCGAGGTGCTGATCGGGGTGGTGTACGCCGCGATCGGGCTGGGCGGGCTCCGCTACTTCGAGGCCGAGTCGCGCCGCAAGGCGACGCTGGAGATCCAGTAGGGCGGGGTCAGCGGCCCTGGTTCGCGACCGCCTGGATCGACTCGGCCGCAGCGTCGGGGTCGAGGTACTCCCCGCCGTCGCCCGTCGGGCGCAGGTCGTCGTCGAGCCGGTAGACCAGCGGGATGCCGGTGGGGATGTTCAGGCTGACCACGGCCTCCTCGGACATCCCGTCGAGGTGCTTCACGAGCGCGCGCAGCGAGTTGCCGTGCGCGGCGACCAGCACCGTCCGGCCGCTGCGCAGGTCGGGCACGATCGCGTCGTACCAGTAGGGCAGCATCCGCTCGACGACGTCCTTGAGGCACTCGGTCCGCGGCATCAGCTCCGACGGCAGGTCGGCGTAGCGCGGGTCGCCGGTCTGCGACCACTCCGCGTCGTCCTCGATGGCCGGCGGCGGGGTGTCGTAGGAGCGGCGCCAGAGCATGAACTGCTCCTCGCCGAACTCCTGCAGCGTGGCCTTCTTGTCCTTGCCCTGCAGGGCGCCGTAGTGCCGCTCGTTGAGCCGCCAGGACCGGCGGACCGGGATCCAGTGCCGGTCGCACGCGTCGAGCGCGATCTGCGCGGTCCCGATCGCCCGGCGCAGCACCGAGGTGTGCACCACGTCGGGAAGCAGGCCGGCCTCCGCGACCAGCTCGCCGCCCCGCGACGCCTCCGCGCGGCCCTTCTCGTTCAGGGCGACGTCGACCCACCCGGTGAAGAGGTTCTTGGCGTTCCACTCGCTCTCGCCGTGGCGGAGCAGGACCAGCGTGTTGGGCATGCGCTCACCCTAGTGGCGGCGCGGCGCCCGCCCGGAGGCGCGTCAGGAGCCGGACGGCAGGGGCACGTCGGCGTAGACCGGGTTGCTCGCGTTGACGACCGGGACCTGGAGGTTGACCCGGTTGGCCTTGTCGAAGGTGAAGGTGACGTCGACGAACTTGCCCGGCACGACGTTCTCGCCGCGGACGAAGATCCGGCCCTTGGTGGCGAGGTTCAGCAGGCCGCCGGGCGGGATCGTGGTGCTGCCACCGGGCTGAACGGTCAGGCCCTGACCGCCGACGCCGCGCAGCGTGTCGGGCTGCTCCTGGTTGTTGTTGACCAGCGAGGCCACCACGGTGCCGCTGCCGTCGTCGCCGGAGACGATCAGCGCGTTGAGCACGTCGACCTGGCCGGAGCGGTCGTCGACGCCGACCGACGGGTTGTAGACCTGGTCGGTCTGGGCCCCGAAGTTCACGCCGCACGACGAGAGCACCGGGGCGGCGAGGACGACGGCGGCGGCGGCGATGCTGCGACGAACGTTCACGGGGGGTCGGTCCTCTTCGCGATGGCTGGTAGCGGGTACGACGGCCGCAGTCTAGTGGTCGGCGCGGGTCGGTCCGCGCCCGGTCACTGCCGCAGGCCGACGGTCAGACCCACGACCACGATGCCCGCCGAGACGAGCACCGTGTAGACCAGGCTGATCCACAGCAGCCTCGGCGCTCCGATCTTCAAGGCGATGCGCAGCGGCAGGTGGCGCACGCCGGTCTCGTTGTCCTCCACGAGGTCCGGCAGCGTGTTCAGGAAGTGGATCCCGATGCCGAGCAGGCCGGCCAGCACGGTCATCTCGACGGTCGGCGGTGCGCCGTGCATCCCGCCGCCGAGCCCGCCGTACGACAGGAACGCGGGAAGCAGCCCGAAGCTCACGAAGTACGGCACCCACGAGAGCACCGTGCGCTTGAACCAGAAGTTGTACAGCCACGCGCTGAGCACCGCGGCGATGTGCGCGATGCCGGCCGCGGTGCCGTTGGCCATCGACAGCGGCACCACCAGGAGGAAGGCCACCGCGGTCGCGAAGTTGACCGTGCCGGGGTCGATCCACCCCATCGCGACCGGTTTGTCCGTGCGGCCGACCTGACGGTCCCGCCCGCGGTCGACGACGTCGTTGATCCAGCCCACGGTGAGCTGTCCGGTGAGGATCGTGACCCCCACCAGGGCGCACTCACGGGTGGGGCGGCCGGAGAGCGCGGCCGCGACCGTGAGCGCCACCGTCATGGCCGCGGTGGGCAACGGATGGCACGACAGCACCAGCGAGGCGACCACGCCGCGCGGCTTCCCTGACCTCATGCGTCGCAGTATCGAGCAGGAACCTCGCGGCGTCGCGGATATCGGTCCCGCGAGGGGCGGCGCGGCCAGCGCGCGACGAACCTTGAAGGCACATCAAATGGCTTTCTGTCAAGCCCCGAATTGGCCTCTGACCTGCACAAACGTCGAAGAGGGTGGTCCATAGCCGTGTTAGACTAGTCACCTAGGAAGGGGTACTTGGCACATGACATTCACCGTCGGCGAAACGGTTGTATACCCAAATCACGGCGCAGCGGTCATCGAGGACATCGAGACCAGGAAGATCAAGGGGGAGGACAAGCAGTACCTCGTCCTCCGCATCGTCGCCCAGCAGGACCTGGTCGTCCGGGTCCCGGCCTGCAACCTCGACCTGGTCGGGGTCCGCGACGTGGTGGACAAGGAGGGACTGGACCGCGTCTTCGACGTGCTGCGCGCCGCGCACACCGAGGAGCCGACGAACTGGTCCCGCCGCTACAAGGCGAACCTGGAGAAGCTCCACTCCGGCGACGTCATGAAGGTGGCCGAGGTCGTCCGTGACCTGTGGCGCCGTGAGCGTGACCGCGGCCTGTCGGCCGGCGAGAAGCGGATGCTCGCCAAGGCCCGTCAGATCCTCGTCTCCGAGCTGGCGCTCGCCGAGCACACCAACGAGGACAAGGCCGAGTCGCTGCTGGACGAGGTCCTCGCGTCCTGACCCAGCCGTCACCGGAGGTCCCCGCGCACCGAGTGCGCGGGGACCTTCTGCTTCTCCCGGAGGTGTGCCATGGATGACCAGCCCGTCGTGGGGATCGTCCCGGTCGAGGGTCGCGGGTCACTGCCGTTCGCGCTGCTGCAGGGCGACTCGCTGGTGGCGATCGCCTCCTGGGCACTCGGCGAGGCCGGGGTCGAGCTCCTCGACTTCACCGCGTCGTGGGAGGAGGTCCAGGAGCGCGACGCGGCGCTGGTCGTGCACGACCCGCTCTGCCCGGGTACCCCGGTGGACTTCCTCGAGGCGGCCGTCGCCGCCGCCGCCGACGGCTCGGTGGTGGTCGGCGTGCGGCCGGTGACCGACACCGTGAAGCACGCCGACGGCGCGGTGCTCGGCGAGACCGTCGACCGCTCCGGCCTGGTCGCGGTCTGCTCGCCGGTGGTGCTGCCCGCCGCGGTCGTCCGGGCGCTCCCGGCCCACCCCGACACCGACGACCTCGCCGACCTTGTCGTGACGCTCAGCGCCGACCACCCCGTCGCCCACCTCGAGGCGCCGCCCTCCGCCCGGCGGGTCGTCGACGAGTCCGACGTACGAGTGTTGGAGGGGCTGCTCGCCGGGGACGGGTAGTCCGTGTCAATTGGCAGGTGCCGGGCCGCCTGTAACCTGCCAACTGACACGGACTACCGGGGCGTGAGGAGCCGCTCAGCGAGCAGCACGTCCTCGGGGACGGTGATCGTCAGGTTCGTGGCGTACGTCGCGAAGCAGCTCGCCGTGTCGGTGCCGGTGAAGCCGTCGGCGTCCGCTCGGGCGTAGGCGTCGAGGAGCTCGGCGGCCCGGAACGCCTGCGGGGTCTGCACGCCCACCAGCCCGTGCACGTGCCGGTCACCGTCGCGGGTGACCAGGCCGGGCTGCGGCCGCACCGGGATCGCCCCGCCGTGCTCGTGCGCGGCCCGCACCGTGGCGTCGAACAGCGCCGGCCCGGCGAGCGGCCGCGCGGCGTCGTGGACCACCACCACGTCGAGGTCGCCGGCGTGGATCGAGTCGCGGAGCGGGGCCAGGCCGCGCCACTCCGAGTCGTGCCGGACCTCGCCGCCCACCACCAGGTCGGCGGTGCGGCCCTCGGGCAGGTGCTCCTCCGTCGCCTCGCGTACGGCGGGCACGTCGGCCGCCCGGGCCACGACGACCAGCCGCTCGACGTACGGCAGCGAGAGGATGGTGCGCAGCGACCAGGCCAGCACCGGCGTCCCGCGCAGCGGCAGCAGCACCTTGTTCACCGGCGCGCCGACCCGGGTGCCGGCGCCGGCGGCGAGCAGCAGCACCGCGGTGCGGGGGTCGGACACGGACGCGAGGATAGTGCCTCGGCCTCGCAGGGTTTTCCTGGCCGAAACACGAGGAAACCCGGGGCTAACCTGCCCGACCTAGCCTCGCGAGGGTGACCGACCCGGACTGGACGCCGATCTGCGAGCTGGTGCGGCTGCCGGTCGACCGCGGCGTCACCGCGCTGGTCCGCGGGCACGCGGTGGCGGTGTTCCTCACCGAGGCGGGGCACGTCTACGCGATCGGCAACCACGACCCGTTCAGCAAGGTCACCGTGCTCGGCCGCGGCATCGTCGGGGTGCGCGGCGAGGCGCCGTTCGTGGCCTCGACCGAGGGCCGGCAGGCCTTCGACCTGCGCACCGGCGTGTGCCTCGACGACCCGTCGGTGAGTGTGCCGTCGTACGCCGTCCGGGTGGTCGACGGCATGGTGCAGGTCGGCCCGCGCAGCCAGCGCGCGCTGGCAGACACGCCCTAGCTGCACCTAGCGCGGCACGACGAGCGCGGTCGCCACCGCGGCGACGCCTTCGCCGCGCCCGGTGAGCCCGAGGCCGTCCGTGGTCGTCGCGGAGACGCTCACCGGCGCGCCCGCGGCGGCGCTGAGCACCTGCTCCGCCTCGTCTCGGCGCGGCCCGACCCGGGGCACGACCCCGATCACTTGCACGGCCACGTTGCCGATCTCGAAGCCGGCAGCCCGGACCCGGCGCGCCGCCTCGGCCAGCAGGGTGGCCCCGGCCGCGCCCGC
>JABFXA010000447.1 GCA_013361955.1 Nocardioidaceae bacterium
CAGGAAGAACTCGACGTTGCCGCTCGGTCCCGGCAGCGGGCTGGTGACCACGCCGCGGGCGCCCCACCCGCGCGCTGCGGCCGCGTCGGCGACCGCGCACACCGCGTCGGTGCGCAGCGCCGGGTCGCGGACCACTCCGCCCTTGCCGACCCGGTCCTTGCCGACCTCGAACTGCGGCTTCACCATCAGCGCCAGGTCGCCGTCCTCGCGCACCACCCCGAGCAGCGGCGCCAGCACCAGCTGCAGAGAGATGAAGGACAGGTCGCCGACCACCAGGTCCACCGGGCCGCCGACGAGGTCGACGGTCAGGTCGCGGATGTTGGTGCGGTCGTGGACGGTGACCCGCTCGTCCTGCCGCAGCGACCAGGCGAGCTGGCCGTACCCGACGTCGACCGCGACCACCTCCGCCGCGCCCGCCCGCAGCAGCACGTCGGTGAACCCGCCCGTGGACGCCCCGGCGTCGAGACAGCGTCGCCCGGCCACCCGCAGACCCTGCGGCTCGAACGCCGCGAGCGCGCCCGCGAGCTTGTGCCCGCCTCGCGACGCGTAGTCGGGCCGGCCCGGGTCCTCGACCACGACCAGCGCGACGTCGGTCGTCACCCCGGTGGCGGGCTTCGTCGCCACCACCCCGGACACCTTCACCCGCCCGGCGGACACCAGCTCCGCGGCGTGCTCCCGCGACCGGGCCAACCCGCGACGCACCAGCTCGGCGTCGAGGCGCAGGCGGCGGGGCACGGCTCTCCTCAGCTCAGGAGGACGGCTCGTCGCCCGCGTCGGCGAGCGCCCCGCGCAGCCGGTCGTGGGCGGACTCGAACACCGCGACGTGCTCCTCGACCGGTCGGTCCCCGAGCCCGTCCAGGGACGCGACAACCTCGTCGACGGCCGGGTGGCCGGTCGACTCGGCGGGCTGCTCCTCGACCGGGTCGGGTCGCGGCTCGGGCTGATCGGGCTCGAAGTGCTGCTCGCTCACGCTTCCTGCTCTCTGACGGGTGCGTCCACGCTACTCGGCGGAGTCAGCCCGGAGACGTCAACCGGGCCGCCGGTCGTGTCCAGGTGTCGCCAGGCCGCGACGGCGACCGCACGCCACCAGTCGTCCGGCTCACCGCCACCGGTCACGCTCAGCCGGCCGTCCTCGACGGTCGCCTGCCAGCCTCCGCAGCCGACCCCGCCGTCGTCCTGCACCGGCTGCTGCGGGCGGCCCAGGCTGCCCAGGTCGGCCCCGACGTACGTCGGCCGCAGCCGCTCCTCCGCGGCGGCCAGCTGCTCGAGCCCGGTCACGCCGGTCATCACCAGCAGGCTGTCGTAGCCGGCGTTGTTCGCCCCCTTGATGTCGGTGTCGAGCCGGTCGCCGACCACCAGCGGCCGCTCACCGCCCACCCGGAGCAGCGTCTCCTGGAACAGCGGGACCTCGGGCTTCCCGGCCACCCGCGGTCGCCGCTCCGCGAACCGGGCGACCACCTCCACGAGCGCCCCGTTGCCCGGACCCGCCCCGCGCGGGGTCGGCACCGTCAGGTCGGTGTTCGAGGCCACCCACGGCAGACCGGAACGGACCAGGATCGCGCCGTCGATCACCGTGCGCCACCGCAGGTCGGCGTGGAAGCCGGACACCACCGCGGCCGGCTCCGGGTCCGCCGACTGCACCGGCTCCAGTCCCGCCTCGCGCAGCGCCACCTCCAGCCCGGTCCCGCCGATCACGAACACCCGCGCCCCGGGGTCGAGCCGCTCCGCGAGCAACCGGGCCGCCGCCTGGGCGGAGGTGACCACGTCCTCGTCGGCCAGCTCGATGCCGAGCTCACGCAGGTGCGCCGCCACCGTCTCCGGGGGCCGGGACGCGTTGTTGGTCACGTACGCCACGGCCATCCCCGCCGAGCTCGCCGCCTTCAGGTGCCGCGGTGCGCCCGGGACGGGCTCGGGCCCGATGTACACGACCCCGTCCAGGTCGAGCATCGCGACGTCGTACTCGTCCCACAGCGGACGGTCGGTGCTGCCGAGCACTGGTGCTCCCCTCTCCCAGGTCCGGTCGCCGGCTCTCGTACGATGCCCGGATGCTCGACCGAACCGCCGCGGAGGGACGACGCCCCTTCACCCTCCGGCCGTTCCGCGGACTGCGCTTCGACCCGGCGACGGTGGGCGACCTCGGCACGGTGATCTCGCCGCCGTACGACGTCCTCGACGCGGACACCGTCCGCGACCTGGAGGCCGCGAACCGGCACAACATCGTCCGGCTGATCCTCTCACGCAGGTTCGAGCGGCCCTACCTGGCGGTGCGGGACCGGTTGCACAAGTGGCGGGACCGGTCGTTCCTCCGGGCGGACGCCGACCCGGCGCTGTACCTCTACGAGTACACCGTCGGCGACACCACGGTCCGCGGCCTGGTCGGGGTGACCGGGCTCCGCGCCGAGGACGAGCGGGTGATCCTGCCCCACGAGGACGTGATGCCGGGCCCCGTGGACGACCGCGCGGTCCTGATGCGCACGACCGAGACCAACCTCGAGCCGATCCTGCTGCTCCACGAGGGCACCGACCGGCTCCGGACGCTGGTCCGGGAGGCGGCCACCGAGGCACCGCTGGCAGACTTCGTCGCCCTCGACGGCAGCCGGCACCGGCTGTGGGCGGTCAGCGAACCGGCCCGGGTCGACGCGCTCGCCGGCGAGCTGGCCGATACCCAGGCCCTGATCGCCGACGGGCACCACCGCTACGCGGCGTACCTGCGGCTCCAGCAGGAGCGGCGCGACCCGACCGCGGCACCCGAGACCTCGCCGTGGGACCACGGCCTGGCGCTGCTCGTGGACCAGCGCGACCACCCGCTCACCGTCGGCCCGATCCACCGGTCGGTCGGCGCCCTGACGATCGCCGACCTGCAGGAGCTCTCGGACGACCGCGGCGACGAGTTCCGGCTGATGCCGGACCGGGAGGCGGCGTTCGCGGCACAGGCGGCGCGCGTCGACGACCCGGAACGGGCGGCGTTCGTGGTCTCGGACGGTCGCACCTGGGCACTGCTCCGCACGGCCCGGACCAGCGAGGTGGACGCGGCGGTGCTGCACGACGTGCTGCTCCCGGCCTGGCGGATCGCCGAGGAGCAGGTCGGCTACCACCACAGCCTCGACCAGGCGCTGCAGACCACCGCGCGCCAGCCCGGTGTGGTGGTCGCGGTGCACCCGCCGTCGGTGGCCCAGGTGATGGCCGCGGCGGCTCGCGGGGAACGGATGCCGCGGAAGTCCACGTCGTTCGCGCCCAAGCCCCGGATGGGCGTGGTGATGCGCGACCTCCGGGACAGCTGATCCGGCCGGTCACCGCGACGCCTCGCCCTTGACCCGCCGCGCGCTCAGCACCTCCACCTCGAGGCGGGTGCTCGGGCCCTCCCCGACCCGGAAGAACCGCCGGCGGAGTGCTCCGGTCAGCTCCACCCGGTCGTCGACCTGCCAGCCACCGACGCTGCGCCGGCTCCGGCCGCTCCAGGCCACGCAGTCGACCCAGTCGGAGGACTGCCGGGACCCGGCGGTCATCGTGGTGCGCGCCCGCGGCACGGTGAGCCGGAAGGTCGTGATCACCGCGCCGCTGGGCAGCTCCCGCTCCGTGGGTGGCGAGGAGACCCGTCCTCTCAAGGTCACCGTGTTGTCGGACTCGTCCCCGGCCAGGACGGCCGGGGCGCTGCTCGTGTCGGTCAAGGGGACCACCTCCGCACCCGAGCCTGTCGGAGCGGCGCGGCCGCCGGCGGTGCGCACGGCGTGCCTGTGCACAACCCTGCAGGGACGTGCCCTGGGGATGAGATCCGGCCCGGTCAGCGGCCGGCGTCGCCCTCGAGCTCGGCGGCCCGCTCAGCGGCGTCGGTGACCTGCTCGCCGTCGATCGCCACCGTGCGGTGGAACCACTCGAGCGCGTCGCCGGTGCGCCCCGCGGCGAGCAGCGTGTCGGCGTACGCGTAGCGCAGCCGGACCACCCACTCGGCCCGCGACTTCGAGCGCAGCGGCGCGTTCTCCAGGGTGCGGAGCGCGGCGTCGATCTCGCCCAGGTCCCGCCGGGCTCCCGCCTCAACGATGGTGATCTCGGCCTTCTGGTCGTCGGGCAGGTTCGGCACCGCGGGGTTGCGGGCCAGCGCCAGCGCCCGGTCGGGGCGGCCGAGGGCGCGCTCGCAGTCGGCCATCACGGCCAGGTAGTCCTGGGACCCGTTCATCCGCTTCGCCGCGCGCAGCTCGGACAGCGCCTCGGCGAAGTGTCCCGCCGCGTACGCCGCCTCACCGCACGCCTCCCGCACCACCGCGATGCGCGCGGCGCGCGCCCGGGCGGCCAGCGTGTGCTGGTAGGCGGTCTCGGGGTCCTGGTCCATCAGCAGGCCGGCGGCCACGAGGTGCCGGGCGACGCGGGCCGCGAGCTTCTCGGGGAGCCCCCGAAGCTGGCCGGCCACCGACCGGTCCAGCTCCTTGCCGTTGATCTCCGGATCCAGCTCCGGGCCGTCGTAGCGGCTCTGCGCCTCGGTCCGGTCGCGCGGCTCCCGCACGTCGCGACCGGCGTCGCGGCC
>JABFXA010000201.1 GCA_013361955.1 Nocardioidaceae bacterium
CTGGTCGAGGCGCTGCTGGTCCGCGCCCTGGCGCACGACGCGCTCGGCGAGCGGGAGGCCGCCGTCGCCGACCTCGACGCCGCGGTCGTGGGCGGGGCGCCCGCCGGCTACGTCCGGCTGTTCCTCGACGAAGGCCTGACGGTGCTCGACCTGCTCGGAGCCGTCGAGGCGCACCACGAGGAGGCGCGGCTGCTGCTCGCGGTGGCCGAGCCGCAGCGGGCAGAGACCGCCGCGCCGGCCGCCGAGGCGCTGAGCGCGCGGGAGCTCGAGGTGCTCCGGCTGCTGGCCACCGACCTCACCGGCCCGGAGATCGCCGGCCGGCTGTTCATGTCCGTGAACACCTTCCGCACCCACTCCCGGCACATCTTCACCAAGCTCGACGTGAACACCCGCCGCGCCGCCGTACGCCGGGCGGGCGAGCTGCGCCTGATCTAGGCCGAATCACCACGCCGTTCACATCGTCGTGCGATGTGGCGTCACCAGACCGGCTCCTAGCGTCACCGACGTCCCCGGAACCGCCGGGACACCCGGACCAAGGAGCCACCCATGACCGTCACCCCGACCGGACTCACCAAGGCCTCCGGCGCCGCAGCCGCGGCCGCGGGCGCGCTCTTCATCGGTGTACAGATCCGGCACCCGCACCTGGACGCCACCTCGATCCAGACCACCGAGATGCTGGTCCGCGACATCGCCAAGGTGCTGATGGCCGTGCTGGCGCTGGCCGGTCTCACCGGCATGTACCTGAGCCAGGTCCGACGCAACGGCGTCCTCGGCCTGGTCGGCTACCTCGTCATCGCCGCCGGCTACCTGATGGTGATGGGCACCGCCTACGTCGCCGCCTTCGTGATGCCGACCGTCGCGTCCTTCAACGGCGCGTACGCCGACGACGTGCTCGCCGTGGGCAAGGGCCAGTCCGCCACCGGGGACATCGGGGCGATGGCCGCCGTCGCGCACCTGCAGGGCTACGCCTACCTGGCCGGCGGCCTGCTGTTCGGCATCGCGCTGTTCCGCGCCGGGGTGCTGGCCCGCTGGGCGACGCTGCTGCTCGCCGTCGGCGGCGTGGTCACGATCGTGCTGTCGGTGATGCCGGACGCGTTCTACCGGCTGCTGGCCTTCCCGAACGGCATCGCGATGATCGGGCTCGGCGTCTCCCTCTGGCTCACCGCGCGGGACACCTCCGCCGAGTCTTCCGCGTCGCCCGTCGACGTCGCCACGGTCCGATGAGCGCCCGGGGGCGGAGCTGGCCGGTGCCGGTGGGGCTGGTCGTGCTCAGCGCGGTGCCGCTGACGGCAGGGCTGCTGCGCCTGGTGCAGCTGGCCGGCGGCCCGCCGGTCTTCCCCGCCGACCACCGGTTCGACGGCTTCCCGCTCCCGCTCGTCGTGCACATCGTCGGCGCGACCGTCTACGCGCTCGTCGGCATCCTGCAGCTGCTGCCACGGTTCCGCCGCCGGCACCTCACCTGGCACCGGCGGGCCGGACGGGTGCTGGCCGTGGCCGGCCTGCTGGTGGCGGGCTCGGCGCTCTGGCTGACGCTGTTCTACGAGGCACAGCCCGGCACCGGCGACCTGCTCTACCTGCTCCGCCTGGTCTTCGGCTCCGCGATGGCGGCCGCCCTGCTGCTCGGGTTCGCCGCCGTCCGCCGCCGCGACATCGCCGCGCACCGGGCCTGGATGGTCCGGGCCTACGCGATCGGCCTGGCCGCCGGCACCCAGGTGTTCACCGAAGGCATCGGCGGCGCGGTCCTCGGCACCGGCGAGCTCCGCTCGGACCTGGCCAAGGGCGCCGGCTGGGTGATCAACCTGGCGGTGGCCGAGTGGGTCGTCCGCCGCCCCGCCCGGGCGGTCCGCCGCGTCCCGGCGGGAGCGCCGACGTGACCGCGACGTACGAGATCCGGCTTGCGGGGCACCTCGACGACCACTGGGCCGCCACCCTCGGCGACCTCGACCTGGCCCGCCTCGACGACGGCACCACCACCCTCACCGGTCCGGTGGTCGACCAGGCTCGGCTGCACGGTGTCCTCGCCCGCGTCCGCGACCTCGGCGCCTCGCTGCTGACCCTGCGCCTCGTCGAGAGCCCCGCCCGTCCCCCGCTCACCCGCACCCTGCGGACCGAGCGGCTGACCCTCCGGCCCGGGACGGCGGCCGACGCCGAGGCGACCTGGGCGTACCGGCGGCTCGACACCGTCGCCGCGTGGCTCACCGAGCACCCCACCGACCTCGAGGCCTACCGGTCCACCTTCACCGATCCCGAACGGCTCGCGGCCACCGTGGTCGTCGAGCGCGACGGCACCCTGGTCGGCGACCTGATGCTTCGGGTCGAGGACGCCTGGGCGCAGAGCGAGGTCGCCGACCGGGCGCGGCGCCGGCAGGCCGAGCTCGGCTGGGTCCTCGACCCCGCGTACACCGGCCGGGGCTACGCCACCGAGGCCGTCCGAGCCCTGCTCGCGCACTGCTTCACCGACCTCGGCGTACGCCGGGTGGTCGCCACCTGCTTCCTGGCCAACACGACGTCCTGGCGGCTGATGGAGCGCGTCGGCATGCGCCGCGAGGGCCACGCCGTCGCCGACTCGCTGCACCGCTCCGGGCAGTGGCTCGACACCGTCACCTACGCGTTGCTCGCCCCCTCCGAGTAAGGAGCCCACCCATGTCCGTCACGACCGAAGCGGTCCGCACCGTACCCGCCGAGCTCTCCCTGGCCCGCGTGCACCTGATGCGCGCCGGCTACCTGCTGATGGGCGTCGGCCTGGTCCTGGTGAAGTGGCCGCTGCTCCCCGACGCGCACGCCCTGCCGTTGTACGAAGGCGTCACCCTCTGCCTGCTCACCGCGATGTCGCTGCTGGCCTTCCTCGGCTTGCGCTACCCGGTCCGGCTGGTGCCGCTGCTGCTCCTCGAGTCGGCCTGGAAGCTGCTGTGGCTCGCGCTCGTCGCCGTCCCCCGCGCCGCCACCGGCACCCTGGACGCCGCGACGTCCGACGTTGCCGCCAACTGCGCGCTGGTCGTCGTCATCCTCGCGGTGACCCCCTGGCGGTACGTGTGGCGCACCTACGTGCGCGCGGCCGGCGACCGCTGGCGCTGACCGGCCCCGGCGGTCCGGCTGCGGCATACTAGGCGCTCGGGATCCGACCCCACGCCCTCGTAGCTCAGCTGGATAGAGCGTTGGACTTCTAATCCATTGGTCGCAGGTTCGAGTCCTGCCGGGGGCGCTACACGGCCGCGTGTAGTTTGCGGACGGTGAGCGGGACCGAGGCGGAGACGCTGCCGACGGTGGTGATCGTCGACGACGCGGCCGAGGTGCGCAGCCTCGTGCGCACCAGGCTGCGGCTCTCGCACCGGGTGCACGTCGTCGGAGAGGGCGTCGACGGCAACGAGGCGGTGGAGCTGGCCCGCACGCACGGTCCCGACCTGATGCTCCTCGACGTCTCGATGCCCGGCATGGACGGCCTCGAGGCGCTGCCGCTGGTCCGCGAGGCGAGCCCCCGCACCACGGTGGTGATGTTCAGCGGGTTCGAGGAGCACGGGCTGGCGCAGCGGCTGGTCGGCCTCGGCGCCGCCGCGTTCCTGGAGAAGTCCTCCTCGCTGGAGACGCTCGCCGACGACCTGCTCGCCGTGCTCGGCGGACCCCCTCGACGTACGACGCCGACCGTCGCCGCGAGCACCGCCGAGGAGGACCGCGAGCGACGCGTCATCGAGGAGCACCTGGAGCGGTTCCGGGAGCTGTTCGAGGAGGCCGCGATCGGCATGGTCACGCTGACCCTCACCGGCCAGGTGGTGCGCGCCAACCGGGCGTTCGCCCGGCTCGTCGAGCGAGAGGTGGACGACCTGGTCGGGACGCCGTACGGCGAGCTCGCGGCCGACCGGCGGGAGGCCCTCGACGCCGCGCTGACCGAGCTGCAGGGCAACGACGTCGACCTGCTGCCCGTGGAGCACGACGTCGTCGGCACCGAGCCGGTCCGCCGGGTGCTGACCACGCTGACCCCGATCCGCGACTCGGCGGGCCGGCCGCTGTACCTGTTCCTCCAGGTCCAGGACGTGTCCGCGATGCGCGCCGCCGAGGAGGACCTGCGCCGCGCCGAGGAACGCTTCCGGCTGCTCGTCGAGTCGGTGCGCGACCACGCGATCTTCATGCTCGACGCCACCGGGCACATCGCCAGCTGGAACCCGGGAGCCCAGCGCATCAAGGGGTACGCCGCCGAGGAGGTGCTCGGTCGGCACTTCCGGATGTTCTACCCGCCCGCGCTGCAGGAGGCCCGGCACCCCGAGCACGAGCTGGAGGTTGCGCTGCGGGAGGGCCGCTACGAGGAGGAGGGCTGGCGGGTCCGCAAGGACGGGTCGCAGTTCTGGGCGAACGTCGTGATCTCGGCCGTGCACGACCGGTCCGGACGCCACATCGGCTTCGCGAAGGTGACCCGCGACATGACCGGCCGTCGCGCCGCCGAGGAGGGGCTGCGCCAGAGCGAGGAGCGGTTCCGGCTGCTCGTGGAGTCGGTGCAGGACTACGCGATCTTCATGCTCGACCCCGACGGGCACGTGATGAGCTGGAACGCCGGCGCCGAGCGCAGCAAGGGCTGGACCGCCGACGAGATCATCGGCCAGCACTTCCGGGTGTTCCACCCGCCCCAGCAGCAGGCCGTCCGGCACCCCGAGCACGAGCTCGAGCTGGCGCTGCGCGACGGGCACTACCAGGAGGAGGGCTGGCGGGTGCGCAAGGACGGCACCCGGTACTGGGCGCACGTCACGATCAGCGCGGTGCACAACGACCTCGGCGAGCACGTCGGGTTCACCAAGGTCACCCGCGACACCACCGAGCGTCGGCAGCTGATGGAGCAGCAGGACGCCAACGCCGAGGAGATCGCCTCCGCGAACGCCCGGCTCGAGGAGGCCAACCGGCGGCTCAGCCAGTCGGCCGACGACCAGTCCAAGTTCCTCGCGGTCACCGCCCACGAGCTTCGCACCCCCGTCAGCGTCCTCGCCGGTACGGCGGAGACGCTCGGCCGGCACTGGTCGGAGCTCGACGACCTCGAGCGCGCGGAGATGCTCGAGGGGATGTCGACGAGCGCGACCCGGCTGCGGCTGCTGCTCGCCGACCTGCTCACCGCGTCGCGGCTGCAGCGCAGCGCCCTCGAGCTGCACCTCGAACCCGTCGCGGTCGACCGGCTGCTGGCCGCCGCGGTGTCCGCCGCCGCGCGCAGCCACCCCGGCGTCGAGGTGCTCGCGGTGGCGACGCCGGGGCTGTGGGTGCGCGCCGACGCCGACCGGATCTCCCAGGCCCTCGACAACCTGGTGACCAACGCAGTGGGACACGGTCGTCCACCGGTCCGGCTCGAGGCGCGCGCCGACGACACGACCGTCACCCTCCAGGTCTCCGACACCGGCGCCGGGGTCACCGACGTGATGCGCGGCCGACTGTTCGAGCGGTTCGCGACCGGCGGGCGGCGCGGCGGCACCGGTCTCGGGCTGTTCATCGTCCGCGAGCTCGCGCGTGCGCACGGCGGCGAGGCGACGTACGAACCACCGTCGGAGGCCGCCCCCGCCGGCGCCTTCCTGCTGACGCTCGCGCGCGTCGACGGGCCCTGACCGTCCGTATTTCCTGCCGCGCGTCGTAGTCGGTGACTAGGGTCGAGCCGTGGCCACCAGCGTCCTGCTCGTCGACGACGTCGTCGCCGTGCGTCGCCTGGTGCGCACCAGCCTTCGGTTCCGGGGCGGTTTCGACGTGGTCGGCGAGGCCGGCGACGGGGTGGAGGCGGTGCGGCTCTGCGCGCAGCTGCACCCCGACGTCGTCGTGCTCGACCTCGGGCTGCCCGACCTGGCCGGGCGCGAGGTGCTCAGCCGGATCCGGGTGGGCTCGCCCGCGTCGAAGATCGTGGTGTTCTCCGGCGCCGACCCCGACGACGAGTGGATCTCCCAGCACGTCGAGGGCTACGTGCTCAAGGACGACGAGCTCGACTACCTGGTCGACCTGCTCGTCTCGCTCGGCGCGGAGCCCCGCGAGCAGGAGTCGATCCTGCTCCCGCAGGCGCTGCCGAGCGCCCGGGAGGCCCGCCGGTTCGCCAGCCGGCTGGTCTCCGACTGGAACTTCGGATCGGTGCTCGACGACGTGCTCCTGGTGGTCAGCGAGCTGGCCGCCAACGCGGTGACCCACGCCGGCTCGGCGCTGGAGCTGCGCATGTCGCACTCCGGCAACCTGCTGCGCATCGAGGTCGCCGACAGCGGCGCGGGCACCCCCGAGCCGCAGCCCGAGGGGATCCTCGAGGAGCACGGCCGCGGCCTGCGCCTGATCGACCACCTGACCGCGTCCTGGGGCATGGAGGAGGTGCCCGGCGGCGGCAAGGTGGTGTGGGCGGAGCTGGCCCGCCCGGAGCCGAGCCCTCAGCCCGGCGCGCCGCCGGCCACGCCCCGCGCGCCCTCGGCGTAGTCGTCGACGTACCGGTCGATCTCGCCGAGCAGCTGAACCTTCCCGGCGCCGTCGAGGAACGACGAGCGGACCGCAGTGCGGGACAGGTCGGCGATGCCGCGCTCGTCGAGCCGGAGCAGGTCGGCGGCGATCTCGTACTCCCGGGTGAGCGTGGTGTTGAACATCGGCGGGTCGTCGCTGTTCACCGTGACCACCACGCCGGCCTCGACCATCCGGCCCACGGGGTGGTCCTCGAGCCGCTCCACCGCCCGGGTGGCGATGTTGGAGGTCGGGCAGACCTCGACGGGGATGCCGTGCTCGGCGAGGTACGCGAGGAGCTCGGGGTCCTGCGCCGCGGAAGTGCCGTGCCCGATGCGCTCGGCGCCGAGGTCGCGCACCGCGTCCCAGACGGTCTGCGGCCCGGTGGTCTCGCCGGCGTGCGGCACGCTGTGCAGCCCGGCCGCGCGGGCCTGGTCGAAGACCGGCTTGAACTGCGGTCGGTCGACGCCCACCTCCGGCCCGCCGAGCCCGAACCCGACCAGCGCCTCGGGCCGGTGGTCGAGGGCGTAGCGGAGCGTCTCCTCGGCCGACGGGAGGCCGAACTCCCCCGGCACGTCGTAGATCCAGCGCAGCATGATGCCGTGGTCGCGCTCGGCGGCCACCCGGGCGTCCTCGACCGCCTCGACGAAGGCCTCGATCGGCACGCCCGCCTGCACCGAGGTGTACGGCGTGAGGGTCAGCTCGGCGTAGCGGACCCGCTGGGCCGCCATCTCGGTGGCGACCTCGTAGGTGAGCAGCCGGACGTCCTCGGGCTCCTTGATCAGGTCGACCACCGCGAGGTATACGCGGATGAAGTGCGCGAAGTCGGTGAAGGTGTAGAACTCCCGCAGCTCGTCGAGGTCGGACGGCACCGTGCCGGGGTGCCGGGCGGCGAGCTCGGACACGATCCGCGGCGACGCGGAGCCGACGTGGTGCACGTGCAGCTCGGCCTTGGGCAGGCCGGCGATGAAGTCGGCGTACGGCGAGGGCGTCGCGGGCTCGGGCATGGCGGTCAGTCTGGCAAGCCGTCCACCGCCGCGCGAGCGGGGGTGGTGGCGAAGACCACAGCCGAACTGCGAGGCTGAGGGGTGTCGGTCACGGATACGACGCGGCCGATGGGTTACAAAGGGTGAGGCCCCGCAAAGTATGAGTTTGCGGGGCCTCGGCTTTGAGCCGGGGTGACGCCCCGCCTCTCGCGGACGATCCCGAGATCCGCGGCCTCGTCACTGGCCGCCCGGTGGATTGCTCCTCCGGTGGGGTTCTCGTTCCCGTCCGGTCCCGCCTCCGAGTCGCCCCGGTGGCGTGGGAGATTTCTATCCCCGGACACCCTGTCGTCGCAAGGGTTTCGGGCAACCTCCGACGAACTTTTTCGCGCCTTCCTGCGTGTCGTGCTGGACACGCCGCGGTGTCCGTCTTTCTCCCCAGGTTTCTCCCCAGAACGGCGCGGCTGTGGACGGTTCAGCCGCCGGTGGCGACCGCCTTGTCGACCTGCGCGGCGAGGTCCGCGACCGACGTCGACTCGAGCTTCTTGCCGTTGATCAGCACGGTCGGCGTGCCGGTGACGCCGTCCTTCGACGCCCGGTCGGTGACGTTGTCGACCCACTGATCGAAGCGGCGGTCCGAGATGCCCTGGCTGACTTTCGCGCGGGGTGCGCCGGCCTGCACGGCGAGGTCGAGCAGCTTGCCGTCGCTGAGGCCGGCGCTGCCCTCCTCCGGCTGGTTCTCGAACAGCAGGTCGTGGAACTTCTTCGCGACCTCCGGACCGGAGGTGTCCAGGACCACGGCGAGCGCGTTGGCCGAGCGGGTGGAGTACTCGCTCGTCGAGCTGCCGTCGAGGAAGTTCAGCACGTGGTACTGCATCTGCACGCTGCCGTCGGCGATCCCCTTCTGCACCGTCGAGCGGGTGGCCGCCTCGAACTGCCCGCAGAACGGGCACATGAAGTCCTCGTAGACCGTGATCGTGGTCTTCGCCGTGGCCGGGCCGGCCGGGACGGCGTACCCGTTCGCGACCGCGCCGGCCGGCGCCGCCCCGCTCTGGCCCGAGGTGTCCTTCTGCGAGCTCACCACGGTCGCGATCACGCCGACGATGACGAGCACCGCGATCACCACGGCCCCGACCACGAGGGCGCGGCGGCGGCGCTCGCGGCGCTCCTGCTCGGCCCGGATCGCGGCGGCCCGCTCGGCGGCGACCCGTGACTCCTCGCGCCGGGTGGCGGTGGACTTCTTCCTCGACATGCCTGCTCTTCTTCCTCTTCTATGCCGGCAGCAGCACGTTGTCGGCCGCCACCGGGGTCCGCGGCCGCCACACCAGCCAGCCGCTCAGGGCCAGCAGGCCCACGTCTCGGGCGATGTCCCACGGGTACGCCGCGGTGGCGTTCGCGCTCGGGCCTCCCCCGCCGCCGAAGCACCCGCACTCGATCTGCAGCCCGCGGGCCCAGGCGGCGGCGATACCCACGATGAACGCGACCAGCAGCACCGCCGAGACCAGGGCGGCGACCCTGGTGAGCAGCCCGCAGACCAGGCACACGCCGACCAGGATCTCCAGGACCGGGAGCGCGTGCCCGACGGTCGGGACGACGGTCTCCGGGAGCAGCCGGTAGGCACGCACGGCGCGCACGTTGCCGGCCGGGTCGGGGAGCTTGAGCGCTCCGGCAACGATCCACACGCCCCCGACCACCAGGCGTGCGAGCACGCCGAGCGCGGACGACCACTGCACCCCGTCAGTCTAGAAAAGGTCGCTGAGAAGAGCCTGAGCCGTCCGGCAAGTAGGGTCGTGGGCGTGAACGACCGTCTGGTGTGGATCGACTGCGAGATGACCGGCCTCGACCTGGGCGCCGACGCCCTGATCGAGGTGGCGGCCCTGGTGACCGACTTCGAGCTCAACGTGCTCGGCGACGGCGTGGACGTCGTGGTGAAGCCGCCGAGCGAGGCGCTCGACCAGATGGACGAGTTCGTGCGCACCATGCACACCACCTCCGGCCTGCTCGAGGTGCTCGACGGCGGGCTGTCGCTCGGCGAGGCCGAGGAGCAGGTGCTGGCGTACGTGAAGGAGCACTGCCCCGACGGCAGCCGCCCCCCGCTGGCCGGCAACACGGTCGCCACCGACCGCTCCTTCCTGGCCCGCGACATGCCCGCGCTCGAGTCGTTCCTGCACTACCGGATCGTCGACGTGTCCTCGATCAAGGAGCTGTCCCGCCGCTGGTACCCCCGGGCGTACTTCGCCGCCCCCGCGAAGACCGGCAACCACCGCGCGCTCGCGGACATCCGGGAGAGCATCGAGGAGCTCCGCTACTACCGGGCGGCCGTGTTCGTGCCCGCGCCCGGCCCGGACAGCGAGACCGCGAAGGCGATCGCGGCCGAGCACGGCGGGTCGCTGACCGGCGGCCCCGGGGGCGGTCCGGACCCGGCCTGAGAACGGGTACACTGTTCGCGCCTCGGCTTCTCCCGACCCCGGTCGAGAGGGGCCGACCTGACTGTCGGGGGCGCTGGTCCCCGTCGTCGCCGTGGTGGGCGTAGCTCAGCTGGTAGAGCGCCTGGTTGTGGTCCAGGAGGTCGCGGGTTCAAGCCCCGTCGTTCACCCCACCGCGCGGTCCCCGACCGCGACGAGCAACTGCCCCCGGACCGTCGGTCCGGGGGCAGTGCCCTTTTCGGGGGGTCCTCGGACCCTTCCGACCAGGCTCGGACTTACCTGGTCCGGAAGGTCCAGGACGTGCTCCTCAGCGCGACCTCGTGGAGGTCACGGACGAGCGCGCTCCCACCGAGCAGGTTCACCCGGTACCGGGTGTGCGCCGCGAGCGTGGCGTTCGGGTTCAGCACCCACCGGCTGCCGGTCGCGTTCTTGGTGCGGACCGCACCGACCGCCCGTCCGGTGGAGAGGTTGGTCAGCCGGAACGTCGTGCCGGTGACCCCCTTCACGCCCTCGGTGAAGGTCACCACGACGTTGCCGGTGCGGCTGGCCGCGGTCGCGCCGGCGGCCGGCGACCGGGTCAGCACCCGCGGAGCGGTGACGTCCTGGCCGACACCGTTGACGGTGACCAGCGTGTCGGCGACCTGGTCGACCGCACCCACCGCGAGCTGGGTCGAGCGGGCGGCGTGCGCGTCCGGCGTGAAGGTCACCGTCGCCGTGCAGCTGGCGCCCGGTGCCAACGTGGTGACGTTGACCTGGCAGGGCGTGGTTCCGGTGCCCGCGACCGCGAGCCCGGAGGCAGCCGGCTGCAGGGCCAGCGTGTCGAGCGCCAACGGCGCGTCACCGGTGTTGCGGACCGTGATCGGACGGGACGCGCTGCTCCCGATGGCCACCGTCCCGAAGTCGATCCCGGGGATCGCCTGGAACTTCGACTGCGCGCCCTTGCCCGACAAGGCCGCCTTGGCCGTCCCGCCCGCCGAGTCGTCGGTGAACGTCACACTGCCCGTGGCCGGCTGGCCCGGGGTCGGCGTGAAGGTCACGTCGACGTCGCAGTGACCGCCGACGGCGACCGTCGCACCGGTGCAGGTGTCGGCGGTCGAGGCGAAGCCGGCGCCCGACACCGCGGCGGTCACGACGTGCGCCGCGGCGTTGCCGATGTTGGTGTAGGTGACCGTCTTCGTCGTCGCCTGGGTCACCGGGCCGAAGCTGACCGGAGTCGCCACTCCCTGGGCCCCGTCCATGACCTGCCCGGCCACCAGGAACTGGTCGGTCTCCTGGCAGCCCTGGGTCACCGTGGCGCCGTCCACGCAGGTCCCGGTGACGCCGGGGCCCCGCACCTGGACCTTGTTGAAGCCGGTCGGCGAGCCGGTGACGGCGTGCGCCACGTTCGGGTCGCCGATGTAGCCGGCCGGCCGGTCCGCGGTGGTGTTCCAGACCAGGAACGGGCCGACCCGGTTGCTCGCCGTCGCGGAGGTGACGTCGCCACCGACCGCGCCGCCCTCGTCGAACGTGCAGCCGTTGCGCGGCAGCGTGCCCGTCGCGTTCGTCGTACAGGTGTCCGTGCCGTACGGACCGGTGAACGTGTACGTCGAGTTCGGTTCGCCGGTCCCGATGTAGCGGGTCCGGGCGAAGACGATCTCCTGGTTCGCCCCGTCACCGGCGAACGCGGCCTCGAGCGCATACTCCGCGCCGAAGTCGCCGACCTCGGCCGAGGCCGAGGCGTAGAAGGCCTCCCCGTCGGCACCGGCGTTCAGCAGCTCGTCGCGGGTGGTCAGGCAGTTGACGGCCACCGGGTCGTCGAGGCAGAGCTGCAGCGACAGCCCGTTGAGGTCGGTGTAGTACGCCGGGAAGTTGGTGTCCGGGTTGGTCGGCCCAGGCGAGCCGACCAGCGCGGCGTCCGCGGCCCCCCCGACCAGCGACAGACCGGCGAGCACGGGCGCAGTGGCGGCGAGCGCGGCGAACAGGCGCATCCGGCGCCCTCGCGTTCGTGGCCGAGACGCCTTGTGAGCAGGATGCGGTGACTTGTTCATGAGCGCTCCCTAATGCGACAACATGGAGCACCCTGTGTAAGTCGCCGACCTTGTGACTACCTTGAGAAGTCAAGAAATCGAGACCATCTCCGGCCCGCCGGGGCCGGGGTACGCCGCGCGCACCCCGGCCGCAGGCGCGCTCAGCAGGCGCGGACGGCGTCGACCGTGAAGCCCGGCGCGGTCACGCCGGAGTCGCTGGTCAGCTGCACCGATCCCGTCGAGGTCGGGATGCACGGTGCCCAGAAGGCGTTCTTCCGACCCGTGTACGTCGCCAGCGTGCTGCCGCTCGCGTCCTTGACGTTCACGAAGTCGAAGTCCTTCTCCGTCTCGAGCTGGCTGAAGTGGAGCTGGAAGCCGGCCGAGCCGTTGTCGTAGGTCCACGTGCAGTCCGCGTTGTTGCCGTACGGGTGCGGCGACTCGAACGGGATCTGCGCATTCGGGTTGCTGGTGCACGGCGGCGGGGGCGGCGTGCCCGGCGCGCAGCCGGCGTGCACGCCGACGGCGTCCCAGGCCGCGGTGATCGCCTTGCCGTTCGCGCCCCCGGCCGCGGCGATCGTGGCGTTGCGGGCGTCGCAGAAGTTGGCGTACTCCGGCAGGCTCGTGAAGCCCTTGTAGAAGATCTGCTGCGCGGTGGCGAGTCCCAGCGCGGGGACCACCACGTCGCAGTCGGGGCCGGTGAGCAGCACGCCGTGCGAGACGTTCGCGCTGCAGGAGGCGTTGCGGCCGCCGTTGACGGTCAGGTAGTAGGCGTGGTTCGAGATGCCGCTGTTGGTGTGCACGCCGCCGTTGTCCGCCGTCCCCGTGAACTTCTGGGAGTAGTGGCTGGGGTCCTGGAACTCCTGCGGGTCGCCCATGTTGCGGAAGCCCGCGCCGGGGGTGCCCGGGTTGATGACGTCCTCACCGATGCGCCAGTCCGGCTGGGCCGCCGGGTCGAGCCCGCGCTCCGCGGCGTAGAACTCCATCGTGTTGCCCATCATGTCGCTGAACGACTCGTTGAGGGCTCCGGACTCGTTCTCGTAGATCAGGTTCGAGGTGAACTCGGTGACGCCGTGGGTCATCTCGTGCCCGTCGACGTCCAGGCCTCCGGAGAGCGGCAGGCAGGACTTGCCGTCGCCGTCGCCGTAGGTCATGAAGGCGCCGTTCCAGAAGGCGTTGCAGTAGTGCCGGTCGTAGTGCACCTTCGACACGATCCGCAGGCCGTTGTCGTCGAGGCTGTTGCGAGCGAACGTGTCTCGGTAGAAGTCGTCGACGATCCCGGCGTAGTAGTGCGCGTCGACACCGGCGGGCTGGCTGGGCGAGGTGGTGCCCTTGGTGTTGTTCCAGACGTCGTCGGGGTCCGTCATCAGCGTGCCGCCGGCGGTGGTCGGCTTGTTCAGCAGGTCGTAGGTCTCCTGCCGGTCGTCGCCGGTCTTCAGCTCGAACAGGCCGGTCGAGGCGTTGCGCGTGGTGTCGATCGTCTTCGTGTCGCCCTTGACGCCCACGCCGGTGCCCTCGGTGAGCCCGTTGAAGGAGTTCGTGACCGCGCCGGTGGCGGCGTCGACCCAGCGAACCGGGCGCTGCGCGGCCCGCAGGCTCTGCACCTCGTAGAAGTACCGGCCGGTGCGCGGGTCGATGTGCAGCGCGTTGCGGAACGAGCCGCGGTCGCCGATGCGCTTCTCGACCACGCCGCGGGCCTGCGCCTTGTCGAGCTTCACGGCGTTGCGGGCCCGCAGGTCCGGGAAGTACGCCCCGATGACGGACGTCGGCGTGCCGGCGGCGTCACGCAGCACCGTGACCTGGCCGCCGAACACCGACGCCTTGCCCAGCGTCTGCTGGTAGCGGGTCTGGGTCGTGCCGTCCGGGAGCCGGTTGCTCCAGAGGCGGTGCAGGTCGTCCGGCACGACGTACGCCGCGGCGTCCTTGCCGCTGATCGCGAAGGAGCCGGCGTAGCCCTGCCGGGCCTGGGTGGCTGCCGGCGGTGGCGCGGCCGAAGAGACGCTCGCTGTGACGAGGCCTGTCGACGTGACCAGAGCGGCGGACGCGGAGATCGCCAGGAGGAGGCGGCGTCGATGACTCAAGAGGGTTCACCTCGGTCGGGTCCGGGTCGCCGCCCCCGATGGCGGGCGACCGACGCCGAAACGTTAGGCGAGCGGCCGCCCGATTTGAACCCTTGCCGGTTCCTTTTCGGAAATGCCGGTCATCCCTCGACGGTGTCGCGCGGGTCGTTCGAGAGCCCGTGCACCGCCGGGATCTGGCCCATCCGGCCCTTCTGGAAGTCCTCGAAGGCTTGCATCACCTCGGCCTTGGTGTTCATGACGAACGGGCCGCCCCAGGCCACCGGCTCCCGGATCGGCCGGCCGCCGAGCACCAGCAGCTCCATCGTCGGGTGCCGCGACTCCTGCCGCTCGTCGGCGCTCACCGTCACGAAGTCGCCGCGGCCGAGGACCGCGAGCTGGCCCGAGCTGAGCGGCCGCTGCTCGAGGCCGACCGTGCCGGAGCCGGAGAGCACGTAGACGAGCGCGTTGAACTCGACCTGCCAGGGCAGCTCGAGCCGGGCGCCCGGCGCCAGGGTGCCGTGCACCATCGCCATCGGCGTGTGCGTCGAACCGGGACCGGTGAGGCCGCCGATGTCGCCGGCGATGATCCGCACCAGCGCACCGGCGTCGGAGGTGGTGACCAGGCCGAGCTGGCTGGAGCGCAGGTCCTGGTAGCGGGGCTCGGCCCACTTCTCCGCGCGCGGCAGGTTCACCCACAGCTGCACGCCGTGGAACAGCCCGCCCGAGGCGACCAGCCACTCCGGCGGCGTCTCGATGTGCAGGATCCCGCCGCCGGCGGTCATCCACTGGGTGTCGCCGTTGGTGATCGACCCGCCGCCACCGTGGCTGTCCTGGTGGTCCATGACCCCGTCGATCATGTAGGTGACCGTCTCGAAGCCGCGGTGCGGGTGCCATGGCGTGCCCTTGGGCTCGCCCGGCGCGTACTCCACCTCGCCCATCTGGTCCATGTGCACGAACGGGTCGAGGGCGGCCATGTCGACGCCCGCGAACGCGCGGTGCACCGGGAACCCCTCCCCCTCGAAGCCCCGGGGGGCGGTGGTCACGCTCAGCACCGGGCGGACGACGTCGCCGAGCCCGGGCGCGTGCAGGCGGGGCAGGACGGTCAGGTCGTCCACGGTCACGGCCGGCATGGCAGCTCCTCTGGTCTTGGGTGCCTGCGTCAACGGTAGTTGAATCCGAAACATTCCGCAGGGACTCGTGACACCTCCGCGAAGACGCGGTGACGCCCCGGTAGCGTGCTGCCGTGACCTCGCAGGAGACCCTCCAGGACCACTACGACGTGGTCATCGTCGGTGGTGGCCACAACGGGCTCGTCGCCGCGACCTATCTCGGTCAGGCCGGCCTCGACGTGCTGGTGCTCGAGCGCCTCCCGAAGCTGGGTGGTGCCGCGGTCAGCTCCAAGGCCTTCTCCGGGGTGCCGGCCCGGGTGTCCCGCTACGCCGACCTCGTCGGCCTGCTCCCCGACCGGATCGTCGACGAGCTCGGCCTCGACGTCGAGCTGCGCGCCCGGTCGGTGGCGGCGTACGCACCCGTGCAGCGCGACGGCAAGCACACCGGCCTGCTCGTGGAGCGCACGGAGGGCCAGGCGACCGCGGACTCGTTCCGCGAGCTGACCGGCTCCGACAAGGAGTACGACGCCTGGCGGGCGTTCCGCGGCGAGGTCCGCGCGTTCGCCGACGCGGTCGCGCCGACGATGCTGGAGCCGCTGCGCACCGCGCGGGAGGTCCGTGAGCTCGTCGAGCCGGCCACCTGGGAGTTCCTCGTGGAGGCCCCGATCGGCCGTGAGATCGAGCGCCGTTTCGGCGACGACACGGTCCGTGGCGTCGTCGCAGCCGACGCGCTGGTCGGCACCTTCGCCGACCTGCAGGACGAGTCGCTGGTGCAGAACCGAGCGTTCCTGCAGCACGCCCTCGGCTCCGAGGACTGGAAGGTCCCCGTCGGCGGCATGGGCGCGCTCACCGAGTCCCTCGCCGTCGCCGCCCGCAACGCAGGCGTCACGGTGCTCACCTCGGCCGGCGTCAGCGGCATCGAGTCCGATGGCAGCGAGGCCACGGTCACCTGGCACGACGGCGAGGGCTGGAAGTCCGCGCACGCCGACTGGGTGCTGGCCAACGTGGCGCCGTGGGTGCTGCAGGTGCTGCTCGGCGAGGACGCCGGCGACCGTCCCGAGGGCGCGCAGTTCAAGGTGAACATGGTGCTCGAGCGGCTGCCGCGGCTGCGGTCCGGTGTCTCGCGCAAGAACGCCTTCGCCGGCACCATGCACGTCGCCCAGGGCTACGAACGGCTGCAGGAGGCGTACGCCGAGGGGGCGCTGGGGCAGCTGCCGTCGGTGCAGCCCGGCCAGTTCCACTGCCACTCGCTCACCGACCCGTCCGTGCTCGGGCCGCTGGCGGTGCAGGGCATGCACACGCTGACCTACGTCGGTGTGCACACCCCGGCGCGGGCGTTCGAGGCCGACGTCGAGGCGCAGCGCGACACCGCCGTGGGCCGAGCGCTCGACGCGGTCAACGACGTGCTGGAGGAGCCGATCGAGTCGCTGATCGCCACCGACAAGCACGGCCGTCCGTGCCTGGAGGCGAAGGCGCCGCAGGACGTCGACGAGGCGCTGGCGATGCCCGGCGGGCACATCTTCCACGGCGACCTGGCCTGGCCGTGGACCCCGAACCGGGCCCGGCTGGACACCCCCGCGCAGCGCTGGGGCGTCGCGACCGACGTCGAGAACGTGCTGCTCTGCGGCTCGGGAGCCCGGCGCGGCGGGGCGGTGAGCGGGCTCGGCGGGCACAACGCCGCGCAGGCCGTGCTCGAGGCCCGCCGGGCCTGAGCCCGGGTCACACCTGCCCGGGGTCCATCTCCACGATGGGCTTGGTGGTGGGCTGCTCCGAGCCTCCCGACGGCTCGACGGTGATCGCCACCGTCGTACCGGCGGCCGGCATCGCCATCGCCTGCCCGGCGCGGAGGTCGCCGATCACCCCGGCCGAGGTCGGCGTGCCGTTGTGGATCGCCCACATCTGGTAGACGTGGCTGCTGCCCGGGTCGGGCAGCCCCTGCGTCTTCACGGCCATCCGGCCGAGGTCCTGCGAGGTGGCCACGGTGAGCCGGCCGCCGTTGCTGGTGCTGACCGTCGAGGTGTGCGCGTCGGGTGCGTCGAACACCTGCGTGACGGCCGCCGCGACCGCCGGCGGGGCCTCGCCGCCCTGCTGCGAGACCACCACGCCCACCGCCGCGGCGGCGACCAGGACGGCCGCCGCGGCCGCGGCCGCGATGCGCACCGGGAACCGTCGTAGCCTCCCGACCGGCGTCACCTTGGG
>JABFXA010000385.1 GCA_013361955.1 Nocardioidaceae bacterium
GCTCGCGCAGGCCGACGGCAGCTGGCCACGGCTGAAGACCTGCCGCGGCCGCGGCTGCCCGTGCGCCTTCTACGACGCCTCCCGCAACAACAGCCGGGTCTGGCACGACGTGCACACCTGCGGCAACGTCGCGAACCTCCGCGCCTCCCGCACCCGCCGGCGCGCCTCCGTGACCTGAGGGCCGCGACGCACCTGCGAGGATGAGGTCCGCCGTTCGACGGACCGGGAGGCGTGGCGCCACGTGCAGGGAGTGCTCGAGGGCTTCGCCACGATCGTGACGATCATCGCCCTGGGCGCACTGCTCGCCCATCTCGGCGTGCTCGACATGGCCAGCCGGGTGATGCTGTCCCGGCTCGCGTTCTTCGTCGCCAGCCCGGCCCTGATGATCACCGTCCTCGGTGACACCGACGTCGCCGACGTGCTGTCGGGGAACCTCGCCGCGTCGGCCAGCGGCGTCGCGGTCTCGGCGGCGCTGTACCTGCTCGCCACCCGGCTCGTGTGGCGGCACGACCTCGGCGACACCGTGATCGGCACGCTGTGCGCGTCGTACGTGAACGCCGGCAACCTCGGCATCCCGATCGCGGCGTACGTCCTCGGCAACGCGTCGCTGGTCGCACCGACCCTGCTGATGCAGCTGCTCGTGCTGCAGCCGATCGCCCTGGCCCTGCTCGACACCGCCGGGTCCGAGCGACGGCCGTCGCTGGCCCGGATGCTGAGCCGACCGTTCACCAACCCGCTGACGGTCGCCTCGATCCTCGGCGTGCTGTTGTCGGTGACCGGGGTGACGCTGCCCCGTCCGGTGCTCGACCCGCTCGAGCTGATCGGCGGGATGGCGGTGCCCTCGATGCTGCTGGCGTACGGCGTCTCGCTGCGCCTGGGCCCGCGGCCGGGGCACGGCACGTCGGCGGTCGAGATCGGCTACATCACCGTGCTCAAGCTCGTCGTGCAGCCGGTCGCGGCGTACGCCGTCGCGCGGTTCGCCCTCGGGCTCGACGACCATGCGCTGCTCGCGGTCACCGGGCTCTCGGCGCTGCCGACGGCGCAGAACATCTTCGTGCACGCCACCCGCTACGGGCGCGCCGAGGTGATCGCGCGGGACTCCATCTTCGTGACCACGGTGCTCTCGGTGCCGGCCGTCTTCGTGGTCGCCGCGCTGCTGGCCTGATCCCCTAGGCGGTCTGGCGGGCGGCGGACAGCGACCGGCCCCGAACCGTGACGGGGGATGCACGATCGGGGCCGGTCTGGGCGCAACAGTACTAGGGCGATCGAGCCCCGCAGGCCGTTGCCGGGTATCCACAGATGTCTTTCAGCGCACGTCCAGACAACTGCTCCGAGAGCTCCGTCGACAGCTTCGTGTCGCGGTGTCGGATCGGGCGCAGACCGTTCGTCGTAGGTTCGTACCCGCTACCCAGGAGGACACCGATGAAGTACCTGATGTTCGTCGTCAAGGACGGCTCGACCGTCACCGAGGCCGACCGCGAGGCGGCCCCGGACATCGAGAAGTGGTTCGCCGACGTCAACGGCCGCGGCAAGTGGGTGATCGGCGACCGGCTCCGGCCGGTCGAGGACGCCACCACGGTGCGGGTCCGGTCCGGCGAGCTGCTGCTCACCGACGGCCCGTTCACCGAGTCGAAGGAGTGCATCGTCGGCTTCGACGTGCTCGAGTGCGACGACCTCGACGAGGCGATCGAGATCGCAGCCGGTCACCCGATGGCGTACGGCGGCAGCATCGAGGTGCGCCCGTTCTGGCCCATCGACGAGGGCTGACCGGCCCGTGGGCAGCGAGGCCGCGGCGGTCCTCGCCGCGGCACTCGCGGCCGAGCGGCTCCGGGTCGTCGCCGGGCTGATCCGGGTCACCGGCGACTGGGAGCTCGCCGAGGACTGCGTGCAGGACGCCGCGGAGCGCGCGCTGGAGCGCTGGCCGCGCGACGGCGTCCCCGACAACCCCGCGGCATGGCTGACCACCGCCGCTCACCGGCGGGCGCTCGACGTGCTCAGGCGCCGGCGCGTGGAGGCCGGGAAGCTCCGGGAGGTGCAGGCGATGACCGAGCGCGAGCCCGCCGCGGTGAGCGGTTCCGACGACCGGCTGGCGCTGCTGTTCACCTGTTGCCACCCCGCGCTGCCGCCGGCCGGCCGGGTCGCGCTCACGCTGCGCACCGTCTCGGGGCTGTCCACCCGTGAGGTCGCCCGTGCCTTCCTGGTCAGCGAGGCGACCATGTCGCAGCGGCTGCTGCGCACCCGCAACAAGATCGCGCACGCCGGCATCTCGTTCCGGGTGCCGCCGCCGCACCGGTGGGCGGAGCGGACCGCCGGGGTGCTGGCGGTGGTGTACCTGCTGTTCAACGAGGGCTACGCCGCCACCGAGGGCGAAGGGCTCCGCGACGACCTGGCCCGCGAGGCGCTCACCCTGTCCCGGCTGGTCGCCGAGCTGCTGCCCGACCACGACGAGGCGCACGCGCTGCGGGCCCTGCTCCTGCTGCAGGACTCCCGTCGCGCGGCGCGCACCGACGCGGCCGGCGACCTGGTCCCGATGGAGGAGCAGGACCGGTCGCGCTGGGACCGGCAGATGGTCACCGACGGGCTCGCCGCCCTGGAGGCGGCGTGGCGCTCCGGCAACCCGGCCGGGCCCTACCGGCTGCAGGCCGAGATCGCCGCGGTGCACGCCACCGCCGCCACCTACGCCGACACCGACTGGGCGCGCGTGGTCGCCTGCTACGACGCGCTGCTGGACGTGGCGCCGACGCCGGTGGTGGCCCTGAACCGGGCCGTCGCCGTCGGCTTCCGCGACGGCCCCGGGGCCGGGCTCGAGGCGCTGGCCGTGGTCGCGAGCGACGACCGGCTGGCGGCGTACCCGTTGGTGCCGGCGGTGCGCGCCGACCTGCTCCGCCGGGCCGGGCGTACGTCGGAGGCGGTCCCGGCCTACCAGGAGGCGCTGGCGGTCGCGCCCACCGAGGCGGAGCGGCGGTTCCTGCGCCGTCGGCTGCGGGAGCTCGGAGTCAGCTGACGACCTCGACGCAGCAGCGGCCCTCGTGCGGGGCCAGCCGCGGCCGCACCGACGTGGCCTCCAGGCCGTCGACGACGCCGGTGATCAGCGCGAGGTTCATCCCGCAGACCAGCTCGGTGTGGGTGGCCGCGAGCCGGTCGAACGGGCAGTTCGCCAGACAGACCGTGCCGTCCTCGACGCGCGGCTCGTAGCCGTAGCCGGTGAGCACGCCGACGACCAGGTCGACCTCGTCCCCGTCGGTCTCCTCCACGTCCGCGGCGAAGCTCAGCCCGGCCGCGCGGGCGACCTCCTGCACGGTGTTGCCGACCGGCGTGCCCTCGCGCATCGAGCGGTCGACCGCGGCCGCGAGCAGGTCGCCGGCCAGGTCGTAGCGGCGCTCGGGCAGGGTGATCTCGACCTGCCGGTCGGCGCGGCGGTACAGCTTCGCGGGCCGACCGGCCCCCGGACCGGTGCGGCCGGTGAGGCGCTTGTACTCGACCTCGAGCAGACCCTGCTCGACGAGCCGGTCGAGGTGGAACTTCACGGAGTGCAGCGGCAGGTCCACGGCGGCGGACGCCTGGTCGCGGCTGACCGGCTCGCCGGCCCGGGCGACGTACCGGTAGAGCGCCCAGCGCGCCGGCTCGGCCAGCACGCCGACGCTGGCCACCTGGTCGGACAGGTCCTCGGCCACGGTGCCTCCCGGCCGGGACCTTGACCCGGCGTCGTCCGCGTTTCTATCGTCCAAACCGTACACCGTTAGACGAGGGGGTGCCCGTGGACGACCCGGTCGAGGTGCTGGAGCGGTGGGAGCTGTCCGGCGGCACCTGGAGGGTGCTGGCCCGCTCGGGGTCGACGGTCACGGTGGCGCTCTACACCTGCGACGGCGGCGAGGAGATGAGCCGGCTGACCTCGACCGACGCGGCGCTGCGGCGTTGGGTGGCGGACCGGGAAGTCTAAAAGAGAAAGTCGTTGACGTAAGACTCGTGGCGGGTCTAACGTCAATCATCGTTTCTTTTAGACCTTCGAGGAGCACCGCCATGACGCTCGCCGGATCGTTCCGTCGCCACACCCCCTCTGCCACGGGCGCGTCGGCGGGGGCCGACCAGGCCTACCGCCTGCTGCACACCGTGTTCACCATCGCCCCGATCCTGTTCGGCCTCGACAAGTTCGTCGGGCTGCTCACCGACTGGGACAAGTACCTCGCCCCCTGGATCAACGACCTGGTGCCCGGCTCGGCGCACACGGCGATGCTGCTCGTCGGTGTGATCGAGATCGTCGCCGGCATCGTGGTCGCGGTCCGGCCGGACTTCGGTGGCTACCTGGTCGCCGCGTGGCTGCTCGGGATCATCGTCGACCTGGTCTCGATGGGGAAGTTCTACGACATCGCGCTGCGCGACTTCGGCCTCCTCGTCGCCGCCCTCGCGCTGGCCCGGCTCGCCGCCTGGCACCGCGCCGGCGCCCGGGCGACCGCGTGACGGCGTCGCTCCAGGAGCCCGCCGGCGACGGCACGGTG
>JABFXA010000094.1 GCA_013361955.1 Nocardioidaceae bacterium
ACCCGGACAGGTCACCTCGAGCGCGGACGACCGGCCGGGCTCGGTCCGCGAGCCGTGCGCCAGGAACGCGCCGCGCCAGGCGGCGACCGCGTCGCAGCCCGCACCGGACACCACCTGCGGCGGCAGCCCGCGCACCGGGCGGCCGCGGCCGTCCAGCAGCCCGGTCTGCCGGGCCAGCGCCTCACCGTCGCGGACCACGCGTACGACGTAGCGGCTGCCCTTGCGGATCCCGTTGCCGGACACCATCACGACGTCCGACGGGTGCCCGTAGATCTCCGCGATGTCGCGACGCAGCCGACGCGCGGCGGCGCCGGTGTCCAGCTCCGCCTCGACCACGATCCGGCCGCTGACGATGTGCAGACCGCCCGCGAAGCGCAGCATCGAGGAGACCTCGGACTTGCGGCAACAGGCTTTCGTCACGTGCGTGCTGGCCAGTTCCGCCTTCACCTGTGCCGTCATCGCCATGCGTCCGATCCTGCCACGACCCCTACCTTCCTCGAACTTTCTGCCGATCGAGAAACCCCGTGCCCGATCGAGGAACAACGGCCAACCCTATGCCCCGGCGAGGAACCCCGCATAAGCATTGGCAAGCTTGGTGGGGTCATGTCGCGGGGAGCCGTCGTCGGCGGCCAGGTCGGCCACCACCAGCTCGGCACCGAGCGACGCCGCGACGCCCGCCAGGCTGTCCCGGTCGACCACCGAGCCCCGGTCGGCGAGCACCACGTCGAGCCGCAGGTCCGGCGCGTGGGCGTGCAGCACCTCGAGGTGCTTCTCCTGGGAGAAACCGTCGGTCTCACCGGGCTGCGGCTCCAGGTTGACGGTCACCACCGTACGCGCCGGCGAGTGCACCAGCGCCTCGCGCAGCTCGGGCACCAGCAGGTGCGGGATCACGCTGCTGAACCAGGACCCCGGCCCGAGCACGATCCAGTCCGCCGACTTGACCGCGGCGATCGCCTGCGGGCAGGCGGGCGGGTCCTCCGGCTCCAGGTCTACGGCGACCACCCGGCCGGTCGTGGAGGCCACCTCGACCTGTCCGCGCACGGTGCTCACCGCGTCGGGAGCGGAGGGGTCGGCGCCGCACACCTGGGCGGTGATGTCGATCGGGGTCACCGCCATCGGCAGCACCCGGCCGTGCGCGCCGAGCAGCCGGCCCACCCAGTCGAGGCCGTCGACGTGGTCGCCGAGCAGCTCCCACAGGGTGACGATCAGCAGGTTGCCGACGGCGTGCTTGTCCATCTCCCCCGCGCTGGCGAACCGGTGCTGCAGCACCCGTGCCCAGGTGCGGCCCCAGTCGTCGTCGCCGCACAGCGCCGCGAGCGCCTGCCGCAGGTCGCCCGGTGGCAGCACCCCGAACTCGCGCCGCAGCCGCCCGGACGACCCGCCGTTGTCGGCGACGGTGACGACCGCGGTGAGCTCCTTGGCCACCTGCCGCAGGGCCGCCAGCGAGGCGGACAGGCCGTGCCCGCCGCCCAGCGCGACCACGCGGGCGTCGACGATGCCCTCACTCACGGCCGAGGTCCCGGTGCACGGGCCGCGCGTCGGCGCCGGCCTTGCAGAGCCGCGCGACGATCTCCTCGGCCATCGCGACGCTGCGGTGCTTGCCCCCGGTGCAGCCCACGGCGACGGTCATGAACCGCTTGCCCTCGCGGAGGTAGCCGGTGCTCACGGTCTGCAGCAGCGGGACGTACTGCTCCAGGAACGCCTGCGCCTCGGGCCGGTCCTTCACGTAGTCGGCCACCGGGGCGTCGCGCCCGGTCAGCGGCCGCAGCTCGGGGACCCAGTGCGGGTTGGGCAGGAACCGCATGTCGGCGACCATGTCGGCGTCGACCGGGATGCCGTACTTGAAGCCGAAGCTCATCACGGTGGCCTTCAGCGAGGTCGACTCCGCGGAGCCGAACGCGTCGGCGACCTTGTCCGTCAGCTGGTGCGGGTTGAGCCCGCTGGTGTCGACGACCAGGTCGGCGTCGGCGCGCAGGTCGGCCAGCACCACCCGCTCGCGGCGCAGCCCGTCGAGCAGCCGCCCGCCCTCCTGCAGCGGGTGCGGCCGGCGGGCCGCCTCCTGCCGGCGGACCAGCACGTCGTCGTTGGCCTCCAGGAACAGCAGCGTGGTGCGGCGACCGGTGAGGCCGCGGGCCAGGACCTCCTGCAGTCCGGCGAAGAACGCGCCGGACCGGACGTCGACCACCACGGCGATCGGCTGCAGGTGGCCGCGCGACTCGTCGACCAGGCGGACCACGTCGGCCACCAGCTGCGGCGGCAGGTTGTCGACGACGTAGAAGCCGAGGTCCTCGAGCTCCTTGGCGGCGGTGCTGCGGCCGGCCCCGGTCATCCCGGTGACGACCACCACCTCGCCGGCGTGCTCGGGGGCGGCTGCGCCCTCCGGGTGCGGCTGGTTCACTCCTCGATCTCTCCCGTCGCGGTGTTCACACCCACGGCCGTGCGGCCCGGTCGGGCGGCGAGCGCCTCGACGATGGCCTCGGCGGTGCGGGTGCCGATGCCGGGGACCTCGGCGATCTCCTCCACTGTGGCAGCCCGGAGCCGCTTCAGCGAGCCGAACCGCTTGAGCAGCGCCTTGCGGCGTACCTCGCCCAGGCCGGGCACGTCGTCGAGCAGGCTCTCCACCATGCTCTTGGAGCGGCGGGAGCGGTGGTGGGTGATCGCGAACCGGTGCGCCTCGTCGCGGACCCGCTGCAGCAGGTAGAGCCCCTCGCTGGTGCGCGGCAGGATCACCGGGTCCTCCTGGGAGGGCAGCCAGACCTCCTCGAGCCGCTTGGCCAGCCCGCAGACCGGTACGTCGTCGATGCCGAGCTCGTCGAGGGCGCGCTGCGCGGCCGCGACCTGGGGCGGACCGCCGTCGACGACCACGAGGCCGGGCACGTAGGAGAACTTCCGCGGCCGCCCGGTGTCGGGGTCGATCAGCATCGGGCCGTCGGTGTCCTCCGGGGAGTCGGCGAAGTCGCCGGACTCGACCCGCTCGTCGAGCAGCCGCCGGAACCGACGGGTGATCACCTCGTGCATCGAGGCGACGTCGTTCTGGCCCTCGACGCCGCGGATCACGAAGCGGCGGTACTCGCCCTTGCGCGGCAGGCCGTCCTCGAACACCACCATCGAGGCGACCACCTCGGTGCCCTGCAGGTTGGAGATGTCGTAGCACTCGATGCGCAGCGGCACGGACGGCAGCGCGAGCGCCTGCTGGATCTCCTCCAGGGCCCGGTTGCGGGTGGTCAGGTCGCTGGCCCGCTTGGTCTTGTGCAGCCCGAGCGCCTGCAGGGCGTTGCGGGCGACGGTCTCCTGCAGCGCCTTCTTGTCTCCGCGCTGCGGCACCCGCAGCGAGACCCGCGCGCCGCGGAGCCCGGTGAGCCACTGCTCCAGCGCCGGGGCGTCGTCGGGCAGCGCCGGCACGAGGACCTCGCGCGGGATCGCGTCGCCGACCTCGTCGGCGTACAGCTGCAGCAGGAAGCGCTCGACCAGCCCGCCGGTGTCGGCGTCGTCGACCTTGTCGGCCACCCAGCCGCGCTGGCCGCGGATCCGGCCGCCGCGAACGTAGAAGATCTGGACGGCGACCTCGAGCGGGTCCTCGGAGAACGCGACGACGTCCGCGTCGGTGCCGTCCCCGAGGACCACCTGCTGCTTCTCCAGCGCCCGGTTGAGGGCGCCGATGTCGTCGCGCAGCCGGGCGGCCCGCTCGTAGTCCTGCTCGGCCGAGGCGGCGTACATCTGCTTCTCGAGGCGCTTCACGAACGCGGTGGTGTGCCCGGCCATGAAGGCGCAGAAGTCGTCGACGATCTCGCGGTGCTCCTCGGCGGAGACCCGGCCCACGCACGGCGCCGAGCACTTGCCGATGTAGCCGAGCAGGCACGGCCGGCCGATCTGCGAGGACCGCTTGAACACGCCGTTGGAGCAGGACCGCATCGGGAACACCCGCAACAGCAGGTCGACGGTCTCACGGATCGCCCAGGCGTGGGAGTACGGCCCGAAGTAGCGGGTGCCGCGCTTCTTGGCGCCCCGGCCGACCATCACCCGCGGGAACTCCTCCCCCAGCGTCACCGCGAGCCAGGGGTAGGACTTGTCGTCGCGGTACTTGACGTTGAACCGGGGGTCGTACTCCTTGATCCAGGAGTACTCCAGCTGCAGCGCCTCGACCTCGGTGTTCACCACCGTCCACTCGACGCCGGCCGCGCTGGTCACCATCGTCGCGGTGCGCGGGTGCAGGTTGCCGACGTCCTGGAAGTACGACGTCAGCCGGGCCCGGAGGTTCTTCGCCTTGCCGACGTAGACCACCCGGCGGTGCTCGTCGCGGAACCGGTAGACGCCCGGCGAGGTCGGGATCGACCCCGGGGCAGGGCGGTACGTCGAGGGGTCGGCCACCACCTCAGCCTAGGTCGAAGGTCCGACGGTCGGGGTCCGGGGCAGGCGTCCGGGAGCGGCCGGCGGCGAGCACCTGCCGCAGCCTCAGCAGCGCAGGGCGCAGGTCGTGCCGGTCCTC
>JABFXA010000159.1 GCA_013361955.1 Nocardioidaceae bacterium
CGTTCGGTGTCCGGCGGTCGTCGCCGCGGCCAAGCCGCTTGACGCGCTCCGCCGCACCCCCTGCGCACCCCTCATGTGGACACGGGGCATGGGTGTGGCCCGGCCACCGGATGGGGTGGTCGGGTCGCACGCCTGGAGGTTCTAGTTCAGGTGGGGGACGAGGTGTTCTCGGCCGAGCGGGCTGCGCCATTCGTAGCCGGTGTCGGTGCGTTGGTATCGCCAGCCGTGGTGGGTCTTCTGGTTGTGATGTCGCCGGCACAGGGGTGCCAGGTTCGCTGGGCTGGTTTGGCCGGGTGGGCCGTGCTCGTCGTAGGGGGCGATGTGGTCGAGGTCGCAGCTTCTGGCGTCGGTGCGGCAGCCGGGGAAGACGCAGTGTGTGTCCCGCAGCACGACCAGGGTGTGCATCCACTCGGGTGGGTCGTGCCGGTCCACGGCCTCGGTGCCGGCCATGTCCAGGACCGGCTGGATCCGGACCGTGCCGACCCGCTGCAGCCAGTCGGCGATCAGGGCGAGGGTGGCCGGGCCGAGCTTCTCGATGCTGCCGGGAGTCCCCTTGTCGAGGTCGTCGGCGTCCACGTGCAGGAACAGGGTCGGCGTGCTGACCGGACGGGCCGGGACGTCGAGGTCGAGGACCTGCTGGGGGTCGGCCAGCATGCCCAGCGCGGTCGCGCGGCGGGTGTCCAGTGGACTGGTGTCGCCGAGCCGGCCCAGCGTCGTGGCGAGGTCGCTGATCGTCTCGTCCAACGCCTGGGCGTCCAGGGTGTCCAGCCGTGCGTAGACGTCGGTGGTGGCCGGGGTGTCCGGGCTGAAGTCGAACCAGACACCACGCGCCGCCAGCGCGTCCTCCTCGCGGGTGCGCGCCTTCTCTGGCTCGAACCGTGCCTCGGCCAGCCCGACCGTCGCGCTGATGGTCTGGCCGGTGAGACGACCACGCTTCCCGGCGACCGCGAGGTGCCGGTCCACGAACGCTGCCGCCTCCTGCGAGAGGGGGATGGTCTGCTCGGCTGCCCTCAGTGCCTGCCAGGCCGGGAGGGTGAGGTCCTGCACCAGCCGCCAGAGCCGTGGGAGGCGGAACCGGAGCTCCAGGGTCTGCCCGACCAGAGCCAGCGTGGCGTGGTGGCTGATGCCGAGTGCGGCGGACAGCTCGTGCACCGCGCCCTCGGTGACCTGCGGGCAACCCTCACCCGCCAGCGGCGGGCCGACGGGCTCGCCGTCCAGGCTGACCTCCACCGGCCACGCCGCCGGGACGTCGCGTTCGTCGACCACGGGGTGGCAGTCGCAGAACGCCACGATCGCCGCCAGCTTGTCCGCCGCCGCACGCGACTCCGTGTTGGATGCGCGCAGCACCGACTCGAGCGCGGTCGTCGCGTCGAGGTCGAGGAGGGTTGCGGTGCCGGACATAGGTCCATCCAAGCAGTGCTCACCGACAGTTTCCGGGCCGAATCCCCTGCTGTGGAAAGGGATTCTCCTCATCTGCCTGTGGACGAAATCCGGCTCGCCCCGGGTTGGTTTCGAGGCTCGCGGCAGGCCGCTCGCACTCCTCCCGTTGCTGCTTCTTCGGAACCCTCAGCCTGCGACAGGGAGGCAGTCGGCGAGGTCGCGGGGGTGGTCGTCGGGAGCCCTCCGGGTGCGGCGGTCGACGGTGAGGCCGAGGGCGAAGACGGCGAGGCCGGCGAGGGCGAGGGCGGCGCCGACGAGGCTGGGGGCGCGGTAGCCGAGGCCGGCGGCGATGACCACGGAGCCGAGCCAGGCGCCGAGGCCGTTGGCGACGTTGAGGGCGGAGTGGTTCAAGGCGGCGCCGAGCATCTGCGCGTCGCCCGCGGCGGACATCAGCCGCAGGGTCAGGTTCAGCGACAGCACGCCGCCGAGGATGCCGATCAGGAACACCCCGACCACCGCCGGTACGGCGTACGGCGCCAGCCAGGCGAACAGCGGCAGGATCACCAGCGTCGCGACGAAGCCACCGAGGACGGTGCGCTCGATGTTCCAGTCGCCGAGCCGGCCGGCGAGCATCGTGCCGACCACCGAGCCGACGCCGAACGCGAGCAGGAAGCCGGGGATCGCCGCCCGCGACAGGTCGGTGACGTCGGTGACGACCGGGGCGATGAAGCTGTACATCGCGAACAGCCCGCCGAAGCCGACCATGCCCGCCGCCGTCGCGAAGAGGACCTGCGGCTTGCGCAGCGCGGACAGCTCGGAGCGCACGGTCGCGGACCGGTCCCCCGGGCTGGACGGGACGAAGGCGAGGATCAGCGCGGCGGTGAGCACGGTGACCGCGAGCACGGCCCAGTAGGCGCTGCGCCAGCCGAGGTGCTGCCCGAGCCAGGCGCTGGCCGGGACGCCGGCGACGGTCGCCACGGACAGGCCGGTCATCACCGACGCGACGGCCCGGCCGCGCTGCTGCGGGGACACCATCGAGGCGGCGATCAGCGAGGCGGTGCCGAAGTACGCACCGTGCGGCAGGCCGGCGACGAAGCGCGCGGCCATCATCTCCCAGTAGCCGCCGGCGAGCGCGGTGACCGCGTTGCCGAGGCCGAGCGCGAGGATCATCGCGACCACCAGCGCCCGCCTCGGCAGCCGCGCGGCCAGGGACACGATGACCGGCGCCCCGACCACCACGCCGAAGGCGTACGCCGTGATCAGGTGGCCGGTCGTCGGGATCGACTCGCCGATGCCGCGGGCGATGTCCGGCAGCAGGCCCATGGTCACGAACTCGGTCGTGCCGATGGCGAACCCGCCGGTGGCGAGCGCCAGCAGCGCGAGCGAGACGTGGGAGGTGCGGTCGGGCACGACGTGGTTCCTCGAAGGTCGGCGACGGGGTCCAGGGGGTGCAAGAAGCAGTCTCCGGGAGCTATTCCCTTGAGCGCTACAGAAAACCCCCGAAGTCGCGAAGAGCGACGAGACTCACACCGGACGGGAGGGCTCGACATTCCGGGCCGGCCGGGAACAATGAGCGCATGCTCCCGCGCACGCACTGGCAGCGCCGCATCGCCGAGCTCGACCCGGAGGCGGACTACGAGGAGATCTATCGGATCACGGTGACCCACGAGTTCCCGTGGGACATGAACCAGGCGCTCTCGTTCGCCCTGTTCCGCACGTACGCCGTGCCGTCGATCGGCCGCCTCCTCGACCGGACGCAGGAGTTCGAGCGCCGCACCCAGAAGCGGTACGACGACACGGCTCTCCTGCTCGACGAGGTGAGCAGGCACGGCCTGCACACCGACGGCGGCCGCCGCGCGATCCGCCGGATCAACCAGATGCACGGCGCCTACGACATCTCCGACGACGACATGCGCTACGTGCTGTCCACCTTCGTGGTCACGCCGAAGCGGTGGGTGGACGACTACGGCTGGCGGCCGTTCTCCCCCGCCGAGGTCACCGCGAGCGTGCGCTACTACGTCGAGCTCGGCACGCTGATGGGGATCAAGGACCTGCCGACGACGTACGACGGGTTCGAGCGGCTGCTCGACGACTACGAGGCCGAGCACTTCGCGTACGACGAGGGCGCCCGGCGCGTCGCCGACGCCACCCTCGCGCTGATGCTGACGTTCTACCCGTCGTTACTCAGCCGGCCTATGGAGGTGTTCAGCCGGGCGCTGATGGACCGGCCGCTGCTCGACGCGTTCCGGTTCCGGGCGCCCCCGGGCCCCGTGGTGCACGCCGCCCGGGCCGGGCTGCGGGCCCGGGCCCGCGTCGAGGCGCTGCTGCCGGCCCGGCGCACACCGCTGCACGCCCGCGACCTGCCGCGGATCCGCTCATACCCGGACGGCTACGACGTGGATGCGCTCGGGACGTTCCCTCGAGGCTGCCCCGTGCACCAGACTTGAGCGCATGGTGCGGGTGACGCGCGGGTTCACCGGCCGCCGGCGGCGGTCGCCGGCGGGCGAGCTCCCGCCGGGACAGTACGACGTGGGCGGCGACTGGCCGGTGCTGACCGCCGAGGTGACGCCGCGGTTCGACCCCGACGACTGGACGATGACCGTCGACGGGCTCGTCGAGCGGGAGACCACCTGGTCGTGGGCGGAGGTGCAGGCCCTCCCCTCGTCGGAGTACGAGGGCCCGATCCACTGCGTGACGACGTGGTCGAAGTTCGGCACCCGGTTCGGCGGGGTGTCCGTCGACACGCTGCTCGCGGAGGCCCGGCCGACGCCGGACGCGTCGTATGTGCTGGCCACGTCGACCACCGGCTACACCACGAACCTGCCGCTCGCCGACGTCACCGCCGGCAAGGCCTGGGTGGTCTGGACCTACGACGGCCGGCCGCTGCCGCGCGACCACGGCGGGCCCGTCCGGCTGCTGGTGCCGCACCTGTACTTCTGGAAGAGCGCGAAGTGGGTGACCCGGCTGACCCTGCTCGACCACGACCAGCAGGGGTTCTGGGAGCGCAACGGGTACCACGACCGCGGCGACCCGTGGCTGGAGCAGAGGTACCAGGGTGACTGAGACGATGCACGGCTGCCTCGGCGCGCCGGCCGGCGGCTGGTGCGTCGGCTTGGTGCGCGAGGTGCGCCACCCGAACCCGCGGGCGGTGCTGCTGCGCCTGGAGGTCGAGGGCCGGATGCAGCACCTGCCCGGCCAGCACTACGTCTTCCGGCTCACCGCCGAGGACGGCTACTCGGCGTCCCGGTCGTACTCCGTCGCGTCGGCACCCGGCGACCCGCTGCTCGAGTTCTACGTCGAGCGGCTCGACGACGGCGAGGTGTCGACGTACCTCGCCGACGTGGTGGAGCCCGGCGACGAGCTCGAGCTGCGCGGCCCGATCGGCGGCTGGTTCGTGTGGGAGGGCGACGTGCCCGCGGTGGGCGTGGCCGGCGGCACCGGCGTGGTCCCGCTGGTCGCGATGCTCCGGCACGCCCGCGACCTCGGCCGCGAGGACCTGCTCCGACTGGCCGTCTCGGCGCGGACCCTCCCTGAGCTGCCGTACGCCGACGAGCTGGCCGGGCACACGCTGCTCACCACCCGCGAGGCGTACGACGGACGCGCGGCCGGTCGGATCACGGCCGACGACGTCCGCCCGCTGCTCGACCCGCTGCCGTCGGCGGCGTACGTGTGCGGGTCGGCGGGGTTCGCCGAGTCCGCGAGCCGGCTGGTGGTGGACCTGGGGGTCGCGCCGGTCGACGTGCGGGTGGAACGGTTCGGCCCGACCGGCTGACGGCTCAGACCCTCGCGGTGGCCGTCCACGCCCACGAGGACAGCTCGAACGGCGGCGCCGGCAGCCGCTCCCGGCAGCGCTCCCGCACGACGTCGCGGTCCTTCGGCGCCATCCGCCCGACGTAGGCACCGGCCGGGCCGACACCGAGCGTGTACGGCTCCCACCAGGCCTCGAACGACGGGAACCCGAGCGTCACGCCCTGCTCCGTCTCGGTCACGCCGGTGAGCCCGGCCTCGGCGAACAGCCGGGTCAGGTCGTGCTCGCGCGAGCCGGGCAGCGACGACTCGCCGGACTCGCCGGGCCGGAGGCTGCGCACCGCCGACCAGAACGGCGACAGCGGTCCGCGCCCGCCGCCGTGGTCCCAGACCGACGCGGCGACCAGTCCGCCGGGCCGGGTGACCCGGGCCATCTCGCGCAGCCCGGCGACCGGGTCGGCCATGAAGTGCACGACCAGCTGTGCGAGGCAGAGGTCGAAGGTGTCGTCGTCGTACGGGAGCGACTCGGCCGCGGCCTCGCGGACGTCGGCGCCCGGGAAGCGCGCGCGGGTCGCCGCCACGAACGGGGCCGACGGGTCGACCGCGGCCACGGCTTCCGGACCCAGCCGTTCCACCAGCCGTCCGGTCAGCGCGCCGGGCCCGCAGCCGACGTCGAGCACCCGCTGTCCCGGCTCGGGCGCGACCAGCGAGACCAGGTGGTCCGCCAGCGGCTCCGACCACTGCCCCATGAAGCGCCCGTAGGACTCGGCGGCGACGTCGAACATCCACCGAATGTACGGCGCGCTCCTCGGGCCGGGCCATGGTCACTGTCGGCGCGCCGGACTAGGTTGCGAGAAGGTCCACCCACCGACCAGAGGAGGTCACTATGGCGTCACGGCTCAACCCGTACCTCAGCTTCGACGGCACCGCCAAGGAGGCGATGGAGTTCTACCGCGACGTGTTCGGCGGCGAGCTCAACATCAACACCTTCGGCGAGTTCGGCATGGAGGGTCCGCAGGCCGACAAGGTCATGCACTCCCAGCTCGAGACCACCAGCGGCTTCACGCTGATGGGCTCGGACTTCCCGCCCGACATGGAGCAGTCCCACGGCAACGACGTCACCGTGAGCCTCAGCGGCGACGACGAGGCCGAGCTGCGCGGCTACTGGGACAAGCTGTCCGCGGACGGCAAGGTGTCGATGGCGCTCGAGAAGCAGATGTGGGGCGACACCTTCGGCATGTGCACCGACCGCTTCGGCACCGACTGGATGGTGAACATCTCGCAGCAGGGATAGCCGACTAGCCCAGGGTCGCCAGCGCCTCGTTGAGCGTCGCCGACGGGCGCATCACCGTGGTGGTCGCGTCGACGTCCGGGCGGTAGTAGCCGCCGATGTCGACCGGCGAGCCTTGCACGCCGAGCAGCTCGTCGTTGATCGCCTGCTCGTTCGCCTCGAGGTTCTTCGCGAGGTCGGCGAACGCCGCGGCCAGCTCGGCGTCGTCGGCCTGCGAGGCCAGCTCCTGCGCCCAGTAGAGCGCCAGGTAGAAGTGGCTGCCGCGGTTGTCGATCTCGCCGGCCTGGCGCGAGGGCGACTTGTTCTCCTCGAGGAACCGGCCGGTGGCCCGGTCGAGCGTGTCGGCGAGGATCTGCGCGCGGGCGTTGCCGTCCTTCTGGGCGAGGTGCTCGAAGCTGACCGCGAGGGCGAGGAACTCGCCGAGGCTGTCCCAGCGCAGGTGGTTCTCCTTGACCAGCTGCTGCACGTGCTTCGGGGCGGAGCCACCGGCGCCGGTCTCGAACAGGCCGCCGCCGTTGATCAGCGGCACCACCGAGAGCATCTTGGCGGAGGTGCCGAGCTCGAGGATCGGGAACAGGTCGGTGAGGTAGTCGCGCAGCACGTTGCCGGTCACCGAGATGGTGTCCTCGCCCTTGCGGATCCGCTCCAGGGAGTAGGCCATCGCCTCGGTGGGGCTCATGATCTCGATGGTCAGCCCGTCGGTGTCGTGCTCGGGGAGGTAGGCGCGCACCTTCGCGATCAGGTTCGCGTCGTGCGGCCGCTCGGCGTCGAGCCAGAACACCGCGGGCGCGCCGGTCGCGCGCGCCCGGGTCACCGCCAGCTTGACCCAGTCGCGCACCGGCACGTCCTTGGTCTGGCACATCCGCCAGATGTCGCCCTGCGCCACCGGCGTCTCGAGCAGCGTGCTGCCGGACGCGTCGACCACCCGCACCGTGCCGGTGGTGGGGATCTCGAAGGTCTTGTCGTGCGAGCCGTACTCCTCGGCCTTCTGCGCCATCAGCCCGACGTTGGGCACCGACCCCATCGTGGTCGGGTCGTAGGCGCCGTGCGCGCGGCAGTCGTCGATGACCGCCTGGTAGATGCCCGCGTACGACGAGTCGGGGATCACCGCGAGCGTGTCGGCCTCCTCGCCGTCGGGACCCCACATGTGCCCCGAGGTGCGGATCATCGCCGGCATCGACGCGTCGACGATCACGTCGGAGGGGACGTGCAGGTTGGTGATGCCGCGGTCGGAGTCGACCATCGCCAGCGCCGGGCCCTGCTCGAGCCCGCGGTCGATCGCGGCCTTGATCTCGGCGGCCTGCGGCAGCGACTCGATGCCCTTGAGGATGCCGCCGAGCCCGTCGTTCGGGGACAGGCCGGCCTCGGCGAGCACCGCGCCGTACTCCGCGAACACGTCGGGCAGGAACGCCCGCACCACGTGCCCGAAGATGATCGGGTCGGAGACCTTCATCATGGTCGCCTTGAGGTGCACCGAGAACAGCACACCCTCGTCCTTGGCGCGCTGCACCTGGGCGGAGAGGAACTCGCGGAGCGCGGCCACGTGCATCGCGGTGGCGTCGATGACCTCGCCCTCGACGACGGGTACGCCGTCGCGGAGCACGGTGGTGCTGCCGTCGTCGCCGAGCAGCTCGATGCGCAGGTCGCCGGCCTGCTCGACGACGGTGGAGACCTCGCTGGAGCGGAAGTCGTCGGCGGTCATGTGCGCGACGTTGGTCCTCGACTCCGGGGTCCAGGCCCCCATCCGGTGCGGGTGCTTGCGGGCGTAGCTCTTCACCGACGCGGGCGCGCGGCGGTCGGAGTTGCCCTCGCGGAGCACCGGGTTGACCGCGCTGCCCTTGACCTTGTCGTAGCGGGCGCGGGCGTCCTTCTCCTCGTCGGTGCGCGGCTCGTCGCGGTACTCGGGCAGGTCGTAGCCCTGCTCGCGGAGCTCGGCGATCGCGGCCTTCAGCTGCGGCACGGAGGCGCTGATGTTCGGCAGCTTGATGATGTTCGCGTCGGGGGTCTGCGCGAGCCGGCCGAGCTCGGCGAGCGCGTCGTCGATGCGCTGCTCGTCGGTGAGCCGCTCCGGGAACTGCGCGATGATCCGGCCGGCCAGCGAGATGTCCCGGGTCTCGACCGTGACGCCCGCGGTCGCGGCGTACGCCCGGATGACCGGCAGGAGGGAGTACGTCGCGAGCAGCGGCGCCTCGTCGGTCTGGGTGTAGATGATCGTCGAATCCGTCACCGAAGCTCCTCGCTGGTTGGATGGTCTCGAGACGGGTCACGCATCCCCTCGCACGCTCGGGTCCGCATCGAGCCCTCCTCGACCTGCCTGCCGGGTCCCGCTCCTCGCACGCTCGGACCGGGGGCAAACATCTTGACGTCAAGATATCTGACCGGGGTCATCGCCCTACACCCGGGTCAGTCCACCTGCCAGGGTGGGAGACGTCAACGGGCCGCACACGAGAGGAACCCGGCATGACCACGACCGCTGTCGACCTGACCCGACGCCTCGAGGACACCGAGGCCCTCGACCAGCTGGTGGGCGCGGTGCGTCCGCTCGCCGACGCGCTGGTCGCCGACCCGGACCGTCGCGACCTGCTGCAGGGTGCCTGGCTCGGCCACGCGCTGCACCCGGTGCTGACCGACCTGCCGATCGGCTTCTGGGCGTCGGCGGTGACCCTCGACCTGGTCGGCGGCCGCGACGCCCGCGGCGCCGCGCAGCGGCTGGTCGGGCTGGGGCTGCTCACCTGGCTGCCGACCGCGGTCACCGGGTGGGCCCAGTGGGCCGCCACCGAGAAGCGTGAGCAGCGGGTCGGGCTCGTGCACGCGGTGGTCAACGCCGGGGCGATGGTCGGCTTCGCCGCGTCCTGGAGCGCCCGCCGGCGAGGCGACCACGCGCGGGGCGTGGCGCGGGGGCTGGCGTCGGTCGCGGTGCTGGGCGTCGGCGGGTACCTCGGCGGCCACCTCGTGGAGATGCGCAAGTCAGCCTCCGGCGGGTAGCCCGGTCAGCCCAGTGCGACCCGGCCCTCGGCGTCGACCGAGACCGTGAGCACGTCCTCGCCCGCGCGGATCCCGTGCAGCGTGAACGCGCCGAGCGCCGTACCCGCCGCGACCGGGTGCACGGTGCGACCCGCCGGCACGTCGACGTCGAGGCCGGTCGCGGCCACCAGGCAGGCCAGCGGTGCGGCGGCGGCCCACGCCTGCGGACGGCAGGCGGCGGGGTAGTCGACCGGGTACGTCGCGTCGTCGCCCGCGTCACCGCCGTACAGCTCGGGGAGCCGGTACGCCGTGGGCCGCTGCCCCTCCGACGCCCGGACGACGCCGGCGGCGAGGGCGGCCGCCTCGGCGACGTACCCCTCGCGGGCGAGGCCGCGGACCGCGACCGCGGTGTCGTGCGGCCACACCGACCCGCCGTGGTAGCTGAGCCGCGAGTAGCGCGGCGAGGCGGAGGTCAGCGTGCGCAGCCCGAAGCCGCTGCTCAGCCCGGGCCCCCCGAGCACCTCGACCACCCGGGCGACCTGCGCCTCGGAGAGGATCCCGGTGCCGAGCAGGTGACCCATGTTGGAGGTCGCGGAGTCGACCGCGACGCCGTCCCGGTCCAGCGCGATCGCGACGTGCCCACCGTCGGGGGTGTCCACCCAGAAGTCGCGGCGGAACCGCTCGCGCAGCCCCTCGGCCCACTCCGCCAGCCCCGGCACCGGCTCCTCGCCGAACGCGGCGAGCAGCGCCGCCCCGCGCACCGCGGCCTCGTGCGCGTAGCCCTGCACCTCGCTGAGCGCGATCGGCGGGTCGGCCAGCCGGCCGTCGGCGAACTGCACCGAGTCGACGCTGTCCTTCCAGCCCTGGTTGGCCAGTCCCCGGCCGGTGGTGTCGACGTAGCGCAGCCACCCGGTCTCCGCGGACTCCGCGAGCACCCACTCCAGGCACCGGCGCACGACCGGCAGCAGAGCGGCCACCTCGTCGCGGTCGGCGCCCCACTGCCACGCGTCGGCGAGCGTGCAGACGAACAGCGCGGTCGCGTCGACCGAGCCGTAGTACGTCGGCGGCAGGCTCATCCCGCCGAGCTCGAGGGTGGTGGTGCGCACCTCGTGCAGGATCTTGCCGGGCTGCTCCTCGGCGGCCGGGTCGTCCTTCGTGCCCTGGCGGCGGGCGAGGGTGCGCAGCGTGGACAGCGCCAGCCCCGTCCCGAACGGCATCAGCAGCCGGGCCGCCCACAACGAGTCGCGGCCGAACAGGGTCAGGAACCACGGGCTGCCCGCGGCCAGGAAGGCGTCGTCGCCGTCGCGCAGCAGCAGCCCGCCCAGGTCGGCGAGGCTCTGCTCGACCAGCCGCCCCAGTCGCCGGTCCGGCGCCTCGACGCGGATGCCGTCACCCCAGGGCGGCGCGCCCCCGGGCGCGAACTGGGGCCGGCCGTCGGCCCCGAAACGCAGTCGGACCGCGTACGACGTACCGGGCTCGACCGTGGTCCGCCAGGTCAGCCGGCCCTCGGAGCCGTCGGTCGGCGCCGGCTCGCAGGTCAGGTCGACGCCGTGCGGCTCACCGTCCCAGCGCAGCCCGCCCGCCGTGTGCGCGGGCGTGACGAGCGTGGTGTCGTGGCCCTGCCGCACCTGCGCCATCGGGGCCAGGTCGGAGGCCAGGTCGACGGTCAGCACCAGGTGCACCGGCTGCTGGGCACGGGAGGCAACCTCGACCTCCTCCTCGAGCACCGAGCCGGTCAGCGTGCGGCGCCGGTCGACGGTGACCTGCGGGTCGTGCAGCCAGCCGCCGAGCTCGCGGGCGACGTAGGTGAACTCCTGCCGACCCGACCCGGACACCTGCGCGCGGACCAGGTCGAGGCCGCTGCCGGCCACGGAGACGGTCAGCCCGGAGAGCACCCGGACGTCGTCGACGAACCAGCCGCGCACCCCGCCGGGGCGGATCTGGCCGTCCGGGTCGGAGAGCACGATCGCGGGCGCGGCGACGCTGATCGCCAGGTCGTTGAGGAGCGGAACCAGGTGCTGGGTCACCCGCCGACCCTACGAGGCGGGTTGCTAGCGTCGGCCTCGAGTCCCGACCACCGCACGCCAGGAGCCCACCGTGAGCACGAGCCCAGTGAAGGTCGCCGTGACCGGCGCCGCCGGCCAGATCGGCTACAGCCTCCTCTTCCGGATCGCGAGCGGCGACCTGCTCGGCAAGGACACCCCGGTCGAGCTGCGGCTGCTGGAGATCACCCCGGCCCTCAAGGCGCTCGAGGGCGTGGTCATGGAGCTCGACGACTGCGCGTTCCCGACGCTCGCCGGCGTCGAGATCGGCGACGACGCGAACACCGTGTTCGACGGCGCCAACCTGGCGCTGCTGGTCGGCGCCCGCCCGCGCACCAAGGGGATGGAGCGCGGCGACCTGCTCGAGGCGAACGGCGCGATCTTCACCGCGCAGGGCAAGGCCCTCAACGAGGTGGCCGCCGACGACATCCGCATCGGTGTCACCGGCAACCCGGCCAACACCAACGCGCTGATCGCGCTGTCGAACGCCCCCGACATCCCCCGGGAGCGGTTCTCCGCGCTGACCCGGCTCGACCACAACCGGGCGCTGTCGCAGCTCGCGGCGAAGACCGGCAGCCGGGTCGCGGACATCAAGAAGATGACCATCTGGGGCAACCACTCCGCGACGCAGTACCCCGACATCTTCCACGCGGAGGTGGCCGGCAAGAACGCCGCCGAGGTGGTCGGCGACCAGGCCTGGATCGAGGGCGACTTCATCCCGACCGTCGCCAAGCGCGGCGCCGCGATCATCGAGGCGCGCGGGTCGTCGTCGGCGGCCTCCGCCGCGTCGGCCACCATCGACGCCGCCCGCGACTGGCTGCACGGCAGCCCCGAGGGCGACTGGGTGTCGATGGCGGTGCACTCCGACGGGTCGTACGGCGTCCCCGAGGGCCTCGTGTACTCCTACCCGGTCACCACCTCGGGCGGCGACTGGCAGATCGTCCAGGGCCTGGAGATCGACGACTTCTCCCGCGGCCGGATGGACGCCACCGCGGCCGAGCTCGTCGAGGAGCGCGACGCGGTCCGGCAGCTCGGACTGATCTAGACCGGTTTAACAGGCCTCACCCTCAAGTTGCCCGGGGCACGCTGCCGATGTTCGGAGCGTGCCCCGACTGCTGCCCCGCGCCCGCCGGCTGGCGGGTCCGGCCGTGGTCGCGGTCCTGCTGGTCGCGCTCGGTGTGGTCGTGACCGGCACACGGGAGCCTGCGGAGGCTTCCGCCGGCCGGGCCTCGGGGGTCTCGACCGGCGGGGCCGCCGCCGGCCTCGGCCGGGCGATGTGGGTCTGGAACCAGCCCGCACCCAAGACGCTGGTGTCGTTCGCGAAGTCCCGCGGCGTGTCCGACCTGTTCGTGTCCGTGCCGCCCGCGCTGCCGTCCACGAGCCGGCTGTCGTGGGTGGGCGCAGTCCGTGACCTCGCCGCGCCCGCCGGGATCCGGCTGCAGGCGCTGGGCGGGGACCCGGGCTGGGTCGACGACCCGGCCGCGGCCGTGGCCTGGGAGGAGGCGGCCGTCTCGACGGGACTGTTCTCGGGGGTCCACGTCGACGTCGAGCCGTGGCAGCACCCACGATGGGGCTCCGACCAGGCCGCGGTCGTGCGCGGCTACCTGGACACCCTGCAGCGGCTCGAGGACGCCACCACCCTGCCCGTCGACGCCGACGTGTCGTTCTGGCTCTGGACGGTCCACGACGACACCGGCCGGCCGCTCGACGCGGCGGTGCTGGACCGGGTGGACGCGGTCACGGTGATGAGCTACCGCACCACGGTCACCGGCACCGACAGCATCACCGACATCGGCTCGCACACTCTCGACACCGCGTCCGCCGCCGGCAAGCTCGCCCACCTCTCGGTGGAGACGAACGACCTCGGCAGCGACGCCACCGCGCGCAAGCAGACGTTCTACGGGCAGCGCGAGTCGGCGCTGAACGCGGCCCTGTCGCAGGTGGACACGATCGCGTCCGCCTCGCCGTCGTACGCCGGTGTCGCGGTGCACGACTACGCCGGGTACGACGCGCTGCGCTGACCCGTCAGCCGGTCTGGTTCGGGACCACGACCGCCAGCACGATCAGGCCCACCCCGGCGACCGTGAGCATCAGGACGTCGGACCACTTGCGGCGTACCCGGAGCATCCCGGCGCCGCGCTCGCTGAACACCAGCCGGGCGAACGCCGCCACCAGCAGCCCGGCGCCGATCCAGCTCAGCCCGGTGCGCCAGGCCCCGGCGAGCACGATGACCAGCCCGATGATCGCGGCGCCGAGGACGCCCAGGTAGACGACACCCCCGAGTGTCTGCGGTCGCCTGAAGGAGCCGCCGTCCCGGTCCATCCGTCGCGTGACCTCAGACACCGACCAGGGACTGCTCGGCCAGCGACACGATGTTGGACAGCAGCATCGCCCGGGTCATCGGACCCACCCCGCCCGGGTTGGGCGAGACCCAGCCGGCCACGTCGTACACGTCCTGGGCCACGTCGCCGGCGATCTTGCCGTCGACCCGCGACACCCCCACGTCGAGGACCGCGGCCCCCGGCTTGACCATGTCGCCGCTGATGATCCCGGGCACGCCTGCCGCGGCCACCACGATGTCGGCGGCGCGGGTGTGCGCGGCCAGGTCGCGGGTGCCGGTGTGGCACAGCGTCACCGTGGCGTTCTCCGAGCGGCGGGTGAGCAGCAGCCCGAGCGGCCGGCCGACGGTCACGCCGCGGCCGACGACGCACACCTCGGCGCCGGCGATCTCGACGCCGTGCCGGCGCAGCAGCTCGATGACGCCGTACGGCGTGCAGGGCAGCGGCGCGGCCTTGCCCAGCACCAGCCAGCCGAGGTTCGTGGGGTGCAGGCCGTCGGCGTCCTTGGCCGGGTCGACCCGGCCGAGCACGTCGTTCTCGTCCATGTGCTTGGGGAGCGGGAGCTGGACGATGTAGCCGGTGCACGCCGGGTCGGCGTTGAGCCGCTCGACGTGGTCCTCCACCTCGGCCTGGGTGGCGTTCGCCGGCAGGTCGACGCGGATCGACTCGATGCCGACCTCGGCGCAGTCCTTGTGCTTGCCGTTGACGTACCACCGCGACCCGGGATCATCGCCGACCAGCACCGTGCCGAGCCCGGGCACCACGCCCTGCTCCCGCAGCTTCGCGACCCGCTGGGTCAGCTCGGCCTTGATCGCCTTCGCGGTCGCCGTGCCGTCGAGGATCTGTGCGCTCACGGGGTCATCCTGTCATCCGTCGCTGTGCGTCCCCCGCCGAGGCGCGCGAAGTTGCGGCCCGGACGACGCCGAGGCGCGCGAAGTTGTGCGCAACTACGCGCGCCTCGGCGTCGATCAGTGGAAGAAGTGGCGGGTGCCGGTGAGGTACATGGTGACGCCGGCCTTGCGCATCGCCTCGACGACGTCGTCGTCGCGGACCGAGCCGCCGGGCTGGACGATGGCGCGGACGCCGGCCTCGGCGAGGATCTGCGGGCCGTCGGCGAACGGGAAGAACGCGTCGGAGGCGGCGACCGAGCCGGCGGCCCGCTCCCCCGCCCGCTCGACCGCGAGGCGGCAGGAGTCGACCCGGTTCACCTGGCCCATGCCGACGCCGACGGACGCGCCGTCGGTGGCGAGCAGGATCGCGTTGGACTTCACCGAGCGGCAGGCCCGCCAGGCGAACGCCAGGTCGGCGAGGTCGCGCTCGGAGGCCGGCTCACCGGTGACCAGCGTCCAGGTCGACGGGTCGTCGCCGGGGGCGTCGACCGCGTCGCGGGCCTGCATCAGCAGTCCGCCCGAGATCGGCCGGCTCTCCGCACCGCCGCGCGAGAGCGGCGCGCACTCGAGGACCCGGATGTTCTTCTTGCGGGTGAGGACGTCGACCGCACCGTCCTCGTAGCCCGGGGCCACCACCACCTCGGTGAACACCTCCGCCACCTGCTCGGCCATCGCCACGGAGACCGGGGCGTTGGTCGCGATCACCCCGCCGTACGCCGAGACCGGGTCGCAGGCGTGCGCCTTGCGGTGCGCCTCCGCGACGTCGGCGCCGACGGCGAGGCCGCACGGGTTCGCGTGCTTGATGATCGCGACCGCCGGCTCGTCGAAGTCGTACGCCGCCCGCCGGGCCGCGTCGGAGTCGACGTAGTTGTTGTAGGACATCTCCTTGCCGTGCAGCTGCGTCGCCTGCGCCAACCCGCCCTCGGGCGCGAAGCCGGAGGTGTAGAGGGCCGCGGGCTGGTGCGGGTTCTCGCCGTAGCGCAGCACGGCGGCCTTGTCCCAGGTCGCGCCCGCCCACGCCGGGAAGCCGGTGCCGTCGCTGGTGTCGGAGACGACGTTGCCCATCCACGACGCCACGTGCACGTCGTACGTCGCGGTGTGCACGAACGCCTCCGCGGCGAGCCGCTGCCGCTGCGCCAGCGTCGTGCCGCCCTCGCGGACCGCGCCCAGCACCGCGTCGTACTGCGCGGGCGAGGTGACGATCGCGACCGAGGGGTGGTTCTTCGCGGCCGCGCGCACCATCGACGGGCCGCCGATGTCGATCTGCTCGATGCACTCGTCGGGCGTCGCGCCGCTCATCACGGTGTCCGTGAACGGGTAGAGGTTCGAGACCACCAGGTCGAACGGCTCGATGCCGAGCTCCTCGAGCTGCTCGCGGTGCGACTCCAGCCGCAGGTCGGCGAGGATCCCGGCGTGCACCCGCGGGTGCAGCGTCTTCACCCGGCCGTCGAGGCACTCGGGGAAGCCGGTGAGGTCCTCGACCTTCGTGACCGGCACGCCGGCGTCGGCGATACGCGCGGCGGTCGAGCCGGTGGAGACCAGCGCGACGCCGGCCTCGTGCAGGGCGGTGGCGAGCTCGGCGAGGCCGGACTTGTCGTAGACGGACACCAGGGCCCGCCGGACGGGACGGCGGTCGTGGTCAGGCTGCTCAGGCAAGGGATGCTCCTCGTCTCGTCGGATGAGGCACCCAGGCGTTCGATGCGCTCGACGGTCACTCCCTGGTGGTTGCCCACCTGCGCCAGTCGTGTGGCCGCAGCCTAGCCCGCGCTCCCGCCGAGCCGCACCCGGCGGCCGGTGATCGTGAAGCCCTCGCGGGCCATCCGGCCGACGGTCTCGACGAGCATCGCCCGCTCGGCCACCTTGATCCGCTCGTGCAGCGTCTCGACGTCGTCGTCGTCCTCCACCGGGACGGTGGTCTGCGCGACGATCGGGCCGGTGTCGACGCCGGCGTCGACGACGAACAGGGAGGCGCCGGAGACCTTCACGCCTTACGCCAGCGCGTCGGCGGCGCCGTGCATGCCGGGGAACGACGGGAGCAGGGCCGGGTGGGTGTTCACGTAGCGGCCGGCGTACTCCGCGAGGAAGGTCGGGCCGGCGAGCTTCATGAACCCGGCCGACACCACCAGGTCGGGCGCGTGCTCGCGGCAGGCCGCGGTGACGGCGGCGTCCCAGGCGTCACGGGTCGGGTGGTCCTTGACCCGGTGCACGAACGTCGGGATCCCGGCGCGCTCGGCGCGGGCCAGCCCCTCGATCCCGTCCCGGTCGGCGCCGACCGCGACCACCGCGGCGCCGTACGCCGGGTCGGCCGCCGCGTCGAGCAGCGCCTGCAGGTTGGTGCCGGCCCCGGAGACGAGCACGACCAGGCGCGCGGGCGGGGAGT